>BQJC01000004.1:300000-386815 GCA_021604505.1 Nitrospinaceae bacterium | reverse complement strand
GGGTCAATCCCTTTTTTAGTTGAAATTGAACAATCCCCCACCACGTATTTGATACCTTTGACCAATCCC
This sequence comes from Nitrospinaceae bacterium, assembly GCA_021604505.1. Lineage (NCBI taxonomy): Bacteria > Pseudomonadati > Nitrospinota > Nitrospinia > Nitrospinales > Nitrospinaceae > Nitrospinaceae bacterium. The sequence goes on along the minus strand of BQJC01000004.1, from coordinate 386,746 downwards.
AATCGCGCTTCCTCCATAATTTTATACAGGCAAAAAAGCCTCGCTCAAATTCCTAAAGATAACTTGGAACAGGAAAGCTTTACATTTCTGACGAACTTTAGGGCTTCAGCATCTCTGCCGGAGTGGCGGTCCGCTTGCCATAGACGATCGGCTTCTCCTCGACATAGCTCCATTCCGGGTTGAGGGTTTTGTCGCGGAGGCCGGACAGCAGGGCGTCGAACTTCCCCGCGTCGGCGTCAGCATACTCGAAGTAGGTCATGAAGTCCTGTTCCGGATCGACAAATCGCGAATGATAAAGCTTGCGAAAGATGCTTTTAATGTGTTTGAAGCCAACTGCGTTATGACCAAGGAAATAGTCCTGGCGTTTTTCCTGGGTGAGCGCCCACCAGGCTTGGGTTTTGGATAGCGGAAACACTACGGCGTAGGGTTGTTCTGTCCCGGAGCCCCGTTTCGGCGCGTTGTCCTTAAGGCGCTTGAGCGTCGCCGCGTCGGTGTAGTTCAACTGCCGGGTCACGGCGAACCGTGTTTCCAACCGGAAATAATCCTTCACCGCTTGCGCAAGCGTCTCAACGTACTGATCCAGAACTTTCCTGTCGGTGGACTCGACACGGATTAGCCCGGTCGGTTTGTCCGAAACCGGATTGCCATTCAGCGAATAATCGGTTACGTGGATGAACTGGACGGTATCGGTTCTGCCCTTTTGCGGGGTGAAGTCATTGGAAAACCCCGAGGACGCTTGTAAAATTTTTTCCGCGAGTGGAGCAAGGGCCGCAGAGTCGTCAATAACTGCGTTGGGTTTTGGGAATAGGTAAATGAATGCCCCCCATTGACCCTGAACAGCCCAGGCATTCATGGCGGCCAAGCTAAACAAAACGGTGAGCAAACAAACAGCTTTAAAGTTTCTAGATTGCATGCGACTCTCCTAAATCAAATTTAGTATTTGGAATCCAAAAAATTATATCAATTATTCTGCTAAAAAATGAGTGGTTAATGATCGATTCTTCACGCCGCATTCGACACCTTATTTTTAGAGGTATAGGTTTTCATAGCTTCCCTGAGTTCCTTGAGATGGAGATATCCTTTTACTTTCCTTAAACCGGGCTCGATTTCCCCGAGAGCCGTCCCCACCCATCGTTGCCTCTGGTCGCTGTTTTTCCAATAACCGATCCGGTCCGTGTAAATACCGACCTGGCGCATGATATTTTCAATGCAGTTGGTCGTCTTGAAACTTTCGCCGAGCTGTTTGAACAACCCTAATCGATGTAGAGTCAAGGTCTCCTCCAACCCTTCTTCCAAACTGTTTACCGCTGACTGGTTGATCAGGGCCAGTTCCTTTCTGACCTGTCCCAGCCGCTTCTTCGCCGCCTCATAGGTGGGCTGTTCATAAGCGGCTTGCAGTTTCCGGCGGAAGTGGGGCTGGAGCTTTTTTTCCACATAACCCACCACGTTCTCCCGCTTGTGCCACTGGCAACGCTGGATCACCGCCTTCTCCGAAAGCACGCCCTTGATCCCTTTATAAAGCCCTCTGGCCCCGTCGATGACAAACAGAATTTCCTGCTCCATGTTCAACCCTCTATCCATGAGACCGTTGAGAAAATCCCGGCATACTCTTTTATTCTCCGTGCTGGACTCGATGAATCCCAATATAATCTTTTTCCCTTCCAGCGTGATTCCCAAGGCGATGACGATTTGGTTGTCCGCAAAACTTTTGCCGTCAATAAATATGGCAAGGATGTCATGGCTGCTTAAATCCCGCTCCAAGCATTGCCTGAGCTTAGCCGCCGAGGTTCTTATGAATTTACGGGAGATGCTACTTTTCTTGATCCCAAACGTCTCGGGAACTTCCTGCACGGCCTTCCCGTATTTGCGGGAACTGATCCCGTTGATCACCCGACTGAATACCGCCTCGTCAATCCTCCGAGCGTTTTGCAACTCTCGATAAGAAGCAAGAGAAACTTCTTTGCTGTTAACTACATCTCGGACACGCGGTACCTGGATAGAAATCTTCTGGTCTCCAAGATAAACTGATCCGGCATTGCGACCCCACCTCTTAAAACCAGGGTTGGTACGAGTGTATCTCTCTCCCGCTATCTGGGTTACTTCCGATAGCAACTCCTCCTCAACCGCCGCCAATCCCAAGGGAATCAGCATCTGAATCATTGCTAGACGGCTTTCCCTATTCCACTCTTGTTCTAAAAGCTCTTGGTTAATAGGAACACGATTTTTTGCTTTGCTTATTCTTCCCTTTTTTAATATCTTTTTCATGATATGGCCTCCTTACGTTTGATTGTGGTTTCACGCAAAACCATTAATACGCAGGTGAGGTCTGTTGCAATTTCAACTAACTTTAGGACAGTTCCGGTTGAAATTGACGGGACTAGAAACACTCGTGCTCATACTACCTGCAAAAACAGGAGATGAAAGGAAAAGCAAAAGAACGCTGACGAATAAAGATATTATTTGCACAATTATTTCTCCGGAGCTGAAGGTGGTGGCCCTGCTTTTACCGTTTCATCAGACGGTACCGAAGGCGGAGGCCCTGCTGTTACCGTTTCATCTGAAATAGGCAGGGGTGTGTTCGCCGCGTCCCATATTTCATCGCCTACACTTCCGGCCGCCTTTCCCACTTCTCCAACGGCCTTCAGTGGAACTGCCACAATGCCGCTTGTTATCTTTGCTGCGCCTACGGCCGAATGTGCCGCCGCTTTTGAGCCATGTTTAGACCCTTGAACGCTATGCCCTAAACTATCTAAAGCAAATGCGGACTGCGTTGTTAGGAACAAGCCTGCCAGCAATAGTAAAATGTATTTGCGTGTTTCCATCGTATTTTCCTCGTATTTGTATGGATTTAACCGAGATTGTAGATTATATCATGTATATATGTCAATAAAGACATGAACATTGTTCACGATCTAGCGATAGCATGGATGTGAGCAATGTTCATGCGCAAAATTATTCCCCCTGAGCTGACACGGATAGATCGACTTTTACCGTTTCATCAGACGGCACCGAAGGCGGAGGCCCTGCTGTTACCGTTTCATCTGAAATAGGCAAGGGTGTGTTTGCCGCGTCCCACATTTCATCGCCAACACTTCCGGCCGCCTTTCCCACTTCTCCAACGGCCATAAGTGGAACGGCCACAATCCCGCTGCTTAGTTTTGCCGCACCCACTACGGAATGCGCCACTGCTTGCGAAGCATGTTTAGAGCCCTGGACGCTGTGCTCTAGACTGTGTCCAGCAAATGCGGACTGCGTTGTTAGGAGTAATCCTGCCAGCAGTAGTGATATGAACTTGTGTGTTTGCATTGTGTTTTCCTCCTTTGTAATTGAATTCGACCCGATAAAAAACTGTACGCTGCGCACAGGTTGAAAAGATTGTGAACAACGTTCATGGTGTAAAGATAGCATGGGCGTGAACAATGTTCAAGAAAAATCTTCAATTTTCGAAAAAAACAGGTTATTCTTTAAAAAACAATAATAAAGAGAGGTATGAATGAAAGCCGGCTTTGTCCACAATCAAGAGAATCTTAAAGAAAAAATTATTGTTGTGGCAAAAAATATTGTTGCCGACCAAGGCTTGTCAGCTCTTAACGTTAGAGAAATTGCAAAAAGGGCGGAATGCGCTGTGGGCATGGTATATAAGGTTTTGAAGGGGATAGATGATATTGTTATTCACGTCAATGCCCATACCCTTGGTGATTTACACAAAAGGCTAAAAAAAGTAAAAAGAGAAAATAAACCAGAAGCTATAATTAATGAATTAGTATATTCATATATTAATTTTCACAAGACCAACCCTCATTTTTGGAGCGCACTTTTTGAGTATCATTATGACGACGAATTTATTATTCCTTCATTTTATGAAAAAAAGATTGAAGCGATCTTTTTGACGATAGAAGAGGCGTTACTTCCAGTTTTAAACAATAATGCTGATAAAGCATATAATACTGCTAGAATTTTATGGGCGGGAGCACATGGTATTTGCTCTCTATCACTTTGCGGTTCCTTAAGCAGAGTTAAAATACGATCAGAGAAAGAACTAATTGATACACTCGTAACCGATTGCCTGCTGAGCGCAAAGGAAACTGTGGAGCATACTTCAATGAAATAGTGAACTGCGTTGTATGTGCAGTGATAGTATTTGGCTGGAAAGGATCTAAATTGATCGCGTGAATTGTGTGGCAATTTTTTTCAAAGTTTCAGTTTTTGCCAGTATTTCTAGTAGCTAAACTTCAACAGTTAGCCCGTCATAGGCCAGTTCCACATTTTCGGGAAGGTCTTTGGAAACCTGGGAATGGTCGAATTTGTGGTTGATGTGGGTCAAAATGGCGCGTTTGGGTTTTAAGGTTTCGATAGCGGCCAGGGCCTGCGGTAAATTAAAGTGGGTGGGGTGGGGGGCATAGCCCAGGGCATTTAATATCAGGACATCCAGCCCATACAATTTTTGTTGTGTTTTTTCAGGAATTTCACTGCAATCGGTGATGTAGGCGGCGTTTTCAATTTTGTATCCGGCGATATTCAATCTTCCGTGGATTATTTCCAAGGGTTGAATCGACATCTCTCCTAAAAAGAAGGGCGCTTCATTGATGGTATGAAGCTCCAGTTGCGGGATGCCTCCGCCAATCTGTTTGGTCCCCTTGAAAATATAGCTGAAATTCTTTTTCAATTCCTCGACGGTGGGTTCGTTCCCATAGCAGGGGATGATGGTTTTGTTAAAAAAATTGAAACTGCGCAATTCGTCGATGCCGTGCACGTGGTCAGCGTGATGATGGGTGTAGAGGACGCTGTTTATGTGCTGAATTCCGTGGGCGAGACATTGTTGCCTGAGGTCGGTGGACGTATCGATCAGGATATTGTGTCCGTTGTTGCTGACCAGGACGGATGCCCTGAGCCGCTTGTTTTTAGTGTCGCTTGACCGGCAAACCTCGCAGTTGCAACACATGGAGGGAACCCCTGTGGAGGTACCCGTTCCCAGAAAAAGGATTTTCATCGTATCAGTGGTTTATTTCGCAAAGAACCTCGCCTTCCTGACAGGGGCGCGATTCGAATTGCACGGTTGAATGGGTGATGTTGAATTTATTTTTCAACAGTTCCTGGATTTCGGTTAATACTGATTCGACCTGGTTGACCTTTTGGTCGTTCACCAGAGCATGGGTGCTGAGCGCATAGATGTTGGAACAAATCGACCAGATATGCAATTCGTGAATTTCCCGGATGGCCGGAATCGCAGTCAATTCGCGTTCCACTTCAGCGACGCAAATTCCCTTGGGAACTCCTTCAAGCAGAATGTGCAGGGAATCGGCCAGAACGGTCTTGGCTCCCCAGACGAGAATCAGGGCGATCCCCACGCTCAGAACAGGGTCGATGATATACCATCCGGTGAACATCATAGTGACGGCGCCGACGATGACTCCAATGGACGCCAACATGTCTCCCAGTACATGGAAAAACGCGCTCTTCATATTGAGATCATGGCTGTGCATGGCGGGGTCCCTGAAAAAGTACAGGACGCCACAATTGGTGGCTAAGCCGATGGTGGCGATGATGATAACGGTCAGGCTGTCCACGGCCTGGGGATTCTGAAAGCGCTCGATGGATTCATACACGATCCATCCGGCCATGAGGAAAAGCAGGACGCCGTTGATGAAAGCCGCGAAAATCTCGACTCTGTGAAGGCCAAATGTTTTGGTATTGGTGGAGGGACTGTGGGCGATTTTAAGGGCGAACAGACTGAGACAAAGGGCGAAGACATCGCCGAACATGTGAGCCGCATCGCTGATCAAGGCCAGGCTGTTGGCCAGGATGCCGCCGATGGCTTCCGCGCATAACACCAGAAACGTCAGAATTATAGCGAAAGTCAGTCTTTTCCGGACTGCTGGAGAATCCATTTTTTATCCTGAATTGGAAGTTGCCGAAATGGCTCTTGATATCAGGGGGATTTTCAGCTTCCCCCGGCAATCAACGGGCTTCATTCATTCTAGTTAGCGGTACTTGGCCTGTCAAGCAATGGCATGGTTTCGCCTTTATCGGCTAAGTCCTTCAAAACAGATTGTTTCACTTATTTCCCCTGGAGCTTGATTTGAGAACGATCTGATTTGAACAGGGGGAGATTTTTATGATAGATTATACCCCTTCAAAAAAATTTCTTTCATTTAGGAGTGATTCATATGTCCAATTTAGTAGCCAAGCCCGCACCTGATTTTACTGCCGATGCGGTCATGCCCGATGGAAGTTTCAAGCAGATCAAACTGTCGGATTACAAAGGTAAATATGTGATTTTGTTTTTCTATCCCCTGGATTTCACCTTTGTCTGCCCGACGGAGATCATTGCTTTCAGCACTAAAACCGACGATTTTAAAAAGCGCAATACAGAAGTGATCGGCGTTTCCATAGACAGCAAGTTTTCTCATTTAGCGTGGAGAAACACCGACCGCAAAAAAGGCGGCCTGGGGGCGATCAATTATCCGCTGGTGGGGGATGTGACCAAGCAGATCAGCAAGGATTACGACGTTCTGGCTGATTTTGGTGTGGCTTTTAGAGGCCTGTTTTTGATCGACAAGGATGGAATCGTTCAGCATCAACTGGTCAATAACCTGCCGCTCGGAAGAAACATCGACGAAGCCTTGCGAATGGTCGATGCCCTGCAATACCATGAAAAAAATGGGGAAGTCTGCCCGGCGAACTGGAAAGAAGGCGAGGGCGGTATGAAGCCCGATCCTAAAGGCTCTCTGGAGTATTTTGAGAAACAAAACTAACCAGCGTACGGCTGGACCCAAAATTCAGGGCGATGGGTTTTTGAGAAGCCATTCTTTCTCTTTAACCCGGAGGCTCTTAAGTGGTTTACGGGCAGGTTCGCTCTCCTTGCAGGAGGTGTGAACCAGGTTTCGTAGACCCCGCTTTCTTCCCCCGCCAGCGGGGGTTTTTTAATGATTTTACTTTCCAATGACGACGGATTCACCGCTCCGGGGCTTCAGGCCCTGCGGGCGGAAATCGCTAAAATTGCCGATGTGGTGGTGGTCGCTCCTGAGACAGAGCAAAGCGCCGTAGGACACGCCATTTCTTTGTCGAACCCTCTCAAAACCCGAAAAGTAGTCGAAAATGGCGAGCTTATTGGGTACGCGGTCAACGGCACGCCGGCGGACTGCATTAAAATCGCAGTGACGGTTCTTCTCGACGATCCTCCGGAACTGGTGATCTCGGGAGTCAATCTGGGGGGGAATCTGGGCACCTGCGCCATCTATTCCGGGACGGTCTCTGCGGCTACGGAAGCGGCGATCATGGGGCTTCCGGCGATCGCGGTTTCTCTGAATACGTACGATAACCCGGATTTTTCCACCGCCGCGGAATTTGCCCGCAAATTTGTGCCTCAGGTGATGAAAAAGGGACTGCCGGAAGGGGTTTCCTTAAACATCAACGTTCCCGCCGTTCCCAGAAACGAGATTGCCGGAGTGTCGATCACACGCCAGGGAAAATCGCGGGTCATTGAAACTTTCGATAAGCGGACGGATCCGCGCAACAACACCTATTACTGGCTGGCGGGAGAAATGCGGCTCGATGATGTGGAGGAGGGGACCGATTGTGTCATGATTTCAAAAAACCATATTTCCATCACACCGATTCATTTTGATCTTACCCATTTCCAGACTCTCGATGGTCTCAAGGATTGGAAAATTTCCTTTTAAGGGATCCGGTGAGCGCAGGTCTTTGAACATCCGGTGACTTAAGCCATCACAACTTCCATACGGTTTCTTCCATTGGACTTGGCTGTGTAAAGGGCCTGGTCCGCTCTCTTGAATAACATCTCTTCGGTATCATCTTCCTCGATGGCGGTTGCTCCCAAACTTATGGTCACATCCAGCTTTCTTACCCTGTCGGGGAAAAATCTATTCTCTACTTCCGAGCGGATTTTTTCGCACACTTTTTTAGCCTGATCGATAGAAACTTTTTTTAGAATGATGGCAAACTCTTCCCCCCCGTAACGAAAAACCAGGTCCGAGGACCGAATGGAGTTTTTTATCGAGATGGCTACCGAGCGCAAGACCTGGTCTCCGGTTTTATGTCCAAAATTATCGTTGTACATTTTGAAATCATCGATATCCGCGATGACGAGAACGGTGGGGTCTTTATAACGCCGATACTCGTGAATGACTTGTTCGATCGATAAGTCGTAAGCATTTCTGTTTAGCACTTGGGTGAGCGGGTCTATCAGGGCCTGTGTCTTCCATTTTTTGGCTTCATCCATTTCATTGTGATTCACTGCTTCTAGGATGGTGGTGTGCAGGGTTTGGGTAGAAAGTTCATTTTTGATCAGGTAATCCAGTGCACCGCCTTTCATCGCCTCGACGGCCACTTCTTCGCTGCCCTGGCCGGTGAGCATGATGACCGCCCCGGGGTATCCTCTTTCCCGAAGAAGCGTGAGAAATTCCAGGCCGTCCATATCGGGCAGGGAATAGTCGAGAAGAATGCAATCCGGATTTTCTTCGTTGCACAATCTTATGCCCTCTTGCCCGGTTTCACATTCGAAAATTGTAGAATTGGAGTTAAAAGATTTTGTTAAATGACGTTTGTAAATCTGACGGTCTTCCATACCGTCGTCTACGATGAGGATTTTCAGCAAACTTTGCTGGGTTTTCATTTTTAAAATTCCTTTGCAGGTAAAAGGGCGACTTCGAACCAGAAATTCTTGAGCTTTTTAATGGCCTCAAAAAACCCTATCAGGTCAACGGGCTTAACAATGTAGGAATTGGCGCCTGCGTCATAGCATTTTTTAATGTCGGTTGAATCAGAAGAAGTTGTGAGAATGATGACCGGAATGCTTTTAAGGTGGGGGTCTTTTTTTATTTCCTCCAACACTTCCTTGCCGTCGGTTCCGGGAAGATTGAGATCCAGCATGATCATCTCCGGGCGGGGCGAGGTTTGAGGGTCGGAAAACTGGTTCCTTCTAAAAAGATAATCCAGAGCCTCTTCTCCGTCTTCACAACGATTCATAGGGTTGGCCATTTTAGAGTTTTTAAAAGCCCGCAGAGTGGCTTCATAGTCCGTATCGCTGTCTTCCACTATAAGGATCCAGTTATTGGATTTGATGTTGTTCATGCTCCGTTTTCTCCAGGGTAAAGTAAAAAGTAGTCCCCTTGCCAAGGGTTGATTCCAACCAGATTTTGCCATTGTGTTTTTCGATGATTTTTTTTACGATCGTCGTTCCCGCGCCGGTTCCATCTCCAAATTTTTTCCTCCCATTCAATCGTTTGAATATCCGGAATAGGGAATCGAAATATTTTTCGTGAATTCCTATGCCGTTGTCCTTTACATAAAGAACGTAAGAAGTCATTTTGTCTGTGGGTTTCCCATTCCCGTTGGACGAACATTCGATGGTGTTAGAACCGATTTCGACCCACTTCTCAGCCTTGTCGTTGTATTTGATGGCGTTGGCGATCAAATTCTGGAACACTTCTTTAACCAGGGTTTCATCACAAACTATATTCGGTAAAGGCTCGGGAATTCGTACTTCTACATGGAATTCCTTAAGGGTGACCTCAAGGTTCTCCAGGGTTTCGTCCAGGGATTTGTTTAAATCGACCGCCTTAACCATTAATTCATTGCGCCCTAACCGAGCGTATTGGAGAATGCTGTTGATCAATGTTTCCATGCGCTGAGAGAGCCTGACAAGAGTATCCAACTTCTCATGTCCTTCATCGTCTAATTTATTTTCATAATCTTCCTTGATAAAGGTCGCGTAATTGTAAATTCCGCGTAGAGGTTCCTTTAGATCGTGAGAGACAATATAGGCGAAGTCGTCCAGCTCTTTATTCGACGTGTAAAGTTTTTCATTGGCCTTTTTTAGGCTTTGAGTGTATTCCCCCATCTCCCGTTCACTTTTTTTGCGCTCTGTGATATCTCTAACGATTCCAGTGAACATGCGGATCTCACCCAGATACATCTCGCTGATTCCGAGGTCCAGAGGAAAGGTCGATCCATCTTTCCGCAGGCCCACGACCTCCCGGCCAATGCCGATAATTTTTGTAACTCCGGTTTCGATATAATTTTTTAAATACTGGTCGTGTTCACTACTGTAAGGTTCCGGCATCAATAGTTTGACATTTCGTCCTATGACCTCAGATGGGACGTACCCAAACAGGCGTTCGGCGGCGGGGTTGAAAGAATCGATGATCCCTCGTTCATCAAGAGTGATGATCCCATCGATGACGTTATTTACTATCGCCTTTTTCCGGGTTTTACTCGCAGCAAGATTTTTTTCCGCCTCAATCTCGGCTCGCTGGAAAAAATAAATTGTGGAACCGAAAAGGCAACCGATGAATAATCCTGCAAAAAGTAAGACCAGAGCGAAATATGATTTTTCTTTTGAAACCCATTCTTGTGTGGGCCTAAGATGCAATAACCAGTGAATATTAAAAATTTTCACTTCTTCCAAATGGTCCCACCTGTCTTGTAATTGTTCACTGGGTGCTCCAAGTTTAAATATCTCTTTGTCATTTTCATATATTTTTAAAGAAAACTCCTGGATATGCTGCCCTTCCAATATGTCATTTAAAAGATGATTTATATTAAAACTTGCAACGATGAGACCCAGAAACTTATCTTTTGAAAATACGGGGATGATCGCCTGGGTTCCTCTGACTCCTTGTGCAATATCGAAGGATTTGGTGAACCAAACGTTTTTGGTTTCTCTGGATTTTTCATATTCTTTTAAATTTATTTGTTCATTAGATGAATTGAAATTGACCTCCGGGAGACGCTTTTCAGGAGAAACGACCCAGCGGTCGAGATAATCCGGACCGACAAACTTGATGTCCAATAAGTTGTTGAAACCATCTAAATAATTTTTTGCGTCTTCTTCCCAAACCGTTTGTAAAGTGTCACCATGCCCGTCAAAGCGTTTAGCCATTCTGATCAAGGCGTTCGTCTGGAGTTTTACAGGTCCTTTCAGCGTGGTTTTTATGTTCTCAGCTTTGACTTGAATTTTCTGTTTTATATTTTGCTGTCCTTTTAAATATTGTGCAGCGGATATAGAGATTGCCAGTAAAAACACCGCCGAACTGGCCAGCAGGGGGGGGAAGAGGCGAAACTTCCTGAAGACCTTTTCCCCCAATTGCCAAATGCGGAACGTGAAACCGCTTGCAAGAAATATAAAACCCACACTGGTATGCAAGGCCATTCGGGTCAGGTTGCCCCAACTATAAGTCGTTTCTAAACGAACCATATAACCCAGAAATGCGCTGGAACTTACGACCAGGATTATCATGGTAGAAATGGCAGCAAAAACCATTTTTTTTGTTGCTTTAACTGGGCTTGCCAGGCTGAGGAGGATGAGACCGGTTAAGAAAAAACAAAGGGAGGTGATGGGAGCCATTCGCCCTGGATGGGAGGTTTTTGTCGTGATGTGATGGTCCATAAAAATCTGGTCTATGCCAAGGTCGATCTCGAACCCGTATTCTATTAGGGTCAGTGCACCCATTAATACCGCGAGACTTCCAAGAACTTTGCTTAAACCAAATTTCCCGAAACTTAAAAAATACAGCCCCAATCCGCAAAGCAAAAAACCTAGGGCTGTATTGAACTGCATGGGAGCAAACGAGGGGTGGACCTGCACAAGAGCGGGGACATTTAAATTCCAGCCGACCAGGACAATTGCCCCAAGAAAGGCAGTTGTTACTCCACATAATAGAGGAATTGCCAAACGGTTTAAGTTCACGACAGTCTCTCGTTAAAAGACCCTGTATAAATGGAACGCATTGTCGGTCCGTCTGTTATCACCCGATCGACTCTTCGTGAAAACGGTTTCGTGGTCGGTGTATTGTTCCGGAATCTTTTGTTGATGAGATGAAAGGGGTGAATGAAAAATAGCAAGGGAGGTTTACGCTTGCATTTTGAGGGAACAAGGACACGAGATTTTAACAAATCCATGGTGGGGACACTGTTCATCAATAGAAACTCTGGTAGCTTTTTCATAAAATCTCTATTCCGAATTTATCGGATAACACGAATTGTTAAATTTATGGCAAGGCCCTTTTAAGAATATTTGTAACGATAAATGTAAATCTTTAAAATTATACCAAAAATAGAGCGTTTATTTAAAAAAAGTTTGAAAAATTTGGTTTTATTGGGGTTATTTGATGTGGAAAGTCAATCGTCTGGCAATTGAAAAGTTTTGGATGACCCGGTTTTAATGGGCGGGAGGGGTAAAAAATTTAGGTGAGGAGGAGTTTTTTTGTGCAGGAATTAACGGAATTCGGATTTCTCAACTCCGGCTGGTGTTAAAATTTGGTCTCCTGGCTGGACAATTTAATCATCCAGCCAGGAGTGTCTGGTAGTATTCAAAGTCAAAGCTAACCTTTGCAGGCGAAAACCTTATGAAAATGGCCCTTTACGATACTCCCGCCGCCTCTTCTCTTAAAGCTTCCTTCCTGCTGAGTTTGACCTTGCCCTGGGAATCGACGTCGATCACTTTGACTTTGATCTCATCGCCTTCCTGGATTTCATCGGTCACGCTCTTGATGCGCCGGTCGCAAACCTGAGAGATGTGGACGAGCCCGTCGGTGCCGGGAAGGATTTCGACAAAGGCCCCAAAATCAACAATCTTCTTGACCTTCCCGAGGTAGATTTTGCCGACCTCCACTTCCTGGATCAGGCTTTGAACGATGTCAATCGCCGCCTGCGAAGCTTTCTTGTCGGTGGATGCGATAGAAACGATGCCATCGTCGTTGATATCGATGCTGACGCCGGTTTGTTCAATTATTCCTCGAATCACTTTGCCTCCCGCTCCGATGATGTCGCGGATTTTATCCTTGGGAACTTTGAGAGTGACGATTCGCGGTGCATACACCGACATCTCTTCTCTGGGTGTCGAGAGGGCTTTTTCCATTTCACCCAATATGTGCAAACGTCCTTCCTTTGCCTGTTCCAAAGCGCGGCCCATGAGTTCCTTGTCGAGGCCACCGATTTTAATATCCATTTGCAGGGCGGTGATACCCTCGCGCGTTCCCGCTACCTTAAAATCCATATCTCCCAGGTGATCTTCAGAGCCTAAGATATCGGAAAGGATCGCGGAGCGGTCGCCTTCTTTTATCAACCCCATGGCAATACCCGCCACCGGAGCCTTGATGGGGACACCTGCATCCATTAAGGAGAGTGCGCCGCCACAAACCGATGCCATCGAAGAGGACCCGTTGGATTCCAGAATTTCGGAAACGATGCGGATGGTGTATGGGAAGTCATCTTTGGAGGGCAGAATGGGAATCAATGACCGTTCCGCCAACATGCCGTGTCCGATTTCCCGTCTCCCCGGTCCGGCCATGAATTTTACCTCGCCAGTACAGAAAGCCGGGAAATTATAATGCAGCAGGAAAGATTTTGTTCCTTTAAACTCCAGGCTGTCCATTCGTTGCTCGTCGACGGAGGTGCCAAGCGTGGTGGTGACCAGAGCCTGGGTTTCCCCGCGGGTGAATACAGACGACCCGTGCGCTCTGGGCAGGTAACCGGTTTGAATGGTGATGGGCCGGACATCGGCAAGGCCGCGGCCATCGACACGATAATTTTTATCCAGAATCAGAGTGCGCACCACTTCTTTCTCTATGTCGTGGAACAGATTGCCGAGGACGCCTTTTAAGTCTCCGTCGCCTTCAGGGTTTAACTCGGTCTCCAGAGTTTCACGCAGGGCTTTGACCGCCTCGGTGCGCTCCTGTTTTCCGGGGATATCCATTGCGGATACCAGTTGGCCGCGGACCAGGTCGGTGGCTTTTTTCGCGAGGTCTGCATCGATTTCCTGTTTTTCGACGACCGCTTTTTCCTTGCTGATCAGGCCGTGCAATTGTTTTTGAACTTCGATGATTTGTTTGATCCGATCGTGCCCGAATTCGAGGGCGTTCATCATGATTTCTTCGCTCAATTCATTGGCGCCTGCTTCCACCATGACGATCCCGTCAGACGTTCCTGCCATGAGCAGGTTGAGATCGCTTTTAGCGCTTTCCTCGTAGGTCGGGTTGAACACGAAATCCCCTTCGATGCGCCCGATTCTTGCACCCGCGATCGGGTTTTTAAAGGGAATGTCTGAGATAAGCAGCGCGGCGGATGCCCCCGTTAAGGCCACGACATCTGCGGGGTTTTCCTGGTCATGGGAAATGACCATGCAGATGACCTGGGTTTCATTCATGAATCCGTCTTCGAACAGAGGCCGGATGGGGCGGTCGATCAACCGGCAGGTGAGCGTTTCCAATTCGCCCGGTCGGGCTTCTCTTTTGAAAAAGCTGCCGGGGATTTTCCCGGCGGCGTAAGTCTTTTCTCTGTAGTCCACCGTCAAAGGGAAAAAATCGACCCCTTCTCTCGGTTTGCTGGCCATGGTGGCGGCGACTAAAACCATGGTATCCCCCAGACGGGCAATTACTGTACCGCCGGCCTGTTTTGCCAGATCTCCGGCTTCCAGGCTTATTTTCTTTCCATCAATATCTATTTCTACTTTTTCCATTAATTTTCTCCAATACTCTGGTTATCGTCTAATGCCTAATTGCGTAATAATGGTTTGGTACCGTTCGCTGTTTTCTTCTTTTAAATGATCGAGCAATTTACGCCTTTGGCTGACGAGTTTTAATAAACCCCTTCGGGAATGATGATCCTTCCCGTGGGTTTTAAAATGTTCCGTGAGATCCGTGATACGTTTTGACAAAAGTGCGATTTGCACTTCCGATGAACCGGTATCGGTCTCATGCAGTTTATAATCTGAAATGATTGTTGTTTTTTCTTCCTTGTTTAAAGGCATGTTCCTGTTCTCCTAAAAGGGATGCACATGCCGAAAGACGATTGATAAATGTTTTCGCAGGAAAGCTCTGGACGTGGGACCATGTTCCTGATGATTTTTTCCAAACTTTCTTGCGAAAACATTCCAACCTTCCTTCAGCGTTATTATTTTATTAAATCAAAACCCGTTTCAGCTTGAAGGCCACTTCCCTGGGGGCAAGCCGGGCGTAAGTATCCTGGTCTACGATAGGCTCCGCGATAGCAAGCAAATGACTGTCGACGTGGGAAACTCTTAGATTCATTCCTGGCTGGAATTTCCTGGGAATGGTTTCCAGGGAGGATTTTGAAGGCGCTATTCCATTGGCGATGGAATTGACAAAACTCTCTT
The DNA here is from genome assembly GCA_021604505.1 of Nitrospinaceae bacterium. NCBI lineage: Bacteria > Pseudomonadati > Nitrospinota > Nitrospinia > Nitrospinales > Nitrospinaceae > Nitrospinaceae bacterium. The sequence continues at coordinate 371,610 of BQJC01000004.1, read as the reverse complement.
TGATGCGAATTTCCGGAAGAAAATTGAGGGCTTTCTCCACGGGGATCAATTTGTCCGAAAGACATCCATCTTTAACTGCAGTTTCCAATTCCTCCAGGGTCAGAGAGGTTTCCAAATCAAAATCTCCCACCCGGTTTCTTACCAGCCGGCTCATATGAGCTTCGCACCCCAGCTTCTGACCGATATCATAGCAAAGGGTTCGTATATAAGTTCCCGCGGAACACTGGACCTCGAAAGTAACCCGGTTGTCCTCCTTTTTTAAAAACTCAATGGAATACATTGAGATTCGAACCGGTTTTCTGTCGATAGTAATACCATTTCTAGCCAATTTGTAAAGTGGAATTCCCTGTTTCTTTTTGGCGGAAAACATGGGGGGAATCTGATCCTGCGCCCCCAAAAAACCCTTGAGCGCACTGCGCACTTCAGTTTCGGAGATATTCTCAGGATTTCCCGTATGGGTCACGGTTCCGGTGGCGTCCTGAGTGTCGGTGGACGTTCCCAGGACCATTTCGGCTATATATCCTTTTGGGAGCGATGATAAAAACTGGATGATTCGGGTCGAACGGTCCATGCAAATGGGCAGAATGCCTTCGGCCATGGGATCCAACGTTCCAATGTGGCCGGCCTTTTTCGCTCCAACGATTTTTTTGACCGCTTGCACCATGTCGAAAGAGGACGGTCCTTTAGGCTTATATAAATTAATTATTTCGTTCAAGATGCAGGTCTTTTAGAATTTTTGAAATTTTGTCCACCCGGTTCTGAGTGTCGTCGCGTTTAAAATCCAGCTCAGGAATATATCGCAAGTAAAGATTTTTCCCCAGTGTGTTGCGAATAAACCCCCTGGCGTTTCTTAAAGCTTCCAGGGTGTCTTCCTTTTCCTGGTCCGTGCCCATGACGCTCACATAGATATTCGCATGCTTGAGATTATCGCTGACATCCACCTGAGTGATGGTTGCAAACCCGATCCTCGGGTCCTTCAACCCATGTTGAATCAGTTTGGAGATCTCCTCAAGCAGGAGTTCCTGGATTCTTTGAGATCGTTTGAATCGCATATCACAGCTATTCCTGATTGTACATAGGGTCCAGAGGTCCGAGATGAATCGTTTTTATCTGGCAATCAGTCATCTCCGCCAAATGCATTTTATCGATTGCTTCCACCACCTTGTTCATCAGGCCATCCAGGTATTTATGGTCCGATCCCACCGCGACAATTCCAAGGTGCAGATTTTGCCAGACGTCCTGATCGCCGATTTCGGCGATGGAAATATTAAACTTGTTTTTCATCCGGTCCTTGATCGATTTCGTGATCCGCCGTTTTTCCTTTAAAGAATTGTTTCCGTGCAGAAAAAACTTGATGGAACAGCAACCGACTTTCATGGGACCTCCCGCTGAAACCACCTAAACCGTTATCTCTTCCAGGATGAAAGGTTCGACGATGTCGCCTTGCTTCATGTCCTGAAATTTTTCGAAGGACAACCCGCATTCGTACCCGGCGAGAACTTCCTTGACGTCGTCCTTGAACCTTCTTAGGGACGAAATTTTTCCCTGGTAAACCACCACGCTGTCGCGAATGAGCCGGGCATCGAGATTGCGCTCCATTTTTCCGGAAATGACCTGACAACCGGCGATCGTGCCAATCTTGGGAACGTTGAATACTTTGCGCACCTCCGCCTGGCCAACGATATTCTCCTTGTATTTGGGGGCCAGTAGACCGTCCATGGCTTTTTTCATATCATCGATCGCGTCATAAATGATGCTGTACAACCGAATATCGACATTGTCTTTCGCCGCGAGTTGCGCGGCTTTATCGGTGGGACGCACATTGAATCCGATGATGATGGCATTGGAAGCGCTGGAGAGCAGTACATCCGACTCTGTGATTCCTCCCACGGCGTCGTGAATGATTTTAATTCGGACTTCATCGCCTTCCAACTTTGTGAACGCCTCCTGAACCGCGTGAATGGACCCCTGTACATCGGCTTTGATGATCAGATTGAGCTCTTTAATTTTTCCTTCGACGATTTGCTGATGCAGATCGTCCATGGTGATCCTGGAGGATTGGGCCAGTATGGATTCTCTTTGTTGCTGTAATTTTAAATTGCTGAGCTGCCGGGCTTTCTTTTCATCCTGCACCACCATGAACTGGTCACCGGGCTGGGGAACCTCGGGAAGCCCGACCACCTCCACGGGTGTGGAGGGCGGCGCTTTGTGAATTTTCTGTCCCTTGTCGTTTATTAAGGCCCGGACTTTGCCAAAATAACACCCGACGATAAACGGGTCGCCGATTCGCAGGGTTCCCTTTTGCACCACCAGGGTTGCGACCGGGCCACGCCCCTTATCCAGTTTCGATTCGATGACCACGGCCCGGGCTTTCAATTTGGCGTTTGCCTTCAGGTCCATGATTTCCGCCTGCAGAAGTATCATTTCCAGAAGGTGATCGATTCCGATTTTTTCCATGGCGGAAACTTCGGTGAAAATGGTTTGTCCACCCCAGTCTTCCGGTAAGAGTCCCTGGTCGGCGAGCTGTTTTTTTACTTCATCCGGTCTCGCGTCCGGTTTGTCGATTTTGTTGATTGCAACCAGAATGGGAACACCTGCGGCGTTGGCGTGGTCGATGGCTTCCTTGGTTTGCGGTTTGATTCCATCATCCGCGGCAACTACGAGAACAACAATGTCCGTCACCTGCGCTCCACGGGCTCGCATGGCCGTAAAAGCCTCGTGGCCGGGAGTGTCCAGAAAGGTGATGGGCAAATTCTTGATTTTAGCCTGATAAGCCCCGATGTGCTGGGTGATGCCGCCGGTTTCCTGTTGGGTCAGGTTGGTTTCCCGAACGGCATCTAGAAGAGACGTTTTTCCGTGGTCGACATGGCCCATGATGGTCACGATGGGGCCTCTGTGAACGCGGTCCTTTTCCAGGTCTTCCTCATCTTCCTCGAAACCGACTTCCGACTCGGGAGTGATCGCTTCGACTTCAAAACCTCTTTTGTCCGCAACTTTACTGGCGACGTCCAAATCGAGGCTTTGATTGATGGTGGTCATGATTCCCAGGCCCATCAGCTCCATGATGATGTCGTTGGGAGCGCATTTCAGTTTTTCAGCCAAATCTCTGATGTGGATATTGGGTGGAATTTGTACGACCTCAAAGGTTTCCTCTTCAGCTTCTATTTGTTTTTCAGGTGCTGGCTCTTTGGCTTCCACAGGCTGCGGAGCTGTTTTTTTAGGGGCGGCTTTGCGCTCTTCCGGTTTGGTTTTTTCTTTAGCGGGCTTTTTTGCAGGTTTTGGCTTTTTTTCAGGTTCCTTGGCTTTTTCTTCCTTTTTAACGATTTTCAATCCAGATTTTTTCGGCGCCGCCGCGAGCTCTGCTTTTTTGGCGGCGAGCTGTTTCTGGAGTTGATCCGGATGGAGTATTTCAGTGAGCTTTTCTTCGCGTGCTTCCTTAGCCGCCGGTTCTTTCTTTGCAGGAGTTGCTTTTTGGGCGGCGGTTGTTTTAGGCGCGGCTTTGGCGGCAGTTTTCGCGGCAGTTTTCGCGGCAGTTTTTGCAGCCACCTTGGGCGCGGCTTTTGGCGCCGCTTTTGATGCGGTTTTTTTGGCGGCCACTGCCTTTTTTACGGTTTTGGCTTTAGCTTTTGGTGCGGTTTTTTTTGCGGCAGTTTTGACCGTAATTTTGGTTTTTGCCTTGACCTTTTTGGTTTTGACTGTGTTTGACTCGGGACTGAACAATTCGCGGACATAACTTGCCGTCTCCTCATCGATGGAGCTCATGTAATTTTTGACCGGAATATCTTTCTTATGCAAGGCATCAATAATCTGGTCATTCTGAATATTGAGTTCCAATGCTAGCTTGTTTACGCGAATTTTTGCCAAGTACAATCTCCTTAAAATCTAGAAGAGGCGATTATAGCCCCATATGAAACCTTTTATGTGTTTTCAACATTGTTCATCCGTTGCTGGGCCTGAGCAAGGATCGACAGAGCCACATTTTCACCGATCCCGTCAATGGCCAAAAGCTCCTCGAGAGGAGTGATCGACAGCTCCGCCAATGTTTGAAACTCGTTCTGTTTTAAAATTTCTATGATCTCGCTGTCAATGTCGACCAATTCATCGACCAGGATATCCTGTTCCTCATCATCGATTTCCTCCTGCCCGGCAGTCACTGCTTCAGAATCCGCAACCACTTCTTCCGCTTCTTCTGCGTTTTCAATGGATTCAGCAGGTTCCGCCTCCACGGAAGCGGTTTCCTGGATCTCTTCTTGAGCGGCGTGGGGTTGGTCCGCATGCTCTTCCACCAGTTCCAGAATGGCTTCGGCTTTTTTAGGGCCGATGCCCGGCAGCTGAGTCAACCCTTTCGCTCCCCGACTCAAGGCTTCCTTAAAAGACACAACGTCTCCGGCAAAGAGGGCTGACATGATCTTTTCGCCCAATCCCTTGGTGTCCTTGACAAGGTCTAAAAAGTTCCTTTCGGTGGAAGGTTTTTTCGTGCCAAAGAGTCCTTCCGAATCAGATCCCGTGGCGCTTTCCGCTTCTCCCTGGATATCGATTTTCCATTTCACCAGTTTGGCGGCAAGGCGCACGTTTTGCCCCTTTTTGCCGATGGCAAGAGACATCTGATCGTCGGCGACAATGATAGTCATGCTCTTTGCCGGTTCATTCATGACGATCCGCGAAATTTTAGCGGGGCTTAAGGCGTTTCGTATGAATACTTCCGGGTCTTCCGAGAATTCGATGATATCTATTTTTTCCCCGCGCAATTCCTGCACGATGGCTTGCACACGCATCCCCCGCATCCCGACACAAGCGCCGACGGCATCGATGTCGCGATCGTTGGTTTTGACGGCGATTTTTGTGCGTCCGTTGGGTTCCCGGACGATGCCCATGATTTCGACCATACCTTCGCTGATTTCTGGGACTTCCATTTCGAACAAGCGCTTGATCAACCCCGTATGAGTGCGGGATAAAATGACCATGGCGTTTTTGGACGTCTTGCGTATATCCAGAATATAGGCGCGAATGCGCTCCCCGCGGTTGAACGTTTCCCGGAAAACCTGCTCTCTGCGCGGCAATATTCCTTCCGCTTTTCCAAGATCGACAACAATATCGCCGTGCTCGTAGCGTTGGACGATGCCGTTGATCAATTCGCCTTTTTTGTCGATGAAATCATGATAAATCAGGTCGACTTCGGCTTCACGCACTTTTTGAAGAATGACTTGTTTTGCCAGTTGCGCGGCGATCCTCCCATAATTTTCCAAAACCTGCTGGACTAAAACCTGCTCGCCAAGCTCCACTTCGGGAGCGATGGCTTGCGCCTCTTCGAGGCTTATCTCTTCATCGGGAAGCGCAACTTCTTCCACCACCGTTTTTTCGGCGAAGATTTCCACCTCGCCGGTATCCTCATTGAACTCGCTGTGGAGTTCTTTAGACAGGGGCAGTCGTTTCCGGGCGGCGGCTTCAACGGCACTTTTGAGAGCATCGATCAAAACGCTTTTGTCCAGTCCCTTTTCCCTGGCGATTTGTTCTATGATGCTGATGGTTTCGGTGCTCATGAGTTTAGTTCTTAGAATTCAATGATTAGTTTGGCTTTAGCGATTTTATCCAAGGGGATGTTTATTAGAGCTTCTTCCTCTTTTAAAGAAAGGACTTCATCCTTGCAGTTCTGGATGATCCCGTGAAATTCTCGACGGTTTTCTATTGGAGAAAACGTTTTGACCTCCACTGATTTACCTTTATATCGCAAAAAATCTTTTACTTTTTTCAAGGGCCGGTCTAAACCGGGGGAGGAGACCTCCAAAACAAACGGATTGGCGATGAGATCGTCGATTTCTATCATGTCTTCAATTTGACGGCTGATTTTTTGACAGTCGTCGACGGTGATTCCCCGGTCATTGTCAATATAGACCCGCAAGGTCCAGGTTTTCCCTAATTTCTTGTACTCCACATCCACCAGTTCCAGGGATTCTTCCTGGATAACGGGCTCGATGAGTCCGATAATCGATTCGGTGATGGAAGTTTTGGTCATACTCATAAACAAAATGAGCGGGTTTTAGCGTATTCAAACCGAGGTTTGGGTGATTCTACCAATTATCGGCCTGCCGATGGCAAAAAAAAATGCGGGTATAAAAACCCGCATTCCACGCACGAGCTCTAAATTTTCTAGTAAATTCTACTAAAAGGGCATTTGGGTTGCAAGAGAAAATTTCGACGGGGCGATGGCGGCTCAGGCAGAAAGGTTTTTAAGGATTTCGGGAATTTGTTTCAGAACTTCCGGGAACGCATGCAGTTCGGATTCGCTTGTTTTTCTTATTTTAATCTCCGCTTTTCCGGCTTCCAGGTTTTTCGGGCCGATGATCATCTGCAGGGGAATGCCGAGGAGGTCCGCGTCCTTTAACTTTACCCCCAAGCGGTCGGAACGATCGTCGAGCAATACCTCTATGTTTTGATCCCGCAGGGCTTGGTAGGCCGAGTCACAGGCGGTCTTGATGGCCTCTACGGAATAGTTGGTGGGCACAATGTGAACCGCAAAAGGGGCGATGGGCAAGGGCCAGATGATGCCATTGGCGTCATGGTTCTGCTCTATGGCCGCCGCCGCCGTACGTCCGACGCCAACCCCGTAACAACCCATAACTATTTGTTTTTCTTTTCCATTTGGGTCGAGAAAGACGGCGTTCATGGCTTTGCTGTATTTGGTCCCCAAAATGAATATGTGGCCGACTTCGATTCCGCGTTTGACTTTGTAGACTCCAGCGGAACAGCGGGGGCAGGGTTCTCCTTCATTCACTTTACGGATATCGGCGATTTTTTCGATTTTTAAGTCTCGCTCCACCTGAACGCCGGTGAAGTGGACATCGGTTTTGTTGGCGCCGGTGACAAAATTATGGAGAACCGCGACCTCCCGGTCGGCGTAAATTTTCTGGTTCAACCCCACAGGCCCGGCAAAACCGCAGGGGACACCGGCCTGCTCTGATATTATTTTTTCGGTGGCCGGATGCATCCATTCAGCGCCGGTCAGATTTTTCAGTTTGACCGGGTTGATCTCCTGATCGCCGCGCACCAGACCTGCGACCAGTCCCTGGTCGGATTCGAACAGGATGGTTTTAACGATTTCGCGGGGGGAGATGGACAAAAACCCGGCCACCTCCTTTACCGATTTTTTCCCTGGAGTGGCCACTTCTTTCAATGCGTCCCATTGGGGTGGATTTTCAGCGGGGGAGGGGGCCCTGGCTTCGGCCAGCTCCAGGTTGGAAGCGTAGTCGCAGGAATCGCAAAACCCGATATGATCTTCCCCCGAGTCGGCCAATACAGCAAATTCATGGGAAAAATTTCCGCCGATGTTTCCGGAATCGGCTTCGACCATTTTAAACTCCAACCCGCAGCGCTTAAAAATGTTCGAATAGGCCCTGGCGGTTTGTTTATAAGTTTCCTCTGCATCTCCGGCGTCGGCGTGAAAGCTGTAAGCGTCTTTCATCATGAATTCGCGCCCGCGCATGATGCCGTAGCGGGGGCGGACCTCGTCGCGGAATTTGGTTTGAATCTGGTACATCAGCAGGGGAAGCTGACGGTAAGACTTGACCTCTTTCCTGACGATATCTGTGATGATTTCCTCATGCGTCGGCCCGTAGCAAAATTTCCGGTCGTGCCGATCCTGAATTCTCAGGAGTTCCTTACCGTAGAAATCCCAACGCCCGCTTTCCTGCCAAAGCTCCGCCGGTTGAATGCTGGGAAGAAAGACTTCCTGGCCGTCGATGCGGTTCATTTCCTCTCTGATAATCTGCTCGACTTTTTTGAGGACTTTAAGACCCAGTGGAAGGATGGAATAAATTCCTGAAGCCACCTGACGGATCATTCCCGCCCGCACCATCAGTTGATGGCTGACCACTTCCGAATCCGCCGGGGATTCCTTGAGCGTGGGAATGAACATCTTGGAATAACGCATAAACGTTCTTTCTATAAAAAGCGGTGATTTTTTTTAATGAGGGATGTTGTTTTACAGAAATTTGTTGGCCAGGGCAATGTCTTCTTCGCGGTGAATTTCCAGCCAGCCCTGGTGAATCTCCAGAAAATGGATGACAAATCCGCGGTCGATCATTTCCTGGATCAAGTCGGTGAATGTGAAATGGGCGATATCATCGGCTTCCTGGAACTTCCCTTGATAGTTCTGAATGCAATCCTGATAGGTCTGGATAAACTGCTCCGCTCCTGACTTGGAAAATTTTGCCAATCCAATAAATTCGTGGGTGGCGGTTTCCGGATTGATCTTGTTTCCGATCTTGGCGATATTATTTTCATAAACGACGCTGATGCGGCGGCGGCTGGGTTGATGCTTGTGCTTGCTGATGATGAAGTCCAGAACCTTGCCTTCTTCCGCACGCTGGTACTGAATGGTGTTGTCGGCGACCAGCACGATGTCTTCCTTGCAGTCCAGCAATTTGGTGATGATATGGTTTTCCAGGAGAATATCCGAATACAGCATGAGAAAGCCGTTTTGCATTTTTTCCCTGGCGGCGAGAATGCTGTGCAGCATGGAGCCGTTTTTATAATCCTCATTTTTCAGCAGGGTCGCGCCTTCGGCCTTCATCTGGTCGGCGGCGTAACCGGCGACAACGGTGATGTCGTTGAGGTTGCCCTTATTCAGAGTGTGGATCTGCTGGTCGAGGAGAGTCTTTCCTGCGATTTCCATCATGGCTTTGGGTTTGCCGTTCAGGAGGGGTTTGAAAATCGGGTCCTCTCCGGCGGCGGGAATGATGACCGGGAGTTGGGCCGAGAGTTCGTCCTGTTGATCTTTTTCCTTGATGTCCAGAAAGCCGACGGCCTGGAAAATATCACGTACCGGTGAGCACATGGGATCCGCTTCAAAAGACCGCTGGTTGAGAAGCAGGGTCTTGCTCACTTCCAGCATGGATTTGTAGGCACTGCGCAGTAAATGATTGGCGTAGATGACAATGCGAAACCCGGCGGCGCTCAATTCATCTTCGGTGATATCGTTGTAGGTTGTGGGAACGCAAACCAGGGGCTTGTCGAGTTTGAGTTCTTTGAGCAGGTTGCGGTATTGCTCCGCAAACTTTAAGATCTCTTCGGGGCTTTTTGATTTGGAATGGATCATGATCCCGTCGACCCCGGCGAGCAGATAAGTTTTTGCCCGTTCCAAAGCGTCTTCTAAGCCCATGCCGGCGATCAGGCTTTCCAGCCGGGCGATGATCATGAAATCCCCGGTGGAAAGAACGCTCTTTCCGCGGCGGATTTTTTGCGCGAATACTTCCGGCTCCTGCAAAGTCTGTTTTGTCCCCGCTTCCAGGCTGTTTCTTTTGGGAAACACCTTGTCTTCTATGATGACCGCCGAAACCCCGGCGCGTTCCAGCTTGGAAACCATGTACTCAAAATTGTTCGCATCGCCTCCGGTGTCGCCGTCGACGATCATGGGTTTATGGGTGACCGCCAGGATTTCATGGATGGTGTGCAGCCGGGAGTCGAAGCTGATCACTTCAATGTCCGGGTGCCCCTTGGACGCCGAATCGGTCAGACTGCTCTCCCAAATGGCGTCGAATTCGCGCGAAACCGGAGTGTCCTCCAGAACGCCTTCCACTTTGGCGTTGTTGGCGACGATCCCGCTCAAACCGTTATGCGCTTCCAAAACGCGGACGGTTTTTCCGGCCCGCAAAAGGGATTTGAGTTTTCCGCGGCGCACTTCGGGCAGTGTGCTATTCAGTAACGTCATTGATCATTTTTTGAAGGTTGCGATTTTTCCAGTCGCTCGCGCATCCACGACGGGACAAAGATGGTTTCCAGGTCAAAGTTTTCCAACGCTTTCAAAATGACCTCCAATTGACTTTCCGGGTCGAGTTTTTTATCCAGGAAAAGAACGTGATTGCCTTTTATTTTGCACAAGCCGCTTTGGATGGAAAGTTCTTCGTCTCCCAGGTTACAGATTTCAATTTCGATGGATAATTTCGCGGCCACCGATTTAAGATCTTCAAGCTGGGCATGAATGTCCATCATAGATGATCGAGACAAGGCCTCAATCCAGGCTTTCGAAGGTTAGCCGATAATCCGCATGATATCGTTGTAAAACGCTAAAACCATCAGGCTGAGCAACATGAAAATTCCCACCTGTTGCGCCCGTTCCCGGCTTCTTTCACTCAGGGGTTTGCCTTTGATCATTTCGATGAGGAAAAAGAAGATGTGGCCGCCATCCAGGACGGGGATCGGCAAAAGATTGAGAAGCCCCAGATTGATGCTCAAAAGCGCGGTCAGCCGGACCAGTTCATTGAAGCCTTGTTCGGCCTGTTCACCGTAAATCTGAAATATTAAAATAGGGCCGCCAATGGTGTCGGCGGGAATCGACCCCACGACCATTTTCTTGATACTGACTCCGATCAGATAAATCAGGCGCCCGGTTTCCTGCAAGGCGCGACCCACGGCTCCCAGGGGACCGTATTTTTCCTCGGTCATGATCCCGCTCATGCCAATGCCTATGACGCCGATTTCGACTTTGTTGCCCTGTTCGTCCTCCACAACCTTGGACTCCGGAGTCAGACGCACGGAGACCTCAAGGGAATCTCTGAGCACACGAAAGTCCAGCTCTTTTCCGGGTTTGTCCACGGCGGCGGGTTTGAGGTCGCTCCAACCGTAAATGGGGGTCTCGTCGACTTTCAGTAGTTGGTCGCCGACTTTCAGCCCCGCCCGGTCGGCGGCGGAGCCCTCCTTGACGTAAGTGATGTTTCTCACCAGAGGAGTGACACCGATGAGCCCGACTTTCTCTTTGTCCCCAAACAGATCGGTGATTTCTTCGGTCACCGGGGTGATGGGGACATTTATTAGAGAGGCGTCTCTTTCAATCTCAAAATTGAGTGATTTTCCCGGCGAGGCGTGGACGATTTTCTGCAGTTGATCCCAGAACTCCACTTTTTGGCCGTCGATGCCAACGATCTTGTCGCCGATCTGAATCCCGGCCTGTTGCGCCGGCGATTCCGGTTTGACGGAGCCTGTGACCAGCCCCAGGGCCTGAACCCCGGCCAGGTAGACTCCCCAGTAAATTAAAATGGCGAACAGAATATTGAACAACGGGCCGGCAAAAGCAATGGCCAGCCGATGAAGCACCGGCGCGCCTGCAAACGAACCCTCCTGTTTCAGGGAATCTTCTTCATAATCCTCGCCCTTCATTTTTACGTATCCGCCCAGGGGAATGGCGGAAAGCAGATATTCCGTTCCTCCCCGAGTCACGCTGATGATCTTGGGGCCGAAACCGAGAGAAAACTTTTCCACCACGACTCCGCATTTTCGCGCGACCAGAAAATGTCCCAATTCGTGAACAAAGATCAGGGCGGCAAGGCCCACAAGAAATATCAGCATTTTTGTCCCAAAGCCAAAAAAAGCCTCGAGGGAAATTGCAGACAATTCAAACATTCGATGGATTCCTGAGTGGTTTATTGTTTTGCGGAATAATCCAGCAACTCTACATTTTTAGGGATTTTGAACCGGAAGGTCTCATCCGGAATCTTTACGTTGACCTGGATGTCGCTGAAATGTATTTCCGTTTTATTACCTAAATTATCATACACGCTTGATCCGACGATTTGGTAGTTTTTATTGTCCGCGTACAGCACCAGGCGCTCCAGGCTCTGGTCTTCCTCCAGGGGGATGAGTTCTACTATCAGACGATCTTTATCTTTCGAAACTTTAACGACGTTAAAGCTGTCCGTCAATTTGCCTTTTCCGGCCAGAAAAAGGGCCGGGGTGTTGGAGGAATAAATGCTGTCAACCAGGACCTTGGTCACCTGATTTTCATTGGGGATATATAACCAAAGGACTTTTTCGTCGCTTACCAGGGTCTGCGGATCGGGAGCGTTGTACACCCATTTCATTTTCCCCGGTTTTTTGATCTGGACCTCGCCCCTGGCTTCCAGAGACTGGTTCATGGTCTTGACATAAGATTTTTGCAGGAATTTGGCGGTGAACGAATCCACGGAATCGTATTGCTTCTGAATGGCGTCCAGGGCTTCCTGTTCTTCACCGGCCCAACTTGCAGGGGCAAATAGCAGGGTCTTGATGAGTATAAAAATCAGGGCTTTTTTCATAAGTGTTTTAAGGCGAGGTTTAAATCCGCTTTTGCGTGACCTTTCTTCCTGAAACGATGAGGCGGTCTTCAGCGATCAATTGTATGGCCCTCGGGTAAAGGTTGTGTTCCTGCTCCAGAATACGCCGGGATAATTCCTGTTCATCATCGGAATCGTACACGGGGACCACGCTTTGAATAATAACCGGCCCGCTGTCAACGCCTTCATCGACGAAATGCACGGTGCATCCTGAAAATTTGACCCCGTGATCTAATGCTTGTTGTTGCGGGTGCAAGCCTGGAAACGCAGGCAGAAGCGAAGGATGAATGTTTATGATTTTCCCGGAAAATATCTGTATGAACTCTTTGCCAAGGATTCGCATGAACCCGGCCAGGCAAACCAGGTCCACCATTTGGGCTTTCAGTAAATCCGCCATCGCCTGGTCGTATTCGGCTTTGCCCGGAAATGATTTGGGATCGATGAAAACCGATTCAATCCCGTGATCCTGAGCTCTCTTGAGAGCGGCCGCCTCTTTTTTATTGCTGATGACGATGGATATTTTTGCGGGCAGGTCCCCTGTTTCTATTTGATCGATAATAGCCTGCAGGTTCGTTCCGTTTCCCGAAACCAGTACCCCCAGTTTGAATTCCTTTGATGCCATTCAAATTTTCAGAAAAGAGCCCCGGTGGGGGCGGAATTAAATTCCACTGATTGCACGCGGTTCACCGCATTTTTATTTGAGCTTACCATTAAATATTCAGATAAATCAATGGACAGACATTATTTGTCCGGCAAAGACGTATTGAAGAACAGGCGGCGGTGAATTGCCGGTGAATAAAATTTTATAGAAAACGGGAATAAACCTGGAACGATACCGATCATTACCTTCGGAATTCGAGTCTTCAGATTCAATTCCATCCCTTTTTGCGATCCGCCTGCCGATGTTAAACTCCCTGGCAGGCGGGTTTCTTTTTTTCCGCTGGAACAATAGACTCCGAAATTAGAAGCTTTATCCCGCCCGGCAAGTTTTCAACACCCGCGCCAATTATTTATTTTATTGAAAACTAAAGAGTTACACTGTTAAAATAGGACTATCCCAATACAACTTCATGATGGCATCCGGTAATCGTCCAGTGAAGCGAACTCTATCCGTATTTAATTCCCGGAGACGGCCTGAATTTTTGGAAAAACGGTGTCTTTGACTGATGAGAGAAGGTGAATAATGACTAGACGGAGCATTATCATTGCCATTGGGCTTTTGGCTTTTCTATGGCAATCCAATCCTGCATTCAGCGACCAAAAAGCTGATTTTTTGTCTGCGGTCCATCGGGGTGATTACGAGGAGGTTGCGGGTCTGGTTTCCGAAGGGGTTTATCTGGAATACCGGACTGCCAAAGGCAGCACCCCCCTCATGGTCGCGGTGGCGGACAGGCATCTTCGCATTGTGGATCTACTTTTGGAGCAGGGGGCGAATGTCAATGCGGAAAACCGGTATGGTGACACCGCACTCATTCTGGCATCGACTTTAGGGGATACCATTCTCGTTAAAACCCTTCTCGACAACGGCGCGGATGTCAATGCCCGCAACCTTTACGGCTGGAGCCCGTTGGCCAGGGCCGCCCGGTACGGACATGAGGAAACAGTGAAACGGTTGATCGCCCGTGACGCCGATCTGGAGTCGCCCATTAAAGGCGGCGCAACCCCGTTGACGATCGCCATAGGAGAGAATCATTATGCCGTGGCGCATGAATTGGTTGAGCGAAAGGCCAATGTCAACTCCCAAACCCAGTTGGGCGTGACTCCATTGCAACAGGCGGTTTTCACCGGGCGGTCGGACATGGTTCAATTGCTGATGGACCACAGGGCGAACCCGGAACTCGCTAACGCATCCGGCGATACGGCACTGGTCCTGGCAACGGCCCACGGACAGACGGATTCCATGCGAGTTCTTTTGAAAGAGGGGGCCAATGTTCATGCAAAAAACAACAAGGGATGGACACCGTTGGCGCAGGCCGCTAAACACGGTCAAACCGAAGCCGGTAGAGTTTTGCTCGCGCACGGGGCCGATGTGAATGCCAGAACCGGGGGCGGTAGTACGCCGCTCATGATGGCGGCGCAGTTGGGAAACATAGAATTTGTCCGGATGCTGCTGAAACAGGACGCCGATATTCATGCGCGAAGTCGAAACGGCGCCAACGCACTCATGAGCGCCGCGGCGGGAGGCGATGCTGAGACGATTGAGGAATTGATCGAGGCCGGCGCCGATATTAACGGAACGTTGCAGAACGGTTCCACCGCTTTGATGGTTGCCGCTGAACGAGGGCAAACGAAGGCGGTCCATGTTCTCTTGAAACATGGAGCGAATGTCCACTTCAGGAGTAAAAAAGGCTGGACGCCTTTAATGGGAGCGGTTGCTGGAGGATATGCGGATCTCGCCAGACTTTTCCTGCGGAAAGGCACAGACCCCAGAGCAAAGAGCAGGAACGGCTGGACGGCGTTGAAGATCGCTTCGCAATTGAAACGAAAAGAGATGGTGGCCCTGCTCAAAAAAGCCGGAGTTCAAGAGTGATTGTCTATTCGCCGGGCGATGCATTGAGCTTGTCCTGGAGCTTCTTAGAAAAAAATAATCTCTTCAGACGGCATGGGGAAAATCTTTCTGGATTTTTTTCAAGAGTCCGATGTTGTGCGTGTGTCCCGTTCTGTGGGCTTTGATGTGACCGCGGATGGGTTTTCCTAAAAGGAAAAAATCCCCCAGGACATCCAGGATTTTATGACGCGCGAACTCGTCTTCAAATCTGAGTTCGGTGTTCAAAACCTTTTTGTCTCCCAGAAGAATGAAGTTGTCCAGCTTGCCCCCGGTGGCGAACCCCATTTTCGTCAACTGCGCCACGTCTTCCATGAAGCCGAACGTGCGTGCCGGAGCGATCTCATTTTTAAAGCTGTCCTCGCCGTCAAAGACAAAGGTGTAATCCTGGGCACCGATGGGTTCCGGGTATTTCATGTAATAACTGACGGTGAACTTATCTGCGGGCTCGATGGAAATCATCGGACCGTTTTCCTTGTCGGGACCGAAGGTGTAGGTTTTGTCGATTATGATTTCATCGTAAATGCCATCCTGCTCCTCAAATTCGCCATCCTCGATCAATGCACAGAAATCCTTTGCGGAGCCGTCCATCACCGGGGCTTCGTCGCCGACTTTAATGAGAAGGTTTGAGATGCGGTACATATGTAACACCGCCATGATATGCTCAATGGTGGCCACGGAAGCCAGCCCTTTTTTCAGGCAGGTGGAGTAGTCCGTGGACTGAACATTTTCCAGCCGCGCCGGAATGGTTTTGCCGGTGGAGATGTCTCCAAAAATGATCCCGCTTCCAGGAGGAAGGGGTTGAAGAATCAGCCCGGTGTTGATTCCTGAGTGCAGTCCGCTTCCGCAAAGAACCACACTTCGTTTGAGCGTTCGCTGTAATAAGAGCGGCGGTGAGGGTTGTTTGCCATTGGGCTCGGGAAGTCGAATGGAGTGACGCTTTAATTTTTCGCTAAATTGTTTTTTGCTGGTTTTAAGGGCTTTGCAGGTCTTTTCCAGGTCCCATCCATTTTTCCTCAGATGGTGGATGATGAAGCCTTTTTCCCAGGTCAGCTCCGCTTCCTTGAACGATTCGAACCGGTCGAATTCCTTTTGGTCGATCGCGTCATCAAGGGTATGGATTTCAGCCAGGATTTCCTGCAAGGTGATTTTGCCCTGGGTGGAGCCGGTCACCAGAAGTTTATCCAGGACCGACCGCAATTCCTTAACATTCTCCGGCCAATCATAACGGCACAAAGCCGCCAGCGCCTCTTCCTCGATCACGGGTGGGGCAAAGTTTTCACTCTCGGCGTATTTTTCGAAATAGTCTTTGACCATCATGGGAATGTTGGCGGCATAATTCCTGAGAGGCGGAATCTCAATGGTGGTTTTCTTGAATATCTCCAGCAGATCGTTGTTGAACTGCCCCCCTGTGCCAAGGGCTCTCAGGTTTTTCGATGAGGAGATGAACAGACGGGCGGGAAGGAAGGTATGGGCCGCTTCCCCTTTCAACCCCTGAATCATTTTCTCCTGAAGACTCTTGCTCAGGGATTCCACATTGCTCAAATAAATAACGGAACCCTGTCCCTCGGGGGATGTATTCCCGGGCTTTTTTGTTTTGGAAAACAGATGGGTCTGAATGTCTCTCGTTTGCCGGACGGCGCAGTTTAACTTGATGAAGGGGCGGTCGCTTTGGTGACTGCGGCGGTGAATGCAATGCGCGATAAACTCTTTTCCCGTTCCTTTTTCTCCCAGAAGCAATATGGGATCGTTATTTTGCGAGGCTTGCTGTGTGGCTTTTTTCACTTCCACCATCATCTCAAAGCAAAGAGGCAGGTCCTTCTGGTTGAGAAGATTATTGTCGAGGGTGCCCTGATTTTTCTTTTTATCCTTGAAAACGCTTTCCACCGACTGGGTCAGTTGATCCAGGGAAAACGGTTTTTCGATAAAATCGTATGCGCCGAGTTTCGTGGCTTGCACGGCGGTGTCGATGGTGCCGTGACCGGACATGATCAGAACTTCAATTTCGGGGTGATAGGTCTTAACGGTTTTTAATACCTCGATTCCGTCCATTCCCGGAAGCCAGATATCGAGCAGAACCAGATCGGGGGGATCGGACTGAATCATTTCCAAAGCTCCCAGCCCGTCCCCGGCAACGGAGACTTCATAGCCTTCGTCGTTCAGGATGTCCTTGAGCGAACTGGCAATATTTTTTTCATCGTCTACGATCAAAACCCGTTCGGTTGTCAACATTTCCTCCAGACTTTAGTTTGCGGATGATTCTGGGATTTCAAGGACCGGTCTATGATACTCTTTGCAACCTGCGTTAAATACGTTTGGCGAAATCCAGGTAGAAAATTTTTTCTCCGGCATTGATGAAATTATTTTCGTATTTCGATCTTGGCAAATCTCCCCGGCTTCCCCGGAACACCCCTGGGCCGATTTGGTTTTTCAACGGGGAATGCCCCTCAAGAAAGTCGAGGATTTCCAGGGCGTAGGGTTCGCTGTCCGTCGCTACATGAATTTCCCCACCGGGCATCAATTTCTCCGTGATCATGTCAATAAAAGGCGGTTTGATCAATCGGCGTTTGTAATGACGTTTTTTCGGCCAGGGGTCCGGAAAGTTGATGTAGATTTTGCTCAGGTCTTCATCCTTGAAAAAATAAGGGATCTTTTCTTTCGCATCTCCATAAACGATGCGAATATTTTGCATCTGAAGCTTGTTGATGCGGGTGATCGCTTTGCGGATCCCCTTGTGATAAAAATCCATTCCGATAAAATTGCTTTCCGGTTCTCTTGCCGCCATCTCAATTAAAAATTTTCCGTTGCCGAAACCGACCTCCAGGTTGAGGGGGTTATCATTTTCAAACACCGTTTTCCAGTTCAGGTGGTCTTCGGTGTCCAGGAAAAACGGACTTTCCTGGGCGATTTCATCGAATGAGATTAAGGGTTTGGATGGCATCTAAATTTTATCCTTCAATGCTTCCGCCGGATTCATGGATGGTGATGATTTTCAGGATTTCAAACTCTTTCTCCTGACCGGGTATGGGGATGGTGATTTCATCCCCTTCCTGTTTCCCCAAAAGCGCCCTGCCTACGGGCGAGGCGGTTGAAATTTTACCTTCATCGGGGTTCACTTCCTCGGGAAATACCAGGTGATACTGCATTTTCTTTCCCGTATCGAGGTCTTTTAGGAACAGGGTGCTTCCCAGGCCGGACCGGTCTTTTGGAATGCGTTCAATGTTCAGGGCCATGACATCGCTGATTCTTTTCTGCAGTTGGGATAAGCGGGTCTCCAGAAACATCTGCCGCTCTTTGGCGGCTTTGAATTCGGCATTTTCACTCAAATCGCCATGCTCCATGGCGGTTTTTAATGCTTTAGGGATATCGACTTTCAGTTCGGTTTTCGTCTGTTCGAGTTCCGCATCCAGTTTATCGAGAATTGGCAACCGCATTAGTAAATTCTCCCTAAAAAATTTCGGACACTGTCGTTCGTGTCCGATTACAGTTCTAAAATGAAAATTTGCGCCACAATCAAAATCGGGTTTCCAATTCAAACCTAATCTTTTCAAAAATTTTCCCCTCCACTATAGGCTGGCTAGAAGCGCTTTTCAAGTTTCCATTGTATATAAATTAAATGCTTGCTTTCACTGTTGTTTATAAGTTTTTTCATGGCCTTTCGCGTTGAATCCTTTAAGACTTTGATTGTAAAACCAGCGACTCATCAAGTTTTCTCTAAATCGTGAGGGATATGATTTTTATCAGTAACGGCTTAAAATTCTTTAATAACCAGGACTTTTTCTAGCGGCTGCGGGCGCGCTTAAATTTGAAAAATGTGCATAAATGCAACAATCATTACTTTTCGAAATTACGAATTTTCTGGAAAAAATCAGGGATAAAGGGAAAACAATGCATGATGCTATTATAAGCCCTGAAAAACCGGATCTTATTTAACCTTTGATAAATAAAGAGTTATGGTTATAATGGTAGAGTGCCTGTTTGTAATGGCGATCTCCCGAATTTGGTATGGGGATATATTGAATGCCTTTGTGAGTGGAAATGATAAAAGACGAAATTTTAAAAACTCTGGCTAATAAAGGGGATCTTCCGCCGTTACCGGAAATCCTTCTCAGTTTGCAAAACCTGATCAACGATCCGGACTGCGATCTGGAAGCGATCGCCGAATTGGTCGAAACAGAGCCTGTTTTGTCCGGAAGGTTGATGAAACTTGCCAACAGCGTTTTGTTCGGGGGTGGACGGGACGAAGCGGAAGACCTATCCAGTGCAGTAATGCGCCTGGGGATCAAGATGATCCTGGATCTGGCTTACACGCTTCAACTCCCCAACATGTTCAATCGTTTAAAATCTTTTGATCAATACCTATTTTGGAAACACTCCCTTGCCGTTGCTTGTTTGACTCAGATTTTGAGCAGAAAGGCGGGTCTCAGCGAACAAGACCAGGCAGAAAGTTATGTATGCGGTTTGATGCACGATTTG
Source organism: Nitrospinaceae bacterium (assembly GCA_021604505.1). Classification (NCBI taxonomy): domain Bacteria; kingdom Pseudomonadati; phylum Nitrospinota; class Nitrospinia; order Nitrospinales; family Nitrospinaceae; species Nitrospinaceae bacterium. The sequence goes on along the minus strand of BQJC01000004.1, from coordinate 352,506 downwards.
GGCATTGTGGTGTATGAGTATTTGATTCCCAAAGAATATGGGGACTTTGTGAAATCCAGTGATTCCGAAGGAGCGTCCCTGGAAATTCTTGAAAAAGAGAAATTCGGCATCGATCATTCAGAGCTGGGTGGGAGATTCATACGAACGCACTGGTCGCTTTCGCCTGTGGTCATTAGTTCTGTGGCGAATCATCATCAACCGCTTTCTGTGAATGGAGCCAAGCCGAACTTGCCGCAACTGGTGTGCATCGCCAACCGGCTGGTTTGTAACCGCGGAATCACTCACGGTGTAGGGGACGAGCCGGAAGCCGCTCCGGAAGACAGCATTTTTGAAAACCTGGGGGTGTCGGTGGAGGAATTCGAGGAAATATTTGCAGAAATGTTGCATGGGCTGGATGGCGCGGAAGAGGTTTTAAAAGGTACATAATATCTTAAACAGGGTGAATATGAACGAGTCATTTAAAGTTACGTTTCGCGGGGTGAGAGGGTCTATTGGCACTCCGACCTCTTCGGAGCAGATCGAGGAAAAACTCAACAGGGCTTTAGAGCGGGCCAAGCCGGAGGATCTCAAAGACGCTTCCTCAAGAAAAGCTTTTATCGAAACGTTACCCGTCGAGATTCGCGGATGTTTTGGCGGCAATACGTCCTGTGTCCACATTGAGGCGGGCGGGGAACAGCTCATCTTCGACGCCGGGACGGGTATTCGGCAATTGGGCCTGGATCTTTTGAAAGGAGATTTTGGCAAAGGGCAGGGGAAGGCACATGTTTTTTTCACTCATACTCACTGGGACCATATTCAAGGGCTTCCCTTTTTCACCCCTCTTTATGTTAAGGGCAACCATTTTACTTTGTATTCACCCCATGAAGACCTCAGGGGGCGGCTGCATGGTCAGCAGATGCCTGAATATTTTCCCGTGCCGTTTCACGCCTATTCTTCTACGTTGGAATTTTCCAGTTTAGGGGACCGGGTGGAATGCCAAATCGGCGATGTCAAAATTAAATGGATGGAAATGTGTCATCCGGGGAGGTCGTTTTCCTACCGGATAGAATACAACGGACGATCGGTCGTTTATTCTACGGATGCCGAATACAAGAGTCTGAGAAAGGAAGAGTTGCAGCCTTATGTCGACTTTTTTCAGAATGCGGATTTACTCATCTTTGATTCCATGTATACGTTTGGCGAAGGTCTCGAGAAACGCGACTGGGGACACAGCTCGACGTTTATCGGTGTCGATCTGGCGGTGGACGCCAATGTGAAAGAAATCGCTTTCTTCCACCATGAACCCAAATACAGCGATTTTAAACTGACCGATATTTTCGCAGAGACAAAAAAATACCTGAAACCCATCGCCCCCGATTCGAAGCTTGAAATGTTTCTTGCCCACGAGGGGTTGGCAGTTGACATGATGAAAGGTGAGGCTCAGGCGGCGACTCCCCTTGCCGACAGACATGCCGCTCTCCAGCATAAATAGCGGCAACCGGTTTTCCGTGTGACTGCGCTTTTCATTTTTTCCCTTTCCAGAACGCACGCATCTTGTTTATCCTCTAATGCATGGCGAATCCCAATTCATTCCGATTTTCCATCGACCGCGGCGGTACGTTCACCGACATCTACGCTGAAACCCCTGGAGAACCCGGGTTCAAGGTTCTAAAGCTCCTATCAGAAAACCCTCGTCATTATGCCGATGCCCCTTTGGAAGGCATCCGCAGAATTCTTGATGAGCACCATGCATTGTCCGCAGGAGGAGAGATCGACCCATCGCGCATTGAATGGGTGCGCATGGGGACCACCGTTGCGACCAACGCCCTTCTGGAGAGGAAGGGAGCGCGCACGGCTCTTCTCATCAGCAAGGGGTTTGGCGACCTGTTGCAAATCGGCAAGCAAAACCGTCCGCGGATTTTTGATCTTGAAATTAAAAAACCGGCGCTTCCTTATGAAAGTGTTCTTGAGGTCGATGAACGGTTGAGACTCGCCGACCGGGTGCCGCCTGGCAAAGAGGCGTGCGTAGTCAACGGACTGACGGGAGAGACAGTGGAGATCCTAAAAGCTCCTGATCTCGAAACTTTGCGCCCTCAACTCATGCGATTGCTTGAAGACGGTATTGAGAGTCTGGCGATCGTTTTGATGCACTCCCACACTTATCCCGACCATGAACGGATAGTTGGGTCCCTGGCGCAGGAGTTGGGGTTTTCCCAGGTTTCCCTTTCAAGCCAGGTCATGCCGCGCATAAAAATCGTCGATCGCGGCCAGACCTGTTGTGTGGACGCCACGCTGACCCCGCTCATCCGCAGCTATATAGAGGGGTTTCTTCACGGTTTTAAGGGCAAGCCTCCTGAGCTGTTTTTCATGCAATCCGACGGCGGTCTGGTTAGGGAGGATTTTTTCACCGGCAGTCAGGCGATTCTTTCAGGCCCTGCGGGAGGGGTGGTCGGCTACGCCATGACGACGTTCGATGGGAAGTCGCCCGTGATCGGTTTCGATATGGGGGGTACGTCCACCGATGTTTCCCGCTTCGACGGTGAATACGAATGGCAGCATGAGTCTGAAGTTGCCGGCGTCAACCTGCAGGTTCCGCAATTTGCGATCCGCACCGTGGCGGCGGGAGGCGGGTCACGGCTGTTTTTCAAAAATGAAACCTTTCAGGTCGGGCCCGAATCATCCGGCGCGTTTCCCGGCCCGGTGTGTTACCGGAATGACGGGTTCCTGTCCTTGACGGATGCCAATCTGCTTCTGGGACGGTTGTTGCCGGAATTTTTTCCGAAAATTTTTGGTCCGAAAGAAAACCAGCCTCTGGATCTGGACGGGACCCGTGCGGCTTTTGAAGAAAATCTCGCCGAGGAAATCAACGCTTATTTAAAGAAAAAAGGGCGTCCGCCCCTGTCTCTGGAGGAAGCGGCCTTTGGGTTCCTCGAGGTCGCCAATGAAAACATGGCGCGTCCGATCCGCGAAATTTCCGTGGCCCGCGGTCACGACATCAAGGAGCATGTCCTTGCCTGTTTCGGCGGGGCGGGAGGTCAGCACGCCTGCGCTCTGGCACGGGCGCTGGGAGTCAGGAAGATTTACATCCATCGATTTGCCGGCATCCTGTCGGCTTACGGCTTGGGGTTGGCGGATGTGGTGGTGGCCCGGCAGGAACCGGCATCTGAGATGCTGAGTGCCGCATCTCTTCCCGGTCTTTTGGAAAAGCTGGATGCATTGCAGGAGCGGGCTTTAGCGGATTTGAACCGCCAGGGAAATTTTCGAACGGTGGAAATCAAACGTTACCTCAGCATGCGTACTCGGGGAACCGACACGGCGATGATGATTGAAGAATCTTTAGAGGGAGATTTTAAAAAAGATTTCATTGAGGCTCACAAGCGAGAGTTTGGGTTTGAGGCGTCGGACAGGGGCATTCAGGTGGATGACTTGAGGGTGCGTGCGGTGGGTAAAGCGCAGGGCATCAAGAAAATGCGGATCGCCAAAAAAACACAACGGACCCCGCCTGTCTCCCAGGCACGCTGTTATTTTGCGGACGGCTGGGAGAACACCCCGGTGTACCGCCTGGAGGAGATGGGCGCCGGGGAAAAAATTTCAGGGCCGGCCATCATCATTCATGAAACATCCACTGTATTGATCGAGCCTGCCTGTCAGGCGTCGATCACGGAATCAGGCGATGTGGAAATCGAGGTGACCTCTTTGCCGGAACCCGTTCTTGAACGTGCGGTCGATCCCGTCCAACTTGCCATTTTCGGCAACCGCTTCATGTCCATCGCCGAGCAGATGGGGCGCACGCTTCAGCGCACCGCGATATCGACCAACATCAAGGAACGCCAGGATTTCTCCTGTGCGGTTTTTGGTCCTTCAGGCGATCTGGTCGCCAACGCGCCCCACCAGCCCGTGCATCTTGGAGCCATGGGAGAAGCGGTGCGCCGGCAGATGGAGCTTCAAGGAAAGGACATTCAACCGGGGGATGTCTGGGTGACCAATCACCCGAAAGCCGGCGGCAGTCATTTGCCGGATATCACCGTCATCACGCCGGTGTTGCAGGATGAAAAACCGACCTTCTTCGTCGCCAGCCGCGGCCACCACGCGGATGTCGGCGGGATTTCGCCCGGTTCGATGCCGGCGTTTTCCAAAACCCTGGACGAGGAAGGGGTGTGCATCGAATCCTTCAAGCTTGTGGAACAAGGAGAATTTCAGGAGCGGAAGATTTCTGCCCTGTTGACCGCTTCGTCCGTTCAAGGCACGCGGGCGCTGGCGGATAACATCTCGGATCTGAAAGCCCAGGTGGCGGCAAACCAAAAGGGGATCGAGTTGTTAAAGGAAATGGTTCAGCGCTTTTCCCTGCCGGTGGTCCAGGCTTATATGCGGCATCTGCAGGAAAACGCCGAGGCGTCGGTCGCTCAAGTTCTGTCCGATATCGGGCGGACCCGCAACCTTGCACCGATAGATACGCTCACGGCGGAAGATCATCTGGATGACGGCAGTCTCATTCGCCTGAAGTTGACCGTCGACCAGAAAGAGGGCAGTGCGGTGTTCGACTTTTCCGGTACCGGGAGGGAGGTTGCCGGGAATTTGAATGCTCCCTCAGCGGTCACCCATTCCGCTATTTTGTATTGCCTGCGTTGTCTGATCAAAAGCGACATTCCCCTGAACCAGGGATGTCTGAACAGGATTCGTATTATTATCGAAGAAGGATCTCTTCTTAGGCCTTCGGAACGTGCCGCCGTGGCGGCGGGAAACGTTTTGACTTCCCAGCGGTTGACCGATGTCCTCTTGAAAGCCTTTGGCGCCTGTGCGGCTTCGCAAGGATGCATGAACAATGTGACGTTCGGCAACGCGGATTTCGGTTATTATGAAACCATCGGCGGCGGCGCCGGCGCAGGACCGGGCTGGCACGGCCAGTCGGGTGTGCACACGCACATGACCAACACCCGCATCACCGACCCTGAGATTCTGGAGAGCCGTTATCCGGTTTTGTTGCAGGAATTTTCCCTGCGCCGTGGCTCCGGAGGCGGGGGTTTGTATCGGGGAGGCGACGGGTTGATCCGCGAGATGGAGTTTTTAGAAGCGCTGCATGTGGCGGTCCTGTCTGAGCGGCGGGTTTACGCCCCATACGGGTTGGAAGGGGGAAAACCGGGGACTCTTGGGCAGAACCTTTTTATCAGAAGGGACGGAACGACTATCGATTTGGGCGGTAAAAACGAAATTTTTGCTGAGCCCGGCGACCGCCTCCGAATTTTGACGCCGGGAGGAGGAGGATATGGCGCACTGAGGACAGGGAAAAAGGCCGTCCAATGACTCAAAAATATATGTAAAAATTTATGTAAAAATGGTTATAATAAATAGGGGCTTTAATTTGAGAGGCGCGGATAATACCAATAGGGTATTGGGTTTTCGATTAAAAATTGAACGATTAGGAGCCAGTTTCTAAAGGGGATGATTATGAACATAACCGTAAAACTATTTTTTTTAGCCCTGTTTGCCTTACTTTGGGCAGGTTGCGCAACGCCGCCTCCTTATGTTCAATCCACGGGTGTGGATAGTTCACCGGGCAGGCCGACGGTCTACGAAGACGTGAATTCTCCCGGCCAGGTGGCGGGTATCGGTCTGGAGTCCCAGGACCTCGCCAGCATGACCGACGCGATGGTCGGCGATATGTTAGCCACGCCTGTTCTGGCGAATCGTAAAATTTCACCGAGAATCATCATCGATTCGGAGTATTTCAGAAACGAGAGTTCCACGCGCATCAACAAAAATATCATCACCGACCGTTTGCGCGTCAATTTGAACCGTGCATCCCAGGGGCGCATGGTATTTGTTGGCCGGCATTATTCGGACATGGTGGAAAAAGAGCGCGAGCTGAAAAGAACCAAACAGGGCGCTGAGGGTGCGACCGTCGTGGATGCGGGAACCTTGGAGAAAACCAAATCCACCTATGGCGGGGATTTTCGACTGGGAGGCCGGATCACAACGCTGGACGCAGTCAACACCGTTTCTGGACTGGCCAGCCGGACGCACCAGATCATCTATGAGATGGTCGATCTGGAGACCGGGGAAATCGTCTGGAGCGGGATTTATGATTTCAAGAAAACGGCGCGTGACGACATTATTTACAGATAAGGAGCGGCCCTTGCTTCGATCTTTATCCGTTAGGCTGGTTCTCGTGCTTTGGCTGTCTGCCTGCGCCCCGACCACGCAATATGAGTGGGTCAACGTGCCCGACAGCCAGATGACCGCTTATCTTCAGGACAAGCCTTCCCTGCTGCATTACCACTACATGCGGGTGCTCAGGGAAGGACGCAGGAACCTGGTGCTCAATCATATGCGGGCGGGGCTGGCGGCGATGCAGTTGGGCGAGTTCCATCTGGCGGAAGAATCCTTCGACATCGCGCTTCTCAACATCGAGTCGGTTTACACCAACGATGAAAATGCCGCCAAGGCCCGCAGTCTCTGGTATGCCGAAGGAAGAAAAGATTTTAAGGGAGAGCCTTATGAGCGCGCCATGGCCTATTACTACCGGGGCCTTTTATATTTTCGCAAAGGGGATTTTGAAAACGCCCGCGCCTCGTTCAAGGGAGGCTTGTTGCAGGATGCCATGGCGGAACAGGAAATTTATCAGGCCGACTTTGCTTTGTTGATTTTTCTGGAAGGGTGGGCGTCGATGATGCTCGGCGATTGGGATATGGCTGAGGAAGCCTTTCAGGAGGTCAAAACATACCGCCCCGATTTTGTAGCTCCCGATCGCAACCACAACGTTCTTTTGATCGCGGAAACGGGGACGGCGCCACGGAAAATTGGGGTAGGGCAAGGCCAATCCGCGCTTCGCTTCACGCAGGGAACGGGTTTTAGTGAAGAAAGCGTTCGGTTTGAGTTGGGAGGGTCGGCGTTCCCAGGTTTTCCCATGGAAAATATTTTCTGGCAGGCCAATACCCGCGGCGGACGGCAGGTGGATCATATTCTGGCGGGCAAGGTGCGCTTTCAGGAAACCAATCAGGCCATGGGACAGACGCTGACGCAATTATCCTTGGGAACCCTGGTAATGGCGCCGCGGTTCGGGGACGATGCGGGGGCTGTGGCTATTGTTGCGGGGATCATCGGTATTGTGGGTCTCGGCCAACAGGCGGTCGCCCAACGCACTCAGACTCAGGCCGATATCCGGGTCTGGGACAATCTCCCCGACAGGGTTCACGTGTTCACTTTGAATTCTAAAGAAAAAAATCAGCCGTTGAAGGTGTCGTTTTTTAAACCGAATGGCAGGAAAGTAGAGAGTCTGGAAAAAGAAGGAACCATCAACTTTGTGAATGATCGATTCGGGTTCGCCTGGGTCCGGTCGCGGTCGGCTGCAGGAAATTGATTTCGGCTTTGCACTATTTCAGGAGGTTCAATCTATGAAGGGCATGATGAAAACCGGTTTCATGACAATTTTTGCGGGATTGTTTTTTGTTGGATGCGCCACGACCGATCCCTGTGTGAACATTCTGCAGGAAAAACCGCTGGCGCCCGGCATCGCAATGAATTCCGTTACGATCATTGACACCTCTCTTTATTACGAGATGGTGGGCGCTACCTATTGTGATGGCGTGCGGATTGCGGCGCCGACCACGGCGGAAGCGGCGGCCCAGCAAGGCACCGTGGCCCGCTACAAGGTGACGGTGGAAAAGACGGATTCCAGCCGCACCCCCACCGGCACGATGGAGGTTTTGACCATTCTGCGCAACCACACCAACTTTCCCCTGCAGATCGAAGGGCGGACGCAGTTTTTCGACCGCAACAAGTCGCCGGTGGAAGGCATGAGCGCCTGGCAGAGGGTGCAGCTGCCGCCCAAAAGCATCGGCACTTATAAAATCGCTTCCACGAAACGCGACGAAGTGGAATTTTTCCACATCGAGATCCGCGAAGGGCGATAGCAGGAATTCTCCACTCCCCTGGCAATTAAGCAGGGGAGTGGTTTCCCTGAACGTCCACCCCTTATTTCCTTCCGCTTTCCTGTTTGCACGGCCTTTCCCCTTTCCGATCCCCCCATCTATTTTTATTGCCATTCGAGACTCAACAAGCAACCGGGTTGAAAAAGATCGTTTGTAAGATAAAGCTTTTTTTCGCGACCAATTGCCAAGTTCTCACGAGTGATGCGATTTCCGGCTGGAATCGAAAGTCTAATAGCTTCCCGGCGGTAGGCCTGCCGGGATTTTTTTAACATAAAGGAAATTGTTATGAAGTATAAAATTGCAGTTGTATCCATTCTGATTTTGATGGCAGTCGGCGTTTGGGGGGCGTCCATGGTCGGTGCAGGTGGTAAGGGGGAGAAAAAAGCCGTGGCCGCCAATGTGGATTTTAAAACCGGAGCGATCCGGGTGCCTGATAACTACACCCGGTGGGCCACGCTTGGAACGTGGGCGCATGCCAGGACAGAAGGAGAGCCCGGCTCTAAGGAGTATCATGTCGTCTACACGCAGCCCGAAACGATCGATTATTATCTGGAACATGGCCGCTACCCGGACGGCGCGGTGCTGGTCAAGGAACTGCTTCACGCAGATACCATGCCCATGACCACAGGCGAGGCGGTGAGCCATGCCACGACCATCAAGGGATGGTTCGTATTGGTCCGGGACACCCAAGGCCGCTACAAGGAGTCGAAACTGTGGGGCGATGGCTGGGGCTGGTCCCTTTTCAATGCCGACGATGCGGTGAAGACCGTCTCCACGGATTATCAGGCTGATTGCCTTGGATGCCATCTTCCCGCGAAACAGCTGGCCCGCCCCGATGCGCAAGAGGACGATAAATGGATTTATACTTTGGGGTATCCTGTGCTGCAGAGGAAGTAGGTGATGAGGGAGAAATCGCGCACCCCAAAAAAGTTAAATATTTTAGTTGACACTTACGTAAGTTTATTCTAACATTAAGTCATGTTTGAAACCATACAAGCGATGGCGGAACCCACCCGGTTTGCAATTCTGCAGATGGTCCGCAGGTCCGAAATGTCGGCTGGAGAGATCGCCGGGCGTTTTAAAGGTATCACCCGTCCTGCGGTCTCTCAGCATCTTGGCGTTCTCAAAAAAGCCGGACTCTTGAGCGAGCGGCGGCAAGGAACCCGCCGGCTCTACAGCCTGCGTCCCGAGGGGTTTGCATCCTTGAAGGCTCTCCTGGAAGATTTCTGGGATCCGCGCCTGATGAAACTGAAAGCCGCCGCTGAAAAAAACGAAACGACTAAACGCAGGAGAAAATCATGACTGAGACGTATGAATTGACCCGTAAGGTGATCATCGATGCGAGTCCGGAAACCGTTTTTTCTTATCTGACAGATGAATCCAAGATGAAAGAGTGGTTCGGCGAAATCGTGGAAGCCGATGCCAAACCCGGTGGAATTTTTCATGTGGGCAAACGGGTAGGCGATCAATGCCATGGCAAATATGTTGAGGTGGTGCCTAATGAAAAAGTCGTCTTCACCTGGGGGGGAATCATCGGCCTGGAACCGGGCGAGTCGACGGTCGAGATCAAACTGCAATCGCAAGGCGCTTCCACGCACCTGACTCTCAGGCATTATAATATCCGGCTGAAACCCGCCGCCGATGGATTCGGAGAAGGTTGGACGGAACACGCTTTCCCGTTGCTCAAAGCGGTGTGCGAAGGGGGAAAACCGGATGGCCTGTGTTTTGAATCCGGCCACGAATGCAAAACAGATTGAAGGTGGCATACGATGAAATAGTTGCGGGGCGTGTCCGCCAGGTGTTGAAGCGGCGCAAAGGAATTTCCGAGCGAAACATGTTCGGCGGAATCGCTTTTATGCTGAACGGCAACATGGTCTGCGGAGTCAACAAGAAGGACCTCGTTCTTCGTCTCGGGGAAGAACGGGCGGCAAAAGCGTTGACGGAACCCAACACCCGCGAAATGGACTTTACCGGCAAGGTGCTTAAGAGCATGGTGTACGTCAGCCCGTCGGGTTATAAATCAGACGATGCACTTAGGGCCTGGGTTCAGCGGGCCCTGGACTTCGCAAAAACCCTGCCGGCGAAGTAAAAGGTCCATTCAGGCTGGGTTCATTTGAAAAAACCCTTTTACTATCCCCCGGATTCTATAAGAATCCCCTGGTCACCCTTCTGTTCATGGATAATTGCGTTCTTGGCATCATCTTTAGTGAAAACGCTGAACCCGATATTGTTTTCAACACTGGCTGGAATAGCAACCTTTTGGAGTATGACACCATCAGGAGAATCCCGGTCGCTGATCGTTTCCATTAACGGGTTATGGAAGATAAGTGTGAATTTGTAGGGTTTTTTGCCGCCGGTGATAAGAGACGAAAGAGTCACTTCGGATCCTGGCGTGCCTTCGGATATCTCAAACTGGTTTATGGCTAACGGTTCCAGTTGGTCAGTGGGCCCTGAGGAAGTTCCAAAATAAAACCCCACAATTGTCCCCAGAACCCCTATCAGGATTGTCAGGACTTCCTTACCCTGAGTAAACCGCTTCCCCATTTCCGGGTTTTGACTCAGTAAAACTGTTAACGTAAGAATAATGGCGATAGCTATGGTCCCAACAGCCAGGATGAAGGTGATCAAACCCCTTGCTGCGGAAACGTCGGAAAGTTGATCTATGAGTTTCTCTCCGAGAACACCGTAAACTAACAAACCTACTAATCCAATCGTAATTAAACCAACAAGAAATAAAAGGGTATTCTTACCCGCGGATATTGCTGTGTCCAAGGCCGTGGAAGGTTCTTCACCTTCTGGTTTTGCTTTTGGATCTTCTGGTTTTGCTTTTTGGTCCTTAGGTTCTGGTTCTTTACCCATTTTGATTCCCTCCCTCTTGCCTAAAAAATTATCTTCGATAGCGCGCTTGGAATTTTATTTACAGTCCCCTAATTCAGGTTTAGGGCGTCCTGCAAATTAATCAGCTATCGTTACAGCTTTCCGAAGCAAAATTCATGACTCCGGATTTAGGGGGTTGGGCTTGGATTTCTCCTGTGGGAGATTTGTGGATTGCTTTAATATAAGCTCTTTGTCGCGGTTCGTCTATTGCTATTTTTGTAAACAACAGCCTATATTGTCTGAAAATTTTTTTAACCAAATTGGGCTAATCTTTTCAAAAACTTTCGCTTAAAGACTCATCTTCAGCATCACCTTGTTTTCCGAGGCGGCAGTTTCCAAGGCTTTCTGGGCTTGCTCCAGCGGGCGGATGGAGGTTATCAGGGTTTTGAGCTGATCCTGATGTTTTGAAAGGATTTTAAGCGCAGGCCCGAACGGGCCGCAACGCGATCCCTGCAGGCGGATTTCATCGACCACCAGCTTCGTCATGTCCAATCCTCGCGCGGGCAATCCGCAGGTGGTTTTGACGGAAACAATTCCTCGCGGTCGTACCAGCGACAGCGCCTGTGTGATTCCATCCGGGTGTCCCGTGGCATCGACTGCGATGTCGGCTCCCAGTCCATCGGTAAGCGCTTTGATGACGGATTCCGCCTCTTCGGGCGAACAGGCTTGCGATGCGCCGAATTGAAGCGCCCGTTGCCGCTTGGCCTGGCTTCGGGAAACGGCGATGACGCGGCATCCCTTGAGGGCGGCGACGAAGATAATTAGAATTCCCAATCGCCCCGGTCCGCATACCACAACCGTCTCTTTCCCTGTGACCGGGGTCATTTCAAAGGTTTGCAGGGCGGCGGCTAACGGTTCGGTGAGTGCGGCTAGGACCGGGTCCAGGTTTTCGGGAATTTCATGCAGGGTTCCGGCGGCAACTGCGACTTCTTCCGCGAACGCTCCATCGTGCGCGATGATGCCCGTCACCGTGCGTTTCTGGCAATGACCGGGCATTCCCATTTCACAGGCGCGGCACAGGGATGAACGGTTGTAGGTCACACAGGTGTTGTTGATCTCTGCGGTGACCCTTCGGCCCAGCCAGCGTTTGTCCCCACCGTCACCGATGGATTTAACGATTCCCACAAATTCGTGGCCGCACACCAAAGGGAGGGGGACCGGGTAGTCACCTGAAAACAGGGCGAGATCCGTCCCGCAGACGCCGGCGGTTTCAACGCCGATCACAACTTCGTGGTCGTTAGCGGTCAAGGGTTTTCGCTCTTTAATGGCGATCGTACGGGGAGCGGTCAGTTGTGCAATTTTGGGCATTTTAATAGAACCTGTTTAACCGCAGAGGCTATCTTTTCTTCTTTTTCTTATCCTGCCACAGGATCAGCCAGTGTTGAAACAAGCGCAAGGGTTGGGTGCCGTGAAATTTCCGGCGTCTGAATTTTGGGGTTTGATCGTGTTGCAGTTTGGCGACTACCGTCGACCCCACCGCTTCTTCGACGACCACGCCGCGTTGGGCGTGTTCCAGTTTTTTGGATTGGCAGACATCGCGAAAGGCGACCACCAGCCGGCAGTCTAAAGGCCGGTCTTCGTAGATCGTGCAGGCCTGGTCCTCACCAAGGAAAGGGCAGGGCTGGTTGATGACCAGGTTGTGCCAGTCGACCTGCTCCAGATTTTTGTTGGATTTTAATACCTCGCGGACTTTGCGGATGGTTTTTTGCGAGCGCTCGATGACTTCTTCAAGGTCGATGCCTTTTTCCCGCACCAGATTGAGGATCCCGTCCCATTCCAACTGGGTGAGAGTGACCCCGGTGTAACAGCAGTGGGCGCAACCTTCTTGGCATTGCAGAGGAGGGGCTTTTTCCTTGTAGGCTTGATCCAGAAGGTTCCAGAACGCCTGCAAAGGAGTGAGGCCTTCCTCTTTGGCCCGGGACTTTGCGGTTTCGGCCATGCGGGCATAGGTTTCCTCGATTTCCTGTTCAGAAAACCGGGCTTGAATATATTTTATCAGTTCATCCGGCTGGGTCATTCCGCGGATGAACATGCCAACGTTGTCGGTCTGTGCGGGCATAGAATTTACGCTCAGGATTACCGGGTAATTCCCGTCTGGAGTTGTGAAGGTTTTAGTTGAAGGGTATCACTCGAGGGTTGCTATGTACAAACAGTTTTTAACGTATCGGAGGGAAGAATATTGTGGAATTCAATTTCAGGTTGAGGAGGGGCGGGCGTTACTTTTTGGTCTTCTCGACGTATTTCATCTGTAGTTCATAAATCAACTGCTCCAGCAGTTTGGCTTCGTCTGGAGTGAGATTGGCTTTGGTTTTTTCCTTCAACATCAGAAGCATGTCGATGGTTTGCTGGACGGCGGGAAGGTTGGTTTCGGTCTGGCCGGTGGCCGGATCGGGCATATCCCCGAGATGATAAAAAGCAGAAGAGGTGAGGGAAAGAACAAAAGTGGAAAAGTCGATTTGAAACGGCGCTTCTTGGTTCGCGGCTTCTTCCTGGGCGGGGGGTTCCTGCACCTTTTCCTGTTCCTGGGAAGCCGCATCTTCCTCTGAAATCTGGGAGGATCGCTTGTCCTTGATTACAAATCCTTCACCTTCTAATTCTTCATTCATAACGTGAATCTCGAAAAAATTTTCGGGTGAGCCAGCGTGACGCAGGAACCAATGTCTACGGGCAATGGGTTTATGGATGACGGAACCCTATTGGTGCAGAACTTTTCTTCCCGCGCGGGAGCTTAGTTGACTTCTTCTTCTCCTGTGAACAGACGAACGGAGAATCCGAGAACAACCATGATCAACCCCAGCATGAGTGAAAGGTATCCGTCCCCTTCGATAAACTGCATATACGTTTTCCCCACAATGGGCCATTGCCTTATCACGCCCACTAAAATAAAGACGCCTCCTGAACCAAAAAGAACGAGTTTCATCCAGCGGATGCTCTTTTCTTCGGTTTTTTGATTCACATTTATTTTCCCATCGGAGGGGTTCAACGAAAGCTCCTCATGTTCGATCGAGATTATAATACCGGGCAAAACAGGAGGATAATCCCTTGTTCCTTCTATCTTTCCGCGATGTTAGCAAATTGCAAATTTTATGTCAAAATTTTCGTTGTGCAGTTGTTGTGGACCAAGGGTTCTGATACATTGTTCATTAATGAAAAAAATAAATTTATTAATCCTTTTTCTGAGTTTAATTTTTTGGGGTTGTTCCACCCAAAAGGTGGCGGTGCGGGCGGCCATGCCTTTGATGGCGGGGCAAATTGCCGCCATGCAGGAGGAAACGGACCCTGATCTGGCTGAGAAGGCCATCCCCGCTAATTTGAAATTGATGGAAGGGTTTTTGAAGGGCGATGAGAAGAACCTGACCCTGTTGCATGGCCTGGCGGAGGGGTTTTGCAGTTATGCGTTCAGTTTTGTGGAAGAGAAGCATCCTGACCGGGCATCGGCCCTCTATCTGAGAGGCAAAGAATATGCTCTGCGCGCTATTGAGGCGGAGACGGATGTCAAAGGCATGGACAAATTGGGGTTGGAGCGATTCGAAATCGCCTTGAAAAAGATGGGTCCAAAACATGTTCCTTCTCTGTTCTGGCTTGGGCAATGCTGGGGAGGCTGGTTGATGCTCAGTCTCGACATTCCCAATGCATTTGCGGATGTCTCGAAAGTCGAATTGCTGATGAACCTGGTGCTGGAGCTGGACGAAACCTATCATTTTGCGGGTCCGCATACGTTTCTTGGTGCTTTCTATGGAAGCCGGAGCAAGTTGTTGGGCGGAGATCCTAAAAAGTCCCGCAAGCATTTTTTGAAAAGTATGGAGCTGACCAGCAACCGGTTTTTATTATCCCGCGTTTTATATGCAAAAACCTACGCCGTTCAAGTCCAGGACAAAAATCTTTTTGAACATCAATTGAAGGCGGTGATTGAAACTCCGTCTAATATTCTTCCTGAGCAACGTTTGGCCAACGAGGTGGCAAAAATAAAGGCAAAGCGTTTATTGGAATTGTCCGGGGAACTTTTTTGACTTGAAATCTTTATCCTTGAAATCGAATCTATTGTTGAAAAATTCCTTGAGACCACCCGCGCTGTCCCTCTCGATATGGCTGCGGAAAGTTACTTCGTACGTTCTGGTTCTTCTGGCAACCGGAATTTTTCTCCTGGGACCGGGGTTGGCGGCATCTTTTGCGGCGGACAAAAAAACCCGTATCAAGTTTGCCACTCTGGCGCCTGAGGGATCTTCCTGGATGAAGGAAATGCGCCGGCTGGCGGATGAGGTCAAGCAAAAAACCGAGGGACGCGTTTCCTTTAAGTTTTATCCTGGCGGTGTTTCAGGAGATGAGCGGGATGTCATCCGAAAAATGCGGATCGGCCAGATTCATGCCGCCGGTTTTACGGGTGTGGGTCTGGGGCAGATTCTGCCCGAGGTCCGGGTTCTTGATTTGCCCTTTCTTTTTGAGACCGATGACGAGATCCAACACGTTTACGAAAAAATGAACGGTTATTTTGCCAAGAAGTTTGAAGAAAAAGGCTATGTTCTTCTGGGCTGGGTGCCGGTGGGCTGGGTGCATTTTTTCTCCACTCAGCCAGTGGGCACGGTGGCGGATATAAAAAAGACCAAGCCCTGGATGTGGGAGGGGGACCCCCTTGTGAAGAAAACTTATGAGGCTCTGGGAGTCAAACCCGTGCCGCTGTCTGTGACGGACGTTTTGATGTCCCTGCAAACGGGATTGCTGGACACGATTTATGCTTCGCCTCAGGGGGCGCTGGCTCTGCAATGGTTCACGAAAGTGAAGTACATGTCGGAACTGAGAATGGGCTATGCGACCGGGGCGGTTTTGATTTCCAAAAAAAAATTTAACGGCCTTCCCGATGATTGCAAACCGATCCTGAAAAAACTCAGTGAAAAGTATCTCAAACAATTGGTGCAAACCATTCAGAAGGATAATGCGGCTTCCATAAAGATTATGAACGATAACGGTGTGCAACTGATCAAAATGCCGGGCAAGGAAGTGGTTCAGGAGTTTCACCAGGCCGGAGCCGTTGCCCGGAAAAATCTTGTCGGAAAACTTTTTTCGCCGCAGGCCCTGGAGATGGTATTGAATCACCTGCGGGAAGTAAAATAACTCAGCACCTTTTCCCCGTGCCGAATCTATAGTAAAGATTTTCGGGATCATACAATTTTAGTTTTTCCTTCCAGCAGAACCCACCTGCGCTCATTTAAATTTAAATGATTGATTCTTATGATTATCAGTTGATTCTTCTGGAAAAAAAGTATATTTATTCAACATTCAAATAAAATTCAATTTATTTTTTTTAGACATCCTCATGCCAAAATGGATGTCGGGGTTTTAAAAAGAGTGCTCAGGGGACGCAATTGAGAAAAGTGCGACGGGGGGTAGCCGCGGCGGGGATCTTTGTAGTTGTATTTTGCTGGGCTGTCCTGGGTCATGCGGAATCCTTATCCATTCAAAAAACCTCAAAATACTTCAGCTCGGACCTTTTAGCCTCTGCATCCTTTCCCGCCCAACGAGTGGCCTCGTGTGACGGACCTTGTGTTCGCGGGAAAAACTTAATGGCGAAAAAGAGGAAAAGGAAAGCCTCTGTCCGCAAAGCTTCCAACTCTGCAAACGACCGGACTGGACCGACATTAAACGGGGATTATTTTTTAGGCATTTTGTCCGACACGAAATATATTTTCCTTTCCCCATTGCACTGGCAGGCCTCCGACTGGCTGAAAGCCGCGCTGGTTGTGGGAGCGACAGGCGCTTTTTTCGCTCTCGATGAAGAGATTCAGGAGTTTGTCCAGGATGAGCGCAGTGGGACGACCGATGACATTTCCAAGGTGTTTGAACCTTTTGGCAACGGGGGTTACACCTTTCCAGGGTTGGTGGCCTTTTACCTTTACGGGCATCTGGCAAAAAGCGACAAAGCGAAACGGGCGGCTCTGTTGAGTGTGGAAAGTTTCGCCGTGACCGGTTTGTTTACGTTTGCCTTAAAATTTTCCACGGGACGGGTTCGTCCCAAGTCCGCCGAGGACTCGCACGAATGGAACGGTTTTAATTTCGATGACGTTTCGTTTCCCTCCGGTCATACCTCTTCGGCGTTCGCCATCGCCACGGTCCTGGCTTCCGAATATGACGACAAGCCGCTGGTGGCTCCCATAGTTTACAGTCTCGCTGCCTTGACTGGGTTGTCGAGGATCAACGACAACAAGCACTGGGCATCCGATGTTTTTTTCGGCGGCGCCCTGGGCTATTTTGTTTCCAAGACCATTTTGAAACTGCACAGCAACAAGAAGGGAAGGCATTACACTATTTATCCCAGAATCTCGAGAAAAGAAACCGGGCTGGTGTTCGCCTATCAGTTTTAGTCAACCTTCCAGAAGGCGCTGGGGTGCCGAAGAAAACCTGGCGGGTTAAACCTTTTTGGCGACAACAAACGCCTGTCTCCCCATGACTTGCCAAACGGGTGGAAACAGGAGGTACGCTCTCACTAAAAGAGGGTGTTTAGGGATTTTGCTTTTTGTGGTGAATGGAAGAAACTTGGCAATAGATTTTTCCACCTTGAAGCCGGTGACTTCCAGCCCTTCGGCGATGCTTTTCTCGGTCAACGGCACATGATGATCGAAAAAATCCCAGTAGTGCATGTACAGGTATCTAATATTTGGTTGCAGGATCAGAATTTTCCCCTCCGCTCGCAATATCCGGTGAATTTCCGTAAACGTATCGAGGACCTCTTTTTTTGTCTTCAAATGCTCGAGAAAATTGCTCATGAAGACCCGGTCTATTGAGTTGTCCTGAAGAAAACTGAGGTCGGTGGAATAAGCATCGGTCACTGTAACGTCGGGATTGGCAAAAGAGGGTGTGTCTTCGTTGAGGTCGACGGCATATTTTTTTGCGCACTGAATATTGTTGATGAACTCGCAGTAGCCCGCTCCAATATCCAAAACGGTGCTGTCTTTTGGAACGTATTTCTGAAAAAAATGCGGGCACAGGACTTTCCAGATTTTATCCTTTTGTTCGCATTCGTATTCATTAAACCTGCGGCGATACATTTTATCCAGATGTTCTTTTTCCGGCATGCGTTTTACTCCGACGTTATTGATAAGCTCTAATAAGGTGACGCAATACGATATCAAAAAACAGTTCCTTGCTGATTTTTAAGGACCCCCGGAAGTTTTAAGAGAATGCGGGGTTAGCCGGAACAAGGTCATCAATTCGTTTTTTAATTCAAGGTGGTGATTCTCGGTGAGATAGGAACTCAGCTCTGGATTGGTTTTTTCCAAATCCTGTTTTGTTATGACATAAAGACGCGCTCCCCTGGAAATGTATCCCTCAAGCTTTTCAGGGCTCAAAGTAAAATTCACGCCGTGTATCCAGCCTTTGCGGTTGCTGAAATAAAACAAATGCGGCGACCCTGATTCACCGCCTTTATTTGAAACGGGTATGTATTTGTCCTGAGCGACGATCCGATCGCTTTTTTGTGAGTGTTCTTTTATTTTTTCTCCGATGATCAAATACTCATCATTGAAACCAAGTCTTTTGTTCAGTTTATAAATGGAGTGAATGGGAATGAAGACGATCATCAGCACAACAACCCCTATTTTGTAATTGGCAGTCCACTTTTCGGTGCGGGTTTTCTCCCAGAATCCGGACAGAAACTTCCCTATGAAAACGCATCCGACCGGAATGATGGGCACTTGATAATATTCGTGAACAAAATTTAATTCCGCCGCGATAAAAAAGTAAGCGCAGACCGATAAAAACCACACATGAAACACAGCCTGTTCCGGTTTCTTGACTTTGGCGATGAAACCCAGAACCAGAAAAGGGAAGGCTGTGAAGGCAAACATTTTTTCTACCAGGCGGGTCCAGAAGATCAGCCGGTACCATCTTAGGGTGGTCAGCCGGTCCCAGTTGCTGATGAGGTCCACCCAGAGATTGGACCCTCCATAGGCTTCGGATTGCAGTTTGGCGCAGTAGCCGTACCATAAAACCGCCGGGAGAAGAATCAGGAAAGCGTACAGGTATAACCGGGGTTGAGCAAAAATTGTTTTTCGATATTTCATCCAGGCGAGAAACAACAGAGGTCCACCCAAATAGAGAGTGGGGAGTTTGATCAGGAACGCCAGAGCGGCGCACAATACCGCCGCGAAAAAATGGAGCCAGCGTTGGGTTTCCAGCCAGAGCGAAAAATAATATATCAGGGCAATGCTGAAAAAAAGCATGGCGGCCTCCGGCATGAAGGTGCGTCCATAAAAAACCGACATGGGCAACACCGCAAAGAAGGCAATAGCGATAGTCGCTGCGGTGGCGTCAAAATATCTTTTGGTGAGCAGGTACAGCATGCCCATCGCTCCCAGTGAGAACCCTATGGCCACGAGCCGACCCAAAAAGTCGTGAAATCCGAATATTTTGTAAAGAATGGCGACGATGAAAGTATAAAAATGAAATTCATAAGCGTAATACGGTTCCACCAGATTTGAGATGGGTTTGAAAATATTCATTTCCCCCGAATAAAAATTCTGAGCGATGGTGGCCGTCAGCGTCTGACGCCAGCTGTGAAAATCGAGAAGAGGGTTGGTGACCCCCCAAAGCCTGAAGGCGAGGGCGACCAGAAAAATGCTGAGTAAAATCTTTACGCGGGAATCGCTTTTTAACGTGTTTAAAATACTTTTATCATTCATTCAGTTATTTCTTCCTCAGCCCAGGTTGCCAGTTGTTCACGGAATATTTTAGCGTTGTGGCGGATGTCCACGGGAAATTCGGGGTGAAAGAGGAAAAACCGGATCTCCTCTGTGTGCGGGTATGGCCTGCCCAGTTCGAGAAGGTCCTGAATGAGCGCTTTTCCTTCCTTGGAATTCCTGGAAAGTTCCTTGTTCTCAGGTTCGACCACAATAACGGCCTCCTGCTGACCCTTTTCTCCGACTCCCACAAGTGCTGAACGTTTGACTTTTGGGTGGACGTTAAAGATGGCTTCGCAGGGGATCGTGTAAAGAACGCTGTTTTTGGTGATCACGCGCTGGCTTTTTCTGCCACAAAACCATAACCGTCCTTGTTCGTCCAGCCAGCCCAAGTCCCCCATTCTATGCCAGAAATGGTCTCCATCGGCAATTTTTGCGAGTGCGTTGGCGTCGTTTCGGTCATTGAAGTATTTCCGGGTGACCCAGGGACCTTGAACCGCGACTTCGCCTACCTCAAGGGCCGGTTGTTCCATGCCGGGGTCCCAGAGGGGGACCGGGTCATCTGTGACTTTTATAATTTTAAGCTGGATGCCGGGCACGGGGTGCCCGACACACATTCCCATACCTTGCCGGGTTTTTCTCCAGGTTTCGGACAGGATGGTTTTTCTTTCTATGGAAGAAACGGGAAGGGCTTCCGTTGCTCCGTAAGGTGTATGAATTTCCGCGCTGTCCTCAAGGATGGGGTCAAATTTTTGGATCAACGTTCCCGGGATGGGGGCTCCTGCCATCAGAATACGTTTCAAGGAGGGAAGTTTGATTTTTTGATGGATACAATAATTGCTCACTGTCTCCCACAACGCCGGAGAACCAAAACTATTGGTGATGGAAAACTCCTTGATGGGTTTAATTATATTCTCCGGATCGACTTTAGCGGGCCGGGTGAAATCCATTTTCGGGAGGATACAGGTCATTCCCATGCAGGCGCTGAACAGTCCGAACAGCGGAAAAGTGGGCAAATCGATTTCTCCCTGCCGGATTCCAAAGCAGGATCGTAAAACCTCAATCTGATGAAAAAACATTTCGTGGGTGTATAAAACACCTTTAGAAGGGCCGGTGCTTCCGCTGGTAAATAGAATAGCGGCGGGGTCGCCTTCGTTGACTTCTATAAGCGGAAGGTCTGCGCTCCCCAGTTTTCTGACCTGTTTCAGAGTTTTTCCACCCCAAAACCACCGCCGGCCCACGGTGATCGAGATTTCGACGTCCTTAAAGTGCCCAGGGAATATTATTTTTGCGGCATGCGCCTGGGGAATGGCGACCAGTCCCCTGGGCTGAGCCTGCCCGATACACTGGAGCATGTTTTTTCTTCCCAGGCCGGGGTCGATTAAAACCGGAATCGCCCCGGTTTTAAACAGGGCGAAAGTCAGAGTGATGAATTCAACGCCGAAAGGGACGAGCAGAAGGGTCCGGTCCCCTTTTGATATTCCCAGCCGGATCAATCCGGAAGCCAGGCGATTGCTTTCCTCGTGAAGTTCCAAAAAGGTGACTTGCCGTTTTTGCCAGGGCACGATGATCGCGGGAGTTTGCGGAATTTCATCGGCAATCTGCTCCAGCAGAACGGATATATTGAGCTTGGAAACTTGCATTTGTCTTTCAGTCAGGGCTGTTGTAAGGCTTTTTTGGTCAGCGGGATCGTGGCTTTCTTTTTTTGAATGAGGGATTCCTGATTGATTTTTTCCACACTGCCTTTTATGGAGGTGAAGTCTCTGGGAATGTGGGTCAAAAGATAGGCGATGGTTTTTTCAGGAATGTTCAATCCGACATCGTTTCCAAGTTTGGTGATTATTTTTGCGGTGGTTGTATCGTCGATGGGCTTGATTTCCGCCGTCATTCCCCAGAGAAACCGGGATTTGAGATAGGGTTCGGTGGCGGCCAGTTGTTCCGGACTGTGGAGCCCCGTGAAAACGGCTTTTTTGTTGTTCTCCTGCAAGGTGTTGTAAATGTGGTAAAGCTTTTCCTGGGCGTTGGATTTTCCCGATAAATGATGCGCATCATCGAGCAGAAAATAGTCGGTATCCAACAACGGGTGGAGCGTTTCGGCCATATCCAGGGAATTTTCGTCTCCGATTTTCCGGACAAATTCCCTGGTATTGAGGTAGACCACTTTATTATCTGGCCGGGTTTCGGAAATGTGGTTGCCAATGGCCATCAGCAGATGGGTTTTCCCCAGGTTTCGGTCTCCATAAAGATAAAGGGTGTTGTGGGTTAAGGGAGTGTTGGATGAAATTTGCCGGGCCGCCTGGTAAGCGAACCGCGATCCCTCCGACACCACAAAATTGGAGAATTTAAACTCGGGGCGGGAAGGAAAATCCAGCAGGAGTTGCCTTGAGAAAGGACTCGTCTCAGACATGTTTCAAGTTTTAGCGTAAAAGGGAAAAATTCTGTCAGAATAGCGTTGTATTTGATCCCTGTGAAACTTTAGAGATCAGGGACAGGGGGATTGTACCATTATCGGGGAAATTATTTGGGACCAATTTGGATTTCCAGGTGAGTTTTGACCATGGCTTCCGTGACGATCACGGTGCACACCCAGCCTTTTTTCTCGTAGTTCAGGATCATGCCGGCATGTTCCATGGCGTTGATCATCTTCCAACCCTTGTTGATCATGGCATTCTGATAATAACTCACCACTTCCTGGGCGCCGTTCCAGCCGGAATAATACAGCCGCCCGACTTTGATCGAGCCGCTGCCGGACTCGTAGACAAAAGATCTGTCGCGGTCGGCCTTAAACCCGGAAGGGATGGGAACGTCGGTAAAAGGATAAGCAACATCCGAATACCCGGCAGGCGCGTCTGGAGAACCAGCGCTTTTTTTTGTTCCTGCGCACCCGCCAAGCGAGACAAGCAATAGCGAAGCCGTCAAAATGGCAGACAGGAAATAGATTCGTTTATCCATTTTCAGTGAGGAACCTCCCAAAGTAAGCGACTGATAACCCCAGTAGCATGAGAAAAAAGCCTATGACCCGTAAGGTGTTGTCGGGAATCTCCGGGATTTTACGGGCAAAGGACTTGACCTGCGCCGGAAAACAAAAATAAGGAATGCCTTCCAATACCATCATCAATCCGAGAGCGGCTAAGAAAATATTCATGGGTGGAACCGTTAGCGGGAGACACTTGGATTAAAGAGAATGCGGGCAAGGTGGATGGTTCCGGAAGACTCTTGCTGGAGTCATTTCAGCGGACCGAAATGAAACGCTTCAGGAATTCCAACCTTTACATAAGATTGACTTTAAATTGTTGGTTTGGCGCAATATAAAAATGTCATTTTGGGCGATAAATTCAGCCCCTGGGTAAATCGTTCAAACTTCCGGCACCCCGTCGCGCTTCCCCATCAGAAGGCAAACCAATTGATTTATTATCTGTTAACTAAACCCATGAGTCAATAAGTAATTGTCAGGAGGACAAATCTAAAGGGAAATGGAGGTTGTAAAAAGAGTTTAGCCTCATTATAATAAATTTACTGGAAAACTTCATTTCAAAACGTTCGAACAGCTGTCGAAAAGTTTCAGAAGAATCTCTGAAAAAGTTGCTTCTTGTCCGATTTTGCTTCACAAAAACGATTAAATTTGTTTCTCTAGTTGAATAAGCCCGTTCTATTTTCTTTTCACTCAGCCCCGGGATGTCGTGTATGCATTTTTTCGATGATTGCCGTCTGCGTCCGGGCATGGAAATTAAGAAAATTTAATGCTTTTTTAATTTGTGTTTAATATCTGATTTGTAAGCTAATAAAATTGTATTATCAGGAAAGCGGGTTCCGTTGAACCGAAGATATCTATAAGCGGGGTTATCGATAGTCCTGACTGGGGTTGAACGCTTTCATTAAATTGGATCGTATAGCGAGGTCACAAATGAATCTAAAGATCGTCAAATTTCCTTTTGTTTTTCTGCTTGCGGGCATCATGCTGCTTCCCGTTTCGGTTGTGAGTAACGGTAAGGGCTCTGTTCTTTTGGAACGCGTGTTTGCTCTGAGCACCGATGCCGTGCCTTTGACCAGCAACATATTTGTTGATATTGCCAAAAAACAGGACCCGGCAGTGGTGAATGTGAGCACCAAGGCCAAAAAGCAGAATCAGCCGACGGCCAGAAACTTCCCGACTCCTCCCGGCGGTGGCGCCGATCCCTTCAAGGATTTTTACGACCGTTTTTTCGGTCAGCGTCCCGGCCCAGAGGAACGGCCAAAAAGGGGGATGGGGTCCGGTTTTATCATCGATCCCGAGGGTTTTATACTCACCAATTACCACGTGATCGAGGGAGCGGATGAAATCATCATCACCCTGGAAGATGATAAGGAGTATAGCGCAACACTGATCGGATCCGATTCCAAAACCGACATCGCCTTGGTAAAAATTTCCCGGAAAAACGGGGGCAAAAAACCTTTTCCTTACCTGAAGTTGGGGAACTCTGACAATCTCGAGGTCGGAGAGTGGGTCATGGCGATCGGCAATCCCTTCGGATTGAGCCATACGGTCACCGTTGGCGTGGTCAGCGCTCTCAGCCGGAATATTGGCGCTGGGCCTTATGACGAGTTTATTCAGACCGACGCATCGATCAATCCGGGTAACAGCGGCGGGCCTTTGATCAACATCAAGGGCGATGTGATCGGCATCAACACCGCGATCATATCCGGAAATTCCGGTGGAAATGTCGGCATCGGGTTCGCCATTCCCATCAATATTGCCAAGACCATTCTCAAGGATCTGAAGGAAAAAGGCAGTGTGACGCGCGGCTGGCTGGGGGTCATGATACAGAAAATCACCCCCGACCTGGCCAAATCCTTCGGGCTGAAAGACGCTAAAGGCGCTCTGGTGGGCGATGTGATTCCCGATGGCCCGGCGGCCAAAGCCGGCATTCAACGCGGGGATGTCATCGTTGGCTTTAACAAGGAAACCGTCGATGAGATGGAAACTTTGCCAAAAATTGTCGCGAAAACCCCGCCTGGTTCTAATGTTCCGGTGGATGTGATCCGCAATGGCAAAAAGAAAGTCTTCAACATCACCATCGAAGTGTTGAAAGAGGGAGAAACGCAGGTTGCCGCCAAGGAGGACCCTGTGGGTCTTCAGGTTCAGGACATCACACCGGAGCTGATGCAGAGTCTCCAGCTGGAATCCACAGAGGGGGTCTTGGTATCCGATGTGACGGCGGACGGAGCCGCTGGTGAAGCGGGAATCCGTAGAGGGGATGTGATTTCGGAAATCAACCGGACGCCTGTTAAATCCGTTCAGGATTATGAACGCGTCACCTCTGAAGCCAAAAAGGGGACCACGGTTTTGTTTCTTGTCCGTCGCGGTGGAACGACAATCTATATTGCGGTTAAAATGGATTAGGAGTCTGAAGCCGACCTTTAACTCTGTGTTTATCCCACCTGCTATTTGAATTGATTAGATGAAATGGTGGACCCCAACGGGTCCACCATTTCAATCTATTGCTTCTTCCTATGCGAATTTCCCGGATAATAAGATTCACCGTTTGTTTTTCCCTCCTGGTTGTACTGCTTTTCCTGAATTCTCACCCTGGTTTTTCTCATCCCCAATCCAATCGAAGAACTCCTCTGGTTCAGGCGGTTGAGAAAATCGGCCCGATGGTGGTCAATATTTATACCGAAGAGGCGAATCCCAAGCGCCGGAACCCATTTCGAAATTTCGGCGGTAACAATTTCGGAAATGATGTTTTCGACTGGTTTTTAAAGGATTTGATTCCCAACATCAACCAACAGCGGCGCAGTCTGGGTTCGGGAGTCATTATCAATCCTCAAGGATACATCCTGACCAATGAACATGTGATCGGTAAGGCGGTCAAGATCAAGGTGACTCTGATCGACAAGCGGGAATTTGACGCCCGCTTGATCGGCGCGGACAGAAAATCGGACCTGGCGGTGATCAAGATCGACTCCAAAAAGCCGCTGCCTTTTGTGGAAATGGGCCGCTCCGACGACTTGATGATCGGGGAAACGGTGGTCGCGATTGGAAATCCGTTTGGTCTTCAACACACCGTGACCACAGGAATCATCAGCGCTCTTAATCGTTCCATCAAATCGGGAGAGGATATCGTTTATCATGACTTTATACAGGTGGATGCCTCTATCAATCCGGGCAACAGCGGCGGACCGTTGCTGAATATCAACGGATCTTTGATCGGTATCAACACCGCGATTTACCAGAAGGCTGAGGGCATCGGGTTTGCTATTCCCATAGAAAATGCAAAGCGCATCATCAACGATCTGATCAGTTACGGTAAAGTCCGCCGCGGATGGCTGGGTGTTTCGGTTCAGGATATGACGCCGGAATTGCTGCGCTATTTTAAGCTGGACCACGTGCACGGAGTGCTGGTGACTAAAGTGTTTCCTGGGAGTCCGGCCCGCAAAGCGGGAATGAAACAGGGGGATGTGATTCTGGAGTTGAATGACCGTGAAATCAGTAGAAAACTGGAATACCAGCAGAGAATCGGATCTTTTTCCGTGGGAAACACCATCACCTTCACCGTTCTTCGGGATGGGCGGAAACGGAACATTCGTTTCAAAGTGAAAGCCATTCCCATGCATAAAGTCACGGATTTTACCTTGAGTTGGCTGGGGCTGGGGGTTCAGAACATAGATGATGCAGCAATCAGAAAGTTCCAGTTGACGACCCGCAAAGGGGTCATTGTCAACCAGGTGGTTCCCAACAGCGCCGGGGGGCGGATCGGCCTCAGTCCTGGGGATGTCATTCGGCAGGTCAACCAGAATCAGATCAACAACGAACACGACTTCAATAAAGCCATTCTGGAGGCCGGCAACCGGGAAAGCGCGCTCCTACTTGTTCAGCGGGGAAGGTATGGCTATTATGTGACCCTGGAACCCTAGAGATTCTTTCCCAAAAAAAGAAAGCATCGCAGAACCGGAATTCCCCATCTTTAGCAAACACGGCAGGTTTCTGTGTTTTGAAAAGCTTTCACTCGCTGGTTCCCGAAGTGTCCGTGGGACAACACCCTGTTTGACCGAACACACCTTCATAGGTGATCTCACCTTGTAGACGCTTGACGTAATGATCCGGGTCCTTTCGAAATACTTCCGGGCAATAGGGACACCGGCAAAAAAACACTTCCCATCCGGCAATTTCCATGCGCACGGTCCACTGCACCGGTTTTTCCGCCAAACAGGTCGGACACACCACCAACTCCTGGGTTTCCAAGAGGTGTTTAGGCGGGTCCTGATTAAACAGGTCGGCGCATCCCTGGCAACAAAAGAAATACTCCTTCCCTTGATAAGTGGTCTTAGCCCATCGATCCGCTCCGATTCCCAACCTTACCAGTGAACAACCACAGGTGGGACAAATGGAAGTGACTACCGTCTTAGCCGGGATTGAGAGGTTATTTGTCATTGCATTGGCCTTTTTCAATTTTATTCATTTCATCACAACAAGGTGATTCTTTTTTCTTGGGAAATAATTCCACCACGAAATCAATCAGTGACTGCAATTTGCTTCTCGTGCATTCACAGGCTTCCTCTGCGGAACATGTTTCCTCCTCTATCTTGTCCCAATCCACGAACTTTTTCATAGCAACAAGGAACCTCCATAAAATAAAGCCAAAAATGCAAAAATCCCGGCAGTCAATTTCCCTGAATGCTGGTTTTGTCCGAGATGCGAATGACCTTGGGCATCGAATCCAATATAAGCACCCAGGGCAATGATCCCGACCGATGCCTGGATATTTACAACGAGCTGGTTTGAATAAGACAATACCAGTGCCAGGATCGGCAGAGTGAGGATCAGCCCTTTATACAGTAATCTATCAATGGGAATGAAATGTTCAATCAATTGCATGCTGAAAGCAAAGTACCAGACTAAAATGATGGCCTGAAGCCACCAATCAGAAGCAAAAAGAAAAATTGGAAGGATACAGACCAACGTGCAGAAAACCGCATGGCTGAGACCCATTTTAAAACGCTCCCAATAGCCATATTCTAAAGCCTGCATGTCCCTGGTTTTAGTAAAACGGTTATTTATAAATTCCTTTAAATCGGTAAAGTAAACGGGACCGTAAATTCCTTCCCAGCCATGTTCTTTGAGGTCCTTTCTTTTCACCCCGGCCACAGACAATTGCGGAAGTATCAAACGCGTGTGATCAACCAACTCCCTTACATTATAGACCTTTAAATGGGCCAGGACCGTTTCGGTGGTAAAAATACCTTCAGCCGCCGCGCACCAGACGTTGGTGCCTTTGGTATTGACCACCAAAAGAAAGCAATCTATTTGCTCTTTTTCCAAATAATTCTTTAGATGTCTGACCGTGTAATCAAAATTGCATGTGACGAGGACAGGAGAGGATTTGTCGGGATTACCAATGGCAATTGTTTCGGGTTCACACGGAAACCGGGCAAACCGAAACAGCGTTTGATAGATATCTTTAATCCAACCGATCATTTTTTTATTTCCAGAAGGATAAACATGCCCATCATAAACGGCTTGCGGTTGACGATTTCCATGCCCGACTGCCGCACATCATCTTCAAAATTGGAAATCGCGTTGGTGGTATTCTGGGTCATTATCCACGTAATAAGCTGCATGGGTAATCTGAAGGCATAGTAAAAGCACCGGGCTAATAAATTTTCCGGAATGATTTCGTCACCGATAATAACTTTTCCTCCGCTTTTCAAAATTCTTTTGATTTGTTTTAATACATGAAGTCTTTCTGCGCGGGTCAGTTCACTAAATGCAAGCGTGCTTAAAATGATATCGAAAGATTCATCTTCCAAATGGTCATCAAGATTGCTGAGGCTGATGTTAAGAAAATTCGCGGAAGGAGAATTTCTCTTTGCCACTTCAAGCATGCCGCTGTTGGCATCAACCCCTGTCACCCATGCCCCTCGTTCAATGCACATTTGCGCCAAGGTCCCGGTCCCGCAGCCCAAATCGAGGACTCGGTTTTCGGGAAGTGTATGGTCAGCAATTTGACGTTTAATTTTTGTCAACGATCCCAGAGTCAACAGACCCATCCCTAAATCATATCGCTCAGGACGGGACTCGAGGATTTTCATGTAAATAAATGACATTGGAAAAACTTTCAAACAGGATTAAACTTTAGGCGCTTCCAACCCCTGCCTGTTTTAAAATATTTTCAGAAACGGAATTCTTTGCACAGCATTCCAATAGCTTTCCATCCACCGCAACGGCGGGAACCCTTTCGATTCCATAAATGGTCGCATTTTCCAAGACTTCCTTTTTACGGTCATCGGTTAAATTATAAATAATTACTTCGCACGATGGACAAGTTAGCCTTTTAACAAGATTCACAGTGGACTCACAAATTGGACAACCGCTTGTAAAAACTTCAACTTTTCTCTTTGGCATAATATTTCTCCCTTTATAAAAAGTTTCAATTAATTTACCTCTAACGAGCGGATCGTATTTAGCCAGTGATTTTATTTTTATGATCCGTATAAAAATCTTTCATTTGCTTGTTGGCACGTACGGTAGTTTCAAGGTTCGCCAGAAATGAATTTATCTCTTTATAGTTAAGGGTTGCCAGAATATGGTCATCACTGATTTCGGTGAAGGTACGCATTCCAGTACAACCGAGTGACATGCCAAACGGCGATTGGTTCAGGGTGGTTGGGATCACTGCGCAAGCGGGGCGGCCCAGAGCCATTGACTGCATGCTTTCCGACCATTTACAGCACCCCAAAACCTCGTTGTAGATCATTGCCTGTGAAGGTTTCAGCCACATCATGACCAATTCAGGTTCCACCGGAAAGCCTTTCAATGGGCCATAAACGACACCGCTCATCTTTTTAGAAAGTGTGGGGATATTTGCCGGTTCATCCTCGGACAGGTACGAACATTCACACATTTTTTCAACCAAACCACCCAGTTCTTCCTGTACCTCTTTGGGCATCTCTATCCCTAATATCATGGCTCCTATGGGACAGTTATAGTGTTTATCCGCCGATGCATAGAACACTTTTTCTTCAGCCAGACGCCAAAAGGTACAAAACGAGGGGAATTCACCCTCAATGGTGTTCACCCCGTTCGGTTGTTTATCGACGAAGGCCATTGCTACTGGAGGGAGGGCAAGCTTAAATGCCGACACGATTTCTTGATTGATCTGTGTTTTGTCCATGATCCTCTCCCGGTTTTATAGTCATTTTCCATCAAGCATTTTTTCGTTTATAATGTACAACCTGTAGCAACTACAGGTTCAAGGGCTATTATGCAAAATAGAGAAAAAAAATTTACCATCGGGGTTTTATCCGATCTTACTCACTGTAAGATTGAGACCATCCGCTACTATGAAAAGATTGCTATATTCCCGAAGCCCCCTAGAACTGAGGGGGGACACCGGATTTATAGCGAAAACCACATTAAGCGGCTTGTTTTTATCCGTCGTGGTAGGGACTTGGGTTTTTCACTTGAAGAAATTCGCGCGCTCTTGAAGTTGGTCGATAGAGGCGATAACACCTGCGATCAGGTGCAAAAAATCACAATTCATCATCTGGGAGATATTCGCCGAAAGATTGTGGATTTAAAAAAACTCGAAAAGATATTGGCTAAAATTTCTTCGCAATGTGAAGGGGGAGTTGTACCAGAATGCCCAATTCTGGATGCCCTGTTTGAAAAAAAATAATTCTTTTCCATCCATTCCAATTCAGAATTTTTGGAGCAGACTTTAAAGATGCCGCCATCCGATAAAAAGGAAATCGAAAACCTTCGGCGTGAAATCCGCCGGCACGACATTCTTTATTATGTCGAAAACCAGCCGGAAATTTCCGACCGCGAGTACGACCGGCTGATGCAGAGGTTAAAAGACCTGGAAGCAAAACATCCCGACTGGGTCACCCCCGACTCCCCGACACAACGGGTGGGGGGAAAGGCGTCGGAAAGGTTCGAGAGCGTGGTGCATAAACTGCCGATGCTCAGCCTCGACAATACTTACAACCTCGACGAATTCCGGGATTTTCATAATCGCGTGGTGAAAGGACTGAAAAACGAAATTGCTGAGGATAAAATTGAGTACGTGGTGGAGTTGAAGATCGACGGACTCGGCGTCACGCTTTCTTATGAAAATGGATTGTTCACTCAGGGAGCCACCCGCGGTGACGGCAGGGCAGGGGAAGACATCACTGCCAATTTGCGCACCATCCGTTCCATTCCACTCACCATCCCGGTGGAGAAGGAGCCGTTTAATTTTCTCGAAGTGCGGGGTGAGGTTTACCTCGACCGGGAAGCCTTCGTCGAGTTCAACAAAGAACGCAAGGCTGGCGGACAACCGGAGTTTGCCAACCCAAGAAACGCCGCCGCCGGATCATTGCGCCTTCTCGACCCCGCAATCACCGCTCAGCGGCCTTTGGATATTTTTGTCTACAGCGTCGGGCATATGGACGACATGCCGTTCAAAACCCATCACGAAGCCATACTAAAACTAAAGTCCCTGGGGTTTCGCGTGAACCCGCAGACGGTTCTCTGCAAAAATTTTGAAGAGACCTTTTCCTTGATCGAGCGCTGGCGGGATGAAAAGGATCATCTTTCCTATGAAGTCGACGGGCTGGTGGTCAAAGTCAATGCCTTTTCTTTTCAGGAAAAACTTGGAAGCACGGCCAAACATCCCCGCTGGGCGGTCGCTTATAAATATGAAGCCGAGCAGGCGGTCACCGAGGTTGAGGATATCCTCTGCCAGGTGGGGCGGACCGGTTCCATCACGCCTGTCGCTGTATTGCGCCCGGTGTTTGTGTCCGGGTCCACCGTGAGCCGCGCCACGCTTCACAATGAGGATGAAATCAAGCGCAAGGACATTCGGGTGGGTGATACGGTGGTGATCGAGAAAGCCGGGGAGGTGATTCCCAAGGTGGTCCGGGTGGCGAACCAACCGGGAAAATCGCGTGGGAAACCGTTTAAAATGCCGACGAAATGTCCCGAATGCCAAACGGCGATTTATCGTCCTGAAGGAGAAGCCGCGTGGCGCTGTGTCAACGCCGCCTGCCCGGCCCAGCTCAAAGAACGTTTATTTCATTTTGCGTCGCGCAATGCCATGGACATCGACCATCTGGGGCCTGCGGTTATCGATCAACTGGTGGACAGTGGCCGGGTGAAGCATTTTTCAGACCTGTACAACCTCACTCTCGAAGATTTGGTGCCCCTGGAGCGCTTAGCGGAAAAGTCCGCTAACAATCTGCTCGCTGCTATTCAAAAAAGCAAGTCCGCCGGACTTTCGCGGCTGATACACGGCCTGGGCATTCGGCATGTGGGGCAGCGGGCGGCGGCGGTACTCGCACAAACCTTTCATTCGATGGATGCCTTGCAAAACGCTTCGTTGGAAGACCTGGAATCGGTCATGGAGGTGGGGCCCATCATGGCTGAAAGTCTCAAGGCGTTTTTTGACCGGGAGATCAATCAGGAAGAAATTCGTCAGCTCAAAAAACTGGGAGTGGCGCTGGTTGAAGACAGGCAGGAAACCGGAGACCGGCTGCTCGGCAAGCAGTTTGTGCTGACCGGTGCCTTGAAACATTTCACCCGCGATCAAGCCAGGGAAATGATTCTGGCCCAGGGGGGGCGGGTGACGTCAAGCGTGTCGCAAAAAACCGATTTTGTGGTCGCAGGGGAAGACCCTGGGTCGAAACTGGACAAAGCCAAAAAACTGGATGTCAAAATTTTGGATGAGGAGCGGTTTAAAGCGTTATTGGCGGGATGATAAACTGGGGGTATTGCGATTTTGACACTGAGTTTGGTTCTATCTGGACGAAGAAGGACGCGACCGGGATCTTCCTCTGGGCGGTTTGCCTCTGACAGGCCTTTTGCTGGACGAGGTTTTGCGTGCCGGCGGACGTTTCGATTTGACCTTCCGGGGCGGCATGCCCGGTTTGCCTTTGAGAAATAATTCTTCTTCCGCCCAGACGACGGGCACTTTGTGTTTCAAATATTCTTCCACCCGCTCCAGGTGCACCGCATAGTTTTCACAGCACAGGGTGATGGCGGTGCCTTCCTTTCCGGCGCGCGCCGTCCTGCCGATGCGGTGGACGTAATCCTCCGGGTCTTGCGGCAAATCAAAGTTGATCACGTGGGTGATGTCATCGACGTGAATGCCGCGCGATGCGACATCGGTGGCGATCAGTATATCCAGATCTCCTGCGCCAAACTGTTCGAGAACACGGATGCGGGCTTTCTGGTGCAAATCGCCTGAAATCTGACCGGCGTTGTATCCATTGTGTTTGAGCTTGGCTTCCAGCCGTTCGGCCATGGCTTTGGTGTTGCAAAAGATCAATACCTTTTCTCCCTCTTCCTGCTTTAACAACCCGAGTAACAGGCTGAACTTTTCGTGATGGCCGACATGGTACAGGGATTGGGCAATTTCATCGACCACGGTCTTTTCCGGCTCGATCGTCACCTTTTCCGGATTGTTCATGTGCTCGTAGCAAAGTTCCATCACCCTGAAGTTCAAGGTGGCCGAAAACAGCATCGACAGGCGTTTGTTGTAGGGTGACGTGTTGCGAAGCAAGTAACGGAGGTCCTGGATGAAGCCCATGTCGAACATGCGGTCGGCTTCGTCGATCACAAGCGCTTCCACCAACTTCAGGCTGAAGAATTTTTGTTTGTAATAGTCGATCAGGCGGCCGGGGGTGGCAATGAGAACGTCCACTCCGGCTTTGATCATGCTTCTTTGTTTGTCATAATCCACACCGCCATAGATACAAACGATTTTAAAATTGCAGTGTTTTCCTAAAAGCAGAGCGTCTTTTTCTATTTGCCGGGCTAATTCCCGTGTCGGGGCGATGATGAGCGCGCGGGGACCAACCCTTCCTCCTTTTTTTTGAGATTCCAGAGGAGGTTTATCGAGAAGCCTGGAAAAGATGGTGATCAAAAAGGCGGCGGTTTTGCCGGTTCCCGTTTGCGCCTGGCCCGCCACATCTTTTCCAGCCAGAGTGATGGGCAATGCCGCGCTTTGAATGGGGGTGCAGTACTTGAAATCCGCGTCCCGGATTCCGTTTAATACGGCTTCCGGAAGGGAAAGTGATTCAAATTTAAATTGCTCCAAGGAGTGCTCCAACTGCGGGAAGGACTAAAACAAGGTTCGCCGCTTGAAAGGGTAGTTATTTGAGAATTGATAGCTTAACTGGAAATTATCAATAATGCTTTAAAAACATTATATTTCCTTCTCCTGCTTTTTCAACTGCAAACTCATTTTTCTTGACAGATATCAATGGGAATGGTTCAATACGCCCTTCAATTTTAGCCAGTTAACCAGAAATTGGTGAGCCCCGCCAGCGTTTTCTCCAGGTTTGCAAAACTCCGTACGTTTTCTGACTGGTGTCTCGTGCTTGCGGGCAGGATCGGGTAGAATTGTTATTCATTGCTATTCACTCATCTCTTCCGGGAGATGATTAAATGCCTGTTTTTATCAATCAGCTAATAGAGATTTATTGTGATCAAACATGATGTGGTCATCATTGGCGCCGGTCTGGCCGGCATGCGCGCCGCTCTGGAGGTTTCCAAGGAACTGGATGTTGCCCTTTTGACTAAGGTTTATCCCTCCCGGTCGCACTCAGGGGCGGCTCAGGGAGGAATCGCCGCGGCACTTGGAAATTCCGAGCCCGACAGCTGGGAAGAGCATATGTACGATACGGTGAAGGGGGGAGATTTCCTCAACGATCAGGACGCCGTGGAAGACTATGTTAAAGCCGCGCCGAGCATCATCTATGAGTTGGAGCACATGGGCTGTGTTTTCAGCCGGACGCCGGATGGTAAAATAGCGCAACGCAGTTTCGGAGGTCATTCCAAGCCGCGCGCCTGTTTTTCTGCGGACCGCACCGGTCATGCCATTTTGCATGCTCTGCACGAGCAGTTGATGAAAAACAGACAAACCGTCAAAATTTATAACGAATGGAACATGCATTCCCTCATTACCGAGGGCAACCGCTGCAACGGAGTGGTGGTCAGCAACGTCAAAACCGGAGCGGTCGAGGTCATGCAGGCCCGGGCCGTTATATTCTGCACCGGAGGTTATGGCCGGATATTCAAAATCACCACCAATGCATTTGCCAGTACAGCCGATGGGGTCATGGCGGCTTTTAGAGCCGGGATTCCCATTGAAGATGCGGAATTCGTTCAGTTTCACCCGTCGGGGTTGTATCGTCAGGGGATTTTGTTCTCAGAAGCGGCCCGTGGCGAGGGCGGTTATCTGCTGAACGGCAAGGGCGATCGATTCATGGAACAGTATGCCCCCTCGCGCATGGAACTGGCTCCCCGCGACATCGTATCGCGTGCGGAGCAAAGCGAGATCGACGCGGGCCGTGGCGTCGATGGAAAGGACTTTATTCACCTCGACTTGCGGCATCTGGGCGAAGCCAGGATCATGGAACGCCTGCCGCAGATTCGCCAACTGGGGATCGATTTCACCTCCGTCGATTGTGTGAAGGATCCGTTGCCCATACAGCCGACAGCTCATTATTCTATGGGCGGCATCCCCACCAACAAGTTCAGTCAGGTGATTTTGGACGCTGAGGGAACCAAAATGGAAGGATTTTTCGCGGCTGGAGAGTGCGCCTGTGTTTCCGTTCACGGCGGCAATCGTCTGGGAACCAATTCACTGTTGGAGGCCACGGTTTTTGGTCGGCGTGCCGGAATGTCTGCTTTGGAGTATGCAAAAAGTGTGGATTTTGCCAAGGTCAATGAGGGCCCTGAAAAGACCAAAGTCCTGAAAATGTTTGAAGACATTTTTCAAAGGGATGGGACGGAGAGCTATGACGCGGTCCGCAACGAAATGAAGGAAGTCATGATGGAAAAATGCGGGGTGTTTCGCGATGAAGAAAAACTGAAGTCCTGCATTGAGACCATAAAAAACCTTCAATCCCGCTTTAAAAAAGGTAAAGTAACGGATAAGGGCAAGCTGTTCAATACGGAAATTTATGAGATCCTTGAGTTGGGAAATATGCTGGCGATGGCGGAAGTGATCGCGGTTGCCGCTTTGGCCAGAAAGGAAAGCCGGGGCGGGCATTTCCGGACGGATTTTAACAAACGCGATGATGAAAATTTTATGAAGCACACTCTGGTTCATGGCTCAATGGATGAGTTGGAGCTGAAATACAAACCGGTGATCATCACGAAGCATCAACCTACTGAAAGAACTTATTGATGACTACTTTCAGGATCAAACGCTACAATCCGGAAAAGCAACCGGAACCCTATTACGAAGACTTTCAGCTGGATATTCCCGATGGGTCCACCCTTTTAGACTGCATCAACCTGATCAAGTGGAAGCAGGACGGCAGTTTGACCTATCGGATGTCCTGCAGGAGCGCCATTTGCGGGTCCTGCGGCATGAAGGTCAATGGCCGCGCTATCCTGGCTTGCCAGCGGCAAGCTGTCAGTCAGGTGGACAAGGACGACACCGTGACGATCGAGCCTTTGGGCAATATGCAGCCCATAAAAGATCTGGTGGTCGATTTTGAGCCGTTCTGGGAAAAGGTCCACAAGGTCAAACCTTATTTGCAGACCAACGAGCAACCGCCGGAAAAAGAAAGACAGCAGGCTCCGGAGCAGTTTCGATTGATAGACGATTCCAGCACCTGCATCATGTGCGGCAATTGTTATTCTGACTGTAACGTGCTGGAGGTGGACGACAACTTCCTGGGTCCTGCGGCGCTGGCCAAGGCCCAGCGGTTTGTCAGCGACTCCCGCGATGAAAAAACCCT
The DNA here is from genome assembly GCA_021604505.1 of Nitrospinaceae bacterium. Taxonomy (NCBI): domain Bacteria; kingdom Pseudomonadati; phylum Nitrospinota; class Nitrospinia; order Nitrospinales; family Nitrospinaceae; species Nitrospinaceae bacterium. The sequence goes on along the minus strand of BQJC01000004.1, from coordinate 316,340 downwards.
GGAACGCGTGACCGAGTTAAGCGAACCGGGCGGCATCTGGGACTGCACGCACTGCGGCGAATGCGTCGAACGCTGTCCCAAGCCGGCGGAACCTTTCTACCGCATCAAGGAAATCATGACAGTGGCGCTTGAGCAGGGGGTTCATAATAACAACGGCGCGCGCCATGCCTTATCGTTTGCGAATTCCGTCAAGGCCAGCGGCAGGCTCAACGAAAACCGGATTCCGGTGGAATCGGTGGGAATTTTCAATATCAAGGGATTGATGGATTTGATTCCTATCGGGATCCGAATGCTGTTAAAGCGGAAAATTCCGCCAATCTTTCACAAATCCATCGACGATGTTAAAGATGTGAAGCGTATTTTTAAGGAACTGGGTCAATGAAATTTGCACTGTTTACGGGTTGTGTTTCTCAGGGCGCCACGCGCGAACTGATGGTTTCCACTAAAAAAGCCGCGGAAGGGCTGGGAATCGAATTTGTCGAAATGAAAAGTGCGGCTTGTTGCGGCGCGGGGGTAGTGGGTGAGAAAAGCCCCATGCTGGCCGACGCGCTCAATGCACGCACCTTTGCCATCGCGGAAAAACAGGGCCTGGATCTGGTCACCATTTGTTCCACCTGTCAGGGAGTGTTGAAAAAGACCGAATGCAACCTCAAGTCCGATCCGGAATACATGAAGAAGATCAACCACATCCTGAGTGAAGGCGGTCATCAGTACGATGGTGAAAAAAGCCGCATCAAGCATTTTGCCAATATCCTGGCTACGGATGAAGGCATGAAACGACTGCGGGAAAGAATCAAACGTCCGTTGACGGGGCTCAAGGTGGCGGCGTTTTACGGTTGCTATGTTCTTCGCCCTTCAAAACTTTCCGATTTCGACAACCCGGACAACCCCACTGGAATGGAAGACATCTTCGCGGCTCTCGGAGCCACGCCCGTGTATTACGAAAGCCGGACCAAATGCTGCGGGTTTCCCATCGTCATGATGAACAAGAAAGCCTCTCTGGACATGGCGGGAAACGCCCTGGTGGACGCGATCGAAAGCGGAGCGGACTGCGTGGTGACAGGTTGTCCTCTGTGTCATCTGAATCTCGATTCCTATCAGCCGGAAATCGAAAAACTACTGGAAAAGAAATACCACATTCCCATCCTGCATCTTCCGCAACTTGTCGCTTTGGCTCTGGGTTATTCCCCAAAAGACCTGGACATGGACAAGCACATCGTTTCCACACTTAACGTCAAAAGAAAGCTTCAGCCGGTCGGTTAAACCCAGAACGCTGAGAGAAAAAATTTCCGCAAGAATGAGGGTTTAGTCCGTTCTAAGCTCCCTGGACCTGAATATCAGGTTCCGCCTCACGCTGGCCGGATGCACAAACCCTTGATGTCCCTCCCCGGTTGGTGCATATTACACTGGGCCCCAGCGAAACGCTGGATCCGATAGTGGCGATCGATGAGTTTGTGACTGACCGAATTCAGCTCTGGGTAGAAATCGTTTCACGACGTGAGTAAACCCGCTCCAGGCCGGGGCTGGCCGCAAGAGGTATTTTCTTGACGGATCCCAACTTCAAAAAGCAGGCCGCCGTTCTCCTTGGCGGATTAGTCATTTCCTTATTTATATTGTTGATGCCTCAACCGGAGGGCATGACGGTGGCCGGTCAACGCCTCCTGGCGGTGGTGGTTTTAATGGCCATCTGGTGGATGGGAGAGGGGACTTCGATCACGGTGACCGCCCTTTTGCCTCTGGTTTTATTCCCCCTGCTTGGAATTCTATCCAGTAAGGAAGTCGCTCCCAATTACACCAATCATCTGGTATTTCTTTTCCTCGGCGGATTCATGATTGCCCTGGCGATGGAGAAATGGAATTTCCACAAACGTCTGGCTCTTTGGATCATTTCCCTGATCGGCACCAATCTGGACCGGATTGTTTTAGGGTTCATGGTGGCGGCGGCGTTTCTTTCCATGTGGATCTCAAACACAGCGACCACCATGATGATGTTGCCGGTGGCTATGGCTGTGGTGCGGCAGATCGCTCAGGAGGCGTCTTTGAATGGCATACGCAATACCGAGAGTGAGCAGGCGATCCAGGAAAGCCTGGGACTCGTTCTGATGCTGGGGCTGGCGTATGCGGCCAGTATCGGCGGGGTCGGAACGCTGATCGGCACCCCTCCCAATATCGTGTTTGCCGGATTCTATAAAAAACTGTTTCCGGAGTTTATCGAGATCAGCTTTTTCCAATGGATGGTGTTCGCAGTTCCTCTGGTGGTTTTATTTCTGCCTATCGTGTGGGTCTACCTGTGCCGTTTCGTCTCGCCGATCCCACTCAAGCAGATTCGATTTGGTGATAATGAACCCGGGGTCATCCAGAACGAACTCAAGGCTCTAGGGAGGATGAACCGCGCGGAAAAGATCATCGCTGTGGTTTTTGTTTCGACCGCACTTCTTTGGATATTCAGAAAACCCATCGCCCTCGGTTCCTTTGCGATCCCCGGTTGGTCCGGTCTTTTTGCGAGGCCTGAACTTATACACGACGCGACGGTTGCGATGGCCATGGGACTGTTATTATTCCTTCTTCCTGTGAACTACAATAAAGGGATGGTACTTCAGGGAAAGCGGGAATATTTTGTTCTCGATTGGGGCACGGTGCAGGGGAAGGTCCCCTGGGGAATTCTACTGTTGTTTGGCGGCGGGTTTGCGCTGGCGGCGGGATTCAATAAAACCGGACTCGACCAATGGATCGGGCAGCAATTGACCGGTGTGGCCGCACTGCCCATTTTCGCGGTCATCCTTCTCATTTGCCTGGCCATCACGTTTCTCACCGAACTCACCTCCAACACGGCGACGACGACGATGATTCTTCCCATCATCGGGGCGGCGGCGGTGGCGGCGAATTACCATCCGCTCCTGCTGATGATTCCCGCAACCCTGTCTGCATCGTTTGCCTTCATGCTCCCGGTGGCCACACCGCCAAACGCCATCGTGTACAGCAGCGGCTGGGTGACCATCCCCAGGATGTCCCGCGCCGGGGTGGCGCTGAATTTTCTGGGAGCGATTCTGGTGACGACCATGGTGTTGTTGTTTATGCAGAAAATTTTTCTTTAATTGCAGGTGTTTTCTAGATCCTTTAATAAAACAGGCCGCCTCATGAAACCAAAAACACTGTTTTGCATGATATGGATTTCATTTTTTCTCGTGATCACGGAATCGGGTTTTCCGCATGGCATGTCCGAAGCCGATAAACAAGCCATGCTCGATGGGGGCTATCTGCAATACATGTGGCTTGGAGCCACCCACATGCTGACCGGCTACGACCACCTTCTGTTTGTGTTCGGCATCGTGTTCTTTTTGACCACCTTCATGGATGTTGTGAAATACATCACCGCGTTCACGATTGGACACAGCATCACTTTGATTTCCGCCACGCTCATGGGTGTCACCGCCAATGTCTGGCTCATCGACGCGGTGATCGCACTCAGTGTTTGCTACATCGGTTACGAAAATTTAGGCGGGTTCAAGAAATTTTTCGAGAAACCTCCCAATCTTCTTCTGATGATATTTCTGCTGGGCTTCATTCACGGATTTGGATTGTCCACCCGGTTGCAACAGCTTCCATTAGGAGAAGACGGCATTGTGCTCAGAATTCTCTCGTTCAATCTGGGGATTGAATTGGGGCAGATAGGCGCCTTGTGCATTATGGTGGCTTTGCTCTTCAAATGGCGGCGAACGAAATCTTTCCAGCCAATCAGTTCGGTGTCCAATAAGGGGATTATTGCGGCTGGGGCCTTGTTGTTTTTGATGCAAATGCACGGCTATCTGCATACGGTGGATCCGGAAGAGTTCGGGTTTCCGGAAGACAACCATTCCCACGCTCATGATGCGATGCAAGCTCTACAACCCGTTCCCGACAGTGAGTTTGATTTGTCCACAGAAGGTGGTTTTAGAAGGAGGACTCTCACGCCCGATGCAGAGTAAAGAAGCCAAAAAGATTCTCGGCGAGCTCAAAAAATTGGGGACGGCTCAAAACCGCAAAATTTTTGCCCGGCATGGTGTCGTGGACGAGCAGTATGGAGTGAGTTACGCCAACCTGGGCAAGTTAAAGAAAAAGATCAAAAAAAACCATCTAATGGCCCTTGAACTCTGGGAAACGGGAAACCACGATGCGCGTGTGTTGGCCTGCATGATCGCCGACCCCATGGAAATGAAAGGGCGACTGTTGAATGATTGGATTCGGGTTTTGAATAATAAGGTTCTGGTCGGTCTTTTTTCTGAACTGGTGAGTCAGGGTCCGCAAGCCAAAAAATGCATGGAAAAATGGACAAAAGCCAAAAGGGAGTGGATTTCAAGCACGGGGTGGAATATGCTCACCGAACTTGCAATGGGCAATGAAGCGCTATCCAATCAGTATCTTGAAAATTTTCTAGGCAGAATTGAGGCGGATATTCATAAAAGTAAGAACCGCGTGAGGCACGCGATGAACATGGCATTGATTGCCATAGGAATTCGCAATTCGACCCTGCAAAAGAAGGCCATTGCGATCGCCAAACGCATCGGCAAGGTGGAAGTCGATCACGGCGAGACCAGCTGTAAAACGCCCGATGCTGTTGCCTATATCAAAAAAACCTTGGAACGAAAGAAGAAGAAAAAGTCGTGAAAGCACAAGAGTTGATCATCACTAATGGAGATTCGGCGGTTGATCTTTTAAAGACTGCCAAAATTGGAGATCATTGGTTGCCATGGAGAGATGTCCTGCATGAAGGACCGGTACCGCTCACCGATGATTTAGATTCATTGTCTTTGATCCGGGCGAAGTATCTTGCTGATAAAGGCTGGACGGGTTCAGATCAAGTGGAAAACGGTTTTAAAGAGAGAGATGATTTGCTTGCGGATGTGGATCAGTATGAAAGCGCGGTCTTATGGTTCGAGCATGATCTTTACGACCAATTACAATTGCTTCAGATCCTGGATTTTATTGCAACGCATCCTAAGAAAAACGATGAGTGGTTTTTAGTGCAGGCGGATGATTTTCTAGGGACTCAAACCCCGCAAACGATTGGCCAGTTTTTGGATCGAAAGGAGCGTATTTCAGCTGCGCAACTCAACTTGGCAGAAGAGGCCTGGCGGGCCTTTCGTCAACCGACTCCGTTAAGCTTTGCTGCTTTGCTCGAGAAAGACTTGAGCGCTTTGCCTTTTCTGAAGCCTTCGGTTCTTCGTATGCTGGAGGAACTGCCAGCACTCTCAACAGGGCTTTTACGGAGCGAACGACAAATAATCTCCCTGATTGATAGAGGCGTGTTGGACGCACGGGAACTTTTCCGTGCTTCACAGAAAATGGAAGAAGCTCAGTTCATGGGCGATTGGAGTTTTTTCGATCGATTGATGGGTTTAGTTCATGCCAGAGAACCGCTGATTTCCGGCCTTGAAGATTTTTCGTTGGACGCCTACAAAAATGACAATGAGAGGAAAACCTTCCTGGCGGCTATACTCAATCTGACGGCCTTTGGGGAGGCCGTGCTTTCAGGCGAGGAAGACCACGCGCGACGCAATGATATTCATTTCTGGTGGGGCGGAACCGAGTTGAGCGACACTTGTCTCTGGCGCTGGGATTGTGAAGCACAACAGCTTATAGCTCCCTGAAAACCTAAAGACGTGTCCGATAGCGAAGACTATTTCCCAAGTCCAGCTTTCATCCGCAACTTTTTCTTTTCACTTTCCGAAAACTCATCCCAATGTTTATTTTTTAACGCGCCTTCCAGGGAATAAAGATAATAGCAAACGGGCAGGTGGTTGCCCGGTTGTTTTTGGGATAACTGTTGATAGGCTTTTGCGGAGCCAATTTTGTTCAAATCCGCTCTGGAATAAACACCAATCTCATTCAATCGTTTTTCAACGTTCTTGCCAATGTTTTTTAGTTGACTCAGAGTTGAAAGTTCCATTAGTTGGTCTGCAACCCTTGTTACTCACTAATGTTTTTTTTGTTTATGAGATTTTTCTTTAGTGCTTTGCGAATGTGATCAAAAGTATCTTCGATCACCGAATTTAGTGTACTATTAATATTTAAATACCCTTGTCCCGCAGCAAATAAGGGTTCTCTGGAATTGAAATCATAAAATGCGATAGTAAAATATTTAAATTTAAACCATAAATCCCAAATGCTTTTGTAGTCTAAAACAGCAATTAATTTAGGAATTTTTTCCGACCCTTCAGGGATAATTCCAGTCATGATCTTCGCTGCTGAACCCTCGATATCAGCGATGCTTCTATTTTGGCCAAACAATATTTCTTGATACAGGTTATTATTTTCTGCCTTTATATAGTCAAGAACTACCTTGGATCTAATGGCAAAGTTGACATTTTGTGGTAGACCACCGGATTGATTGAATACTTTGGATGGTGCGAGCGTTTGTTGAATAATTCCAAGCACAACACCATTGTCATCAAATAAAGGTCCCCCGCTGTTCCCTGGCTGTACTTCGGTGGATATTTGAACTTGATTTGGATCGTCCTTTAAACCTTTTGTAGCGTTTATCAGGCCTTTACTCAGTCTGGCACTGTCTCCTAAAAGGTGGGACATTGGGAAGCCAATGGTGTAAACATTTTCGCCCATTTTAGGTTCAGGGTTTATCCGAAAACTTAAGGGGTTTATTTGAGGATTAAGGGAGGTTCTAGTTTTTAAAACGGCTAAATCTTTTTCCTTGTTGGCGCTAATGACGTCTGCTTCGTACCTTTGACCAGCAATCCAAATCGTTGCGTCACGCTGTTCTCCCATTACATGAGCGCAGGTAATAATGTAACCCCTTCTAGAAATTACAAAGCCTGTTCCCTGACCACTTAATGGCTCATCCTGATTAACAATTTTGATGTTAAAACCTAATTCCTTAAACTTTTCCATCACTATAGGAACAATTTCTCTCGGATCTTCCTCTGGCCCGATAAAATATAGATCGGAGTAACTCTTGACTTCTGCTTCTTCGTTTACAACAAGTTGCGCTGTATTAATACACCCTGTTAAAACAATCAGAACTAGGGAAAATGCGAGCCACCAATTATTTTTTGCACAATTTTCAGATTTCATTTGAACCTATTCCCAAAAAAACAGATAGCAATATCAAACCATGAGAAGAATTCTACCATCGCAAGAATTTGGAAATCAAAGTTTAAGAATATAAAACCTTTATTTTATAATAACTTCGGTCATCCTAAATTTCTAAGGGTATGAAAAAGGAGGGTAATTGCGAGACTTAATTTTTATTTCCTCCACCTCAGTTTGGGGTGCCTTGCGGCGTGGGCCTCATCGGGGCGGGAGACTTTCGGCAGTTTGGGCGTGTCGTGGAGGCTGTCGGGATCGTCTTTTGCCTGTTGGGCGATGTCCTTCATGGCTTCGATGAACTGGTCGAGGGTTTCTTTCGATTCGGATTCCGTCGGCTCGACCATCAGCGCGGCTCTCACGATCAGCGGGAAATACACCGTCGGCGGATGAAACCCTTTGTCGATGAGCGCCTTGGCAATGTCCATGGTCGTGACTTTGGGAGCCTGGTTTTTGTCGTTGAAGACGCACTCGTGCAGACTCGGGCCGGGGTAGGGGAGGTGATAGGTGTCTTTCAACTGCGATTTGATGTAGTTGGAGTTGAGCACCGCTCCCTCTGCCGCTTGTTTGACGCCTTCCGCGCCCAGGGATCGAATGAACGCATAGGCGCGGACGAGGATGCCGAAGTTGCCGTAAAATGCTTTCATCCTGCCGATGCTTTGCGGGCGGTCCATATTCATGCGGTATTTGGAGCCTTTTTTCTCGATCACCGGAGTCGGAAGAAACGGTTCGAGTTTGGAATTAATTCCGACCGGTCCCGCTCCTGGTCCGCCGCCGCCATGCGGTGTGGAAAAGGTTTTGTGCAGGTTGAAATGCAGGACGTCGATGCCCATGTCGCCCATTTTGGTTTTCCCCATGATGGCGTTCAGATTGGCGCCGTCGCAGTAGACCAGTCCGCCTTTTTTATGCACGATGTCGGTGATCTCTAGAATATTTTTTTCAAACATCCCCAGGGTGTTGGGGTTGGTCAGCATGATCGCCGCGGTGTCTTCGTCCATCAACTGGTTGAGCCGGTCGATGTCGATCAACCCTTCCTTGTCAGAGGGGATCTGCACCGCCGCGTATCCGCAGAGCGCCGCGCTTGCCGGGTTGGTCCCGTGGGCGGAATCCGGGAGCAGGACTTTGGTTTTCGGTTTGCCCTGAGCCGTATGATAAGCGTGAATCATGAGCATGCCCGCGAATTCGCCTTGAGCGCCGGCGGCGGGTTGCAGGCTCACGTGTTGCATGCCGCTGATTTCTTTTAAGCATTCCTGAAGCTCGAACAGCAGTTGCAGACTGCCCTGGGAAAATGGCTCCGGCGTTAAGGGGTGATGCTGGCTGAAGCCAGGGAGCCTGGCCATATCTTCATTGATCTTGGGATTGTACTTCATGGTGCACGACCCCAATGGGTAAAAATTGGTGTCGATGCTGAAGTTCCACTGCGAAAGCCTCGTGAAGTGCCGGACCACATCGAGTTCGCTCAGTTCGGGAAAGTCGTCGATCGGTCCGCGGATTTCATCCGGAGGCAGAAGGGTCTCTATTTCGATTTCCGGCACATCGCATTCGGGAAGAGAATAGGCGTGCCTTCCGGGGGACCCCATGTCGAAGATGACCGGTTCGTTAAATATGAGCCCGTTGGTGCTTACTGCCTGGTTAGGCGTTTTTCTGGCGTTTTGATCGTTCATGGATTTAAATTCCTGAAAAAGAGGATCTTCATGTGTTGGATGCAAGAGATGCTGTTAACTGTCATAATAGATAAGAAGGCGGTCAAAGTTCAAGTTCTTCCTGAAGTTCGCTTTTTGCTCTTCCCAATAGTTCATTTATGGATTGGAGCACGGTTTCCGGGGAAAGCGCCTCGGAGTTTCTTTCTTCCAGGACAACGTTCGGAGTATTGTACGGTCCCCAGCGTGCGATCTCTCCATGTTTAAATATTGCCAATACAGGCGTCCTCACCGCTGAGGCCAGATGCATGATCCCTGTGTGGTTGCAAAGTAGAAGTCCGCTTTTTTGAATCAGCAATGCCAGTTCGTTGACCGACAGGGGCGGAAGGCGCACTGGGGGGCGTTTCATGCCTCTCATGAAATCATCGGTGAGTTTTCCTTCTCCGGGGCCGCTGATGAGGAAAACCTCCACCGTTTCTGATTTTAAAAGTTCCTCTGTCACTTTTCGAAATTTATTCAGCCGCCATCCCCATTCGGGAACACGGGTTCCGGGTTTGATGAGGATCAACCGGCGGTCAGGATGTTTTCTTTTTTCTTTAAGAAGGGCGGCAATTTTTTCCGTCTCCTGCACGTCAAAAAACAAGGCAGGCGCCGAGTTGACCTCTGTCATTCCTGCGGCCTTTAAAAGCTCCAGGTTGTTTTCGATTTCATGCCTGGGTTCGCCGTCGGTGGCTACCTGCATATCATAGATCCAGGCGTTCTGCGTGCTTTTATATCCGACCCGGCAGGCGGCCCCCGATAAGTGAGTGAGAACGGAGGCCGTCGCGCTGAAGGTTTTATTCAGGGTGAAGGCCAGGTCGAACTTTTCCCGCCGTAAGCGCCTGAAAATGCTCCAGGGCCGTTTCGGATTCCACGCGAGAATCTCATCGACGTTTGGGTTGTTTTTGAGTAGCCCTGTGTTGGACTTGTTGACCAGTGCGGTCAGCCTCACGCCGGGAAGCGATGCCTTGATGGATTCATAGACGGGTGTGGAGAGCACGACATCTCCCAGCCGGTCGGGGCGTAGCACCAGCACCGATTTGATTTTTGAAAGGTCGAGGGGAAGCTGTTGTTTCTCCCTTTTGGAGAAAATTAAACCGAGCGCACTCCATAGGACATTTTTGGCGACCTTTTCTAATCGGTTTAAATTCGGGCCCATGAATTCATGCCCCTTTCAGCACCGGACCTGCGCGGAAAAAAATTGAAGAACGTCTCAGTCCAGGGGAATGGCTTCATCGATCAGCATGATGGGAATATCCTCCTTGATAGGATATTGCAGTTTGCAGGCGTTGCAGATGACCCCGTCTTCTTCGGGGGTCAGTTCAAGGTCGCCCTTGCATTTAGGACACACCAGGATTTCAAGCAATTCCTTATCGATTGCCATTTTATTACCTCATTATGAAAGCGTTTTGGTTGGCTTAAGAAGCCGTCAATTTTATAAATTTTGAGACACTCGTTTTGACCGTCTCAAACACTTCTTCCACTTCGATCTGTTCCATGCAGTCGTGTGTCTGAATGGCGCAGGTTTTTTTCCAGCAAAAACTACAGGGAAGCGTTTTATACACGACTTGATGATTGTGCCCGTAGGGACCATTGCGCGCCGGGTCCGTCGGGCCGAAAATGGATACCGTGGGAATGCCCATTGCGGCGCACAGGTGAAGCGGACCGGAATCGCAGCTGATCATCAATGCCGCGTGACGAAACAGGGCGATCGATTCCTGAATGGATGTCCTGGGTGCGATCCAGGAATTTTGCTTCATCTCGCCTGCGATTTGTTCCGCCATGCCTTTTTCACCAGGCCCCCAGGCGAGCAACACGGAAAAACCCAGTTCATCAACGATCCGGTCGCCGAGTTTTGCGAAGCGTGCCAGTTTCCATTGCTTGGTCTGGAATCCGGCTCCCGGATTGATGACTGCGATTGGTTTCCCCGATATTTCCGGGTTCTCCTGAAAAAACCGATCGACCGCGGTATGGGCTTCATCGGGAACTTCCAGGGGGTGCGGTTGAGAAGGCCGTTGGCCGCCTCCCGTCATTTTAATCAGGTTGAGGTAAATGTCCACCACGTGGACCCCTTGTTCTCTATAAGAAGCCCTTTTGTTGGTGAAAAGAGCGTTCAACGGTTCCTTGCAGTTTTTGCGATGGAGACCCAGGCGTTGCCGTGCGCCGGAGAGAAGAGCGATCAACCCGGTTTTGATCAATCCCTGAAGGTCGAGCGCTACAGCGAACCGGTGTTTTCTTAATTTGGAGATTGTTTCCCGAATTTCCCTGAGTGTTATTAAACTCCAGTTCTTTCGCCAGTGCCGGGTTCGTATGACGATGACCTCATCGAGATCGGGATTATTGTAGAGCAGATCCTGGTAGGGCGCTTCCACCACCCAGGCGATAAAAGAATCCGGATGATTGGCACGCAGGGTTCTCAAGGCCGGCAGTGCATGCACAACGTCGCCCAATGAACTCGCCTTAATGAATAAAAATTTTTTGCCTGGGTTGGACATTTCAGAAACGTCTTAAGCCTTCAAATATTTGCAAAATCTTTTGTACAGCAGTTTATATCCCAGAACACCCATGACGGTACCAAAAATCGCTCCACCGAGCACATCGGACGGGTAGTGGACCGCCAGATAAACCCGCGAATAGCCGACCAAAAGGGCGCAGGTGTAAACCAAAAAAGTCAGATCCTTGAAGCTGAGGCTCATTAAAGTCGCCGCCGCGAACAGATTGCCGGCGTGGTTGGATGGAAAAGAATAGCTGTTGGAACAATTGGTGATGTGGTTCAAATCCGGCAGGGTATGGCAGGGGCGGGGCCGAGCCACGATTTCTTTCAGGAAATTGTGGCTGATGAAATCCGTCAGCCCAACCGCGGCTCCACCGGCAAGCAGGCAGGCGAGCCCGCGCATCTTATACGCCCATAGAATCAGGACTGCGGCGATCACTCCAGGGACAATAAAATTTTGTTTGATCGAGATGAATGACATAAACTTCTCTACCAGCGGCCATTGGAAGTGAGAGTTGACCCAGTAGAATAGTTTTACGTCCCAATTGGAAAGAATGGTGAAACTCCTTACGCCTAGAAAAAACAGACTTCGAATTTTATGGGGTTTGCCATAGCGAGTCAAATTCTTTGTCGGTGCGGCGATTTAAACGGTGGAAATCCGCACAAAAGCCGAGTTAAAAAATTGAAAGACAACAGCAACGTGAAAAATTTCATTTAAAAATTTAAAAATGACAAAAACACGAACAAAAGCTATCATCCTCTTCGCCAGGGACCCGGTGATCGGGCAGGTGAAAACCCGTCTTCAGCCCTTACTCGACCCGGAATCGGTGCTAAAACTCTACACCTGCTTCTTAAACGACAGCATAGAGAAAATCTGCAAGCTGGAATCGGCGGACCGCTTCATAGGCGTCACTCCTTCCGATTTGTCGGGCTTTTTTTCCCGCTTGGATAATGAGAGTGCGTTGCAGATATTTACCCAGGAAGGGAAGGATCTGGGAGAAAAGATGTCTCGCGCCTTTAAAGAGCGGTTTCGGGAAGGTTATGAACAGGTGGTCATTATCGGGTCCGACAGCCCGTCTTTGCCCGTCGCTTATATAGAGCAGGCGCTGAACTCGAAAAAGGATTTAACGATCGGGCCCAGCACCGATGGCGGCTATTATTTAATCGGCATGTCCCAAAAACCGGTAAACGTGTTTGAGGGAGTGGCCTGGGGATCGGATAAGGTATTGGCGCAAACGCTGGAGCGCATCAAAAAGAATGGGAGTTCTCTGGAGCTTCTGCCGCCCTGGTACGATGTGGACCGCCCCGAGGATTTAAAGTTTTTAGAGACGCATCTTGGGCTGATCGAGCAATCGGGCCCGGAGAGCACCGGAGCCACAGGAAATTTGTTAAACGAGCTGGATTTGAAATGAAGATCTACAAATATACAGATGCTGACTTCGATGCAGTGGTCGATGCTCTGGTGAACCGGTCTGACATGAATTTCATGAGTCATGACGATACGGTGCGCAATATCCTTCAGGACGTTCGACAAAGGGGCGACGAAGCGTTGCTGGAGTACACCCGCCGTTTTGATCAAAACGATTTGCCGATAGAACGCCTCAGGGTGACCGCGGAGGAGATTCAGCAGGCTTATGAGCAGGTGAAACCGGTGCAGGTCGATGCGCTTAAGCTGGCCGCAGAGAATATCCGCGCGTATCACCAGCGACAAGTGCAGGACTCCTGGGAATACAGCCAGGACGATGTGCTTTTAGGCCAAATGATCCGGCCCCTCGAAATTGTCGGCATCTACGTTCCGGGCGGAAAAGCCTCTTATCCTTCGTCGGTCTTGATGAATGCCATTCCTGCACGGGTGGCGGGGGTCGAGCGGGTGATCATGTGCAGTCCGGCGCCTAAGGGAGAAATCAGTCCGCACGTTCTGGTGGCGGCGGATCTGGCAGGAGTTTCGGAAATATTCAAAGTGGGTGGGGCGCAAGCGGTAGGGGCCATGGCTTTTGGAACCTCCAGCATTTCCCGGGTGGACAAGATCGTCGGGCCGGGAAACATCTATGTGGCTCTCGCCAAACGTATGGTATTCGGAGTCGTCGATATCGATATGATTGCCGGACCCAGCGAAATTTTGATCGTGGCCGACGACAGCGCACGGGCAGATTTTGTGGCGGCGGATCTATTGTCGCAGGCGGAGCACGATGAAGAAGCGGTGCCGATTCTCGTGACTCCTTCGGAATCACTGGCAAAGGGGGTTCTCAAAGAGCTGGAGCACCAGAAAAAACAACGGAATCGAGGGAAAATAATCGAGTCTTCCCTCAAAAACCAATGCCGGTTGCTGGTGGTGGCTTCTCTGGAAGAAGGCATCGACATGGCCAATCGCATTGCCCCGGAACATCTTGAATTAGCAGTTGATAACCCGGAAATCTGGGCGAAAAAAATCAAGAACGCCGGTGCCATTTTTCTCGGCCATTTCACCCCTGAGGCGATGGGGGACTATCTGGCGGGACCCAATCACGTACTGCCCACCAGCGGCACGGCGCGGTTTTCCTCGCCTCTAGGGGTCTATGATTTTGTCAAACGCACCAGCCTGATCGGGTACACGCAGGAGGCACTGAAAAAAACCGCGGGTCCGTTGACGATTTTGGCTGAAATGGAGGATCTCGACGCTCATGCCGAAGCTGTCAAAATAAGGGCGGAATGAGTGGTTTCGCAAGCGACATAAAGGCCGTGTTTTTAATAATTCCGGGGAGAATCGATTTACCTTGACATGATTTTTTGCGTATGGTAAATAATGCAAAAATTTTCAGAATTTTAAAGTGCTTTCGGCCAAGGGGAAGAAAATTAATTTTCACATAAATATATTGAAAAAAAGAGTGTTAGCTGTGCAAGGAGTTGAGGTTATTCTGGGCATTTAAATTTGGCTGGCAATGGGATTCGCCTCGAATGTGTTTTTGGGCAGGCGGATATTGCGTTTATTTTGTTTTCTATTTTTGCGCTTTGCGGCTATATGGATCAGGTAACTGGGTTTTGCTCTTTCGACTACAAAAGAATATAATAGCTACCCACTTGTTTCGTTTTTTAAGGTTAAGAAATTTTTATAATTTTTAATTGCATATAGATTTCCCGGAATATTTTTATTGAAGGATCCTTAAGGATCCCATAAGGAGGTCAAAACCATGTTGGGGAAACAAAAGAGAAAGTACGGAGCATTATCTTTTGCAATGATTATGGCATTTGCCATTTACTCATTGTCCGGTTTTGCGAGCGATGCGTTTGCAAAAGAAGCTTTTGCGGGGCAGGCATTCGCTGAAGACGCTTTTGCAAAAGAGGTTCATGCGCAAGAAGCGGCTGAGGGTGAAGGCGAACCTGAAATCGAATGGTCGCAGGACGTGTTTTATAAGGACTGGGAAGGAAATCCTTTGAAAGGTCCTGTGAGCGGTCCTCCAGCTCCTGATTTGGACGAATCCGATTATAACACTTACGAATTCGCCCCCAGCCGGATGATCCTCTGGATTGCCAATCAGCAGCATCTCTATTTTGGCAGTTTCGTTCTGGCGGTTCCGATCTTCTGTATGATTATTGAGTTTGTCGGAATACGGACGAGGGAATCAGACCCCATCATGTCCGAGAAGTACGACAGGCTGGCCCATGACCTCATGAAGGTCAGTTTGACGGCCTACTCCTGGACAGCCATCCTTGGCGGTATCCTGCTCTTTACTTTCATCACTTTGTATCCCGGTTTCTTTAAATACATGGCTGGCATCTTCCGTCCCGTTATGCATATCTATGCACTGATGTTTCTGGCGGAGAGTGGCGTTCTGTATGTGTACTACTACGGCTGGGACAAGATGAAAGACGACATGTTTTTGAAATGGATTCACTGCAGTCTTTCCGTTCTGCTTAACCTCATCGGAACCGTTCTGATGTATCTCGCCAATTCCTGGGCGACCTTCATGCAGGCTCCCGGTGGTATCGACGAGCAGGGACGGTTTCTCGGGAACATATGGCACGCCATTCACTCCACTCTGTGGAATCCGGTCGGTGTGCACAGGATCCTGGGGAACATCGTATTCGGCGGCGGTATCGTTGGTGCATATGCGGCTTATCATTACCTGACCGCTAAGACGGAAGAAGAAAGAGCCCATTATGACTGGGTTTGTTATGTTGCGATGTTCATCGCTATTTTCGGTTTGATTCCCCTGCCTTTCGCTGGCTACTGGTTGATGAAAGAGGTTTACGCGTTCCGCCAGCAGATGGGCATCACCCTGATGGGCGGGATCATGGCCTGGTTGTTCATCATTCAGGCGGTTATGATCGGCTTACTGTTCTTCGGCGCAAACTCTTACCTGCATAACGGAATGTCGCGGGTCAAGGGGTCCCACCGTTATATGAAATACGCAAAATATATGATCCTGTTGTTGATCATCTGTTTCACCATGTGGATGACTCCGCATACGATCGTTATGACTCCAGCGGAACTGAAGGCGATGGGTGGCGCACAGCATCCCATTGTGGGTCATTTCGGGGTTATGTCGGCGAAAAACACAGCGGTCAACCTGATGATCACCTGTACGGTCCTCTGTTTTCTGCTGTACCAGCGGTCGAATAAGAAAATCAACGTGCCGTGGGCAACCATCGGCAACTGCTGGATCGCCGCGATTTTTGTCGGTGCCGCAGTAAACATCATTTTCCTGGGCGTTTATGGCTATTTCCTTCCTGCGAACCAACGGGTGGGTCTCTCCGTGCCTCAGGTGACGACTACGCTGACCACGCTATTTGCCGGTACAGCGATCAATATCTCCATGTTTAAGGATTCTGAATCCTATGGGGAAATCCAGTGGGGAACACAGTCTAAAGTGGGAACCTACGCGATTTTCCTCATGGCCATTTCCTTCACCTGGTTGATGGGGCTAATGGGCTATATCCGTTCAGCTGTAAGGCTGTTCTGGCATGTGACCGAGGTTGTTCGTGATAACTCTGTGGATGCCTATACCCTGACCATTGGCGAGGCTGGGAAAATGTTGACATTCAATACGCTGTTTGTGTGGACCCAGTTTGTGGTTGTTTTCTGGATTGCCAGCTTGACGGCTAAGAAGGTG
>BQJC01000002.1:600000-769080 GCA_021604505.1 Nitrospinaceae bacterium | reverse complement strand
CTGTTCCAAGTTATCTTTAGGAATTTGAGCGAGGCTTTTTTGCCTGTATAAAATTATGGAGGAAGCGCGATTGGGATTGGTCAAAGGTATCAAATACGTGGTGGGGGATTGTTCAATTTCAACTAAAAAAGGGATTGACCCGCCAAATTTATTCGTTTTCATGGTATGAAGCATCCCGAAACCTTGGGGTCAGAGGATATCGCTGCTTTTCTCTCTGAAAAGACGCTCCAGGAGCATTGGTCACCAAGCACCCAAAAAACCGCCCTGAATGCCCTCGCCAATGTTTATACCAAGTTTTTAGGCATGGATATTGGCACCCTTCATTTTCGATATGCGGCACCCAAACATAAGCTGCCGGTGGTGATGTCACATCAGGAGGCACTGGCTGTCATTGAGAAAATGGAGGGAGAGCATCAGCTAATGGCCAAATTAATGTATGGTTGCGGTTTGCGTGTTTCAGAATGTATTCGTTTACGGGTTAAGGATATCGATTTTGGTTTACGCCATATCATTATTCGAAGTGGCAAGGGTGACAAAGACAGGGCAAGCTTGTTACCCACCAGCCTTGTGCCTGCCCTGCAACAAAAAATTGCTGTTGTTGAAAAACTACATGAGGCTGATTTACTGAAGGGCTACGGCACTGTGTACATGCCCTACGCCTTGGCAAAAAAATACACCACTGAATCAAGAAAAGCCCATTGGCAATATTTATTCCCCTCGCACACCTTGTCGATTGATCCCAGAAGTGGTGTCAAACAGCGACATCATGTCCATGCACGCACCATTCAACGCGCAGTTAAGCGTGCGGCTTATGAGTCAAAAATTCACAAGCCGATTACCAGCCATTGCTTTCGCCACAGCTTTGCCACCAAGTTAGCAATGGATGGTGTACATCTCACACAGATTCAAAAACTCATGGGGCACAGCAACCTGGAAACCACCGAAATTTATTTGCATTTGGCCGAGCAAATGGGGCTCAAGATTTCCAGCCCAGTAGATGGCTGACTTTGTTTTACTCTCTTTTCATCTATTAGCCTGTCAAGCCTACTCCCTGAAATTTTTTACCGTTAGAATAGGCGCTCATTTTTTCACTGGAAGTGACCGTGCCCCCTGTTTTTCAGCTCAACCCGCGTCAGCAAGACGCTGTCAGATATATAGATGGGCCTTTGCTGGTACTGGCCGGTGCCGGTTCAGGCAAAACCCGGGTCATCACTGAAAAAATTGCTTACCTGCTTCAGGATCGTGGCATTCCTGCCAAGCACATTGCTGCGGTAACTTTTACTAACAAGGCGGCGCGCGAAATGAAGGAGCGCATCAGCAAATCCATTGGTTCCGATGTGTCCAAGGGTTTGGTGGTGTCCACTTTTCATAATCTGGGCTTGCGTATTGAGTATAAGTAGGACAAAAGCCCTTTTGAGTCCAGTCCGGTAACGTAATCCAGCTTATCAGACGGCAATTCCCGCCCGTTTAGCCAGGTTTTCAGCTTTCCCGGCCACCGGGGCTCTATTAACAAAGGAAAATTAAAAGTCTTTTGGAAATTCTTTCAAAGAAATGGAAGGCCAGGATACACCTCGGCCTTATCCTCCGCGTCACCAATTGGCCGGAAGCTGGCTTTCATCGGAACTGTCGGAAAATTGATCGAATGAAGGCGGAGCCCGGCCTCTGGCTGGCTTAAACTTCGGTGCGACAGCAGGAAGCTCCATACTTTCAAGAATGGCCTGAATCGCTTGTGTTTCTTTTACCGTTGCAATCAATTTCAACTGGCCACCGCAGAATTGACATTTTGTGGCATCAATCGCAAATACCCGTTTGAGCATTTCAGACCAATTCATATTCGGAACCTTCTGACCTGGCGCAGATTTTTTCGGCTCAACCGACTCGACTTTTGGCACAACGTGTTCTCGCCATTTTGAGTTCGGCGCCAAAACCCCGTGATAGCGGACAAGATTGGCCCTCGGTGGCGGGATCAACGCCACCAGTTTTTCGATCAATTCATGAGGAGTGAACAAAACATGGGTTGTTCCGTCATGCCAAGGACGCTTCATCTTGTAGCCAATATCTCCGCCCGGCATTTCAAACATTCTTTCAGTGGCAATCGGTCCCCGGCTGATATACCGGCATAGTTTTTCCAGTTTTTTCCGATTTCCAGCAGGGATTTTCACATTGGCATGGAGGCTGAACCCACTGATGTTCACTCCACCCCCAATTGAGTACTTTTCATTGGTTTCAAGAAGTTCGTTTTTGAGTCTGCGGATGATTTTACCGGCTCGCTCGCCGACCGTCGAGGTCTGCATGATCGAAGCCTGGGTCAGACTTTCCTGAGCCGATTCGCTGGAAGCCTGATCTTCGTCAAAATACCCTTTTTTGTCTAACAGACGGATCACTTTCTTTCTGATCTTCTCAGTAAGGATTTTGACTTCCTCAGCGTCGGGCCCATAAATGGGCAGAAACTGGAATCTTTCATTATTTTCCAGGTAAACTCCATCGAGAAAAAGCGTGTGAAAATGCACGTTGGAGTTCAATGCCCCACCGGCTCGTTGGATGACGGTCACGGCCCCGCCTTGAGTATTTTTGAAACCCAGTTCTTTGGCTTTCTTTCGGTACCGGGACTGGACCGTGTTAATAAAAACCTTGAGAATTTGACTGGTCAATTTCGGTCTGTAGGCCATTAAAAATCTAAGCGAAAACGGAAACGACAGCACCCATTGTCTGACTCCGACATCCGGAAAGACGTAATCGGTCAAATGGGCCGCTGTATGATTCATCCGTCTGGCGCAACAACTCGGGCAGAACCCACGACGCTTGCAAGAAAATGCAACGACCTGGCTTTTCTTGCAGTCTTTACAGTAAAATCGGACAAAGCCATTCGCCAAGATTCCGCATTTGAAATAGTCTTTGACTTCTTTGATGACGAATCCCGGAAGATTTTTCTCATCGTCGTGACTTTGAATGGAGTTTAAAAATTCGAGCCAGTGATTTTCAAAAACCCGGTGAAGAATGGATGTTTCCGGCTGCCTTCTGGCGTAAAGGGGTATGACGCAGGCCATGCGGATTCGCATGCAATTGCATATGCCAATTCAAGGGCTATTCTACATGGGACTCGACTCTTTTCGGTCCGGAAATCCGTCCGAGCCGGACAGCCACTCGGACAGCATTTTCCTTTTGGAAAATGCTCCAAGGGTCTTAGGGCAACGCCCTAAATCGGGCGGTTTGGTACCAAACCCCATGCTTGCAAACCTTAAATTATCTCAAACTCCTGCCCTAAAAATACAAAACAACTTTTCTCTTCAATATTCTGCACTTCTTCGATCCGCCGCTCACAACTTTTCTTTCTGACATTTACTACTTCTTCGGAATTCATATCACGCTTTTCTAAAATCCAATCGACAAACTCGCCCAGAGTGATTTGATACAAGTCGATAATGTCCTTTAAATTTCCCTCCGGCGGAGTGCTCAAGCCCTGCTCCCAAAGATCGACACATTGAGGACCCAAATATCCTAAAGCCTGTGCCACCTGCATCTGCGTCAGGCCCAAGTCTTGCCGCCTCTTTTTTAAAAAGACTCCAAGCCTCCTGTTTTCATCCACCGCATCCTCCGTTGGTCCAGGGTTATATGGTTTACGTTCGTAAATTAACGAATGTAAACCAACTGCTACCATAATTCAATGGCAAAAAAGGCGACAAAAACCGTTCTCGATGAGGCAAGAAACCAGCTTCGAGTGTATATCGAAAAGAACTATGAAACTGTCGAACAGTTCTGTTGGGACAAAGATCTCAACAAAGCCACGGTGTCTAACTTTTTAAATGAGAAAAAAGACTTTCAGGTTTCCACGCTTGAAAAAATCGCTAAAGCCATGGGCAAAAAGCTTTCGATCCGATTTGAATAAAACGTCCTCGAAATATCGACATTTCTCCCTGAAATAATTTTCATTTTCACTTTCCGATTTGTTGCACATTTAAATTTTTGGTATGCGAAATTGGGATTTTATTTCTTAATTTTCCTGACTCGAAAGGAGGTCTTTTCATTTCAAGGGTTTACGAATTTTTCTGTAAGTTTTGCAAATCGGCGGGATTTTATTAACTCAATATTCGATTTGAATTATGTAATCTTGGGATAAAAGTCCTAAGAGTTTTTTAATTATGGCCAGCTGCCTAAAGAGGCAGAGCGCATTTTATTAATTAGCTCCACCCTACCACAATGGTTGGCGGATGGACTCCACTAATCCAAAGCAATGGAGGAGTCCGTCTATGTCATTTTCAAATGGCAAAACGAATTATTCAAGTCACGTCCGATTTACAAAAAATGAGTACGAAAAGATTTTAAAAATTAAACAGATCACCGGCCTCAGTGTGCCAAAAATTCTAAAAGAAGCGCTCTTTTCAAAAGAATTCAGTGCGCCACTCATGGACTTTGAAAGCGCACATTCTTTTCTGCGTGAATTAAACCGCATCGGCAACAACTTCAACCAAGTGGCTAAGCACTTGAATGCAGGTCTCAGGGAAGGATTTAATCCAAGAATTGATGAAATCGCATCTGATTTAAAATCCATTCGCAGACTTTTAGAGGTGCGATATGGCAACCGTTAAAGTCAAATTCGTTAAACATTCCGGAAATCTACTTCGCTACGTTCAAGACAAGGAAAATCATGGCCTGATCGTCTCAGGTTACAACTGTGTGCCGGAAACCGCAGCCTTTGAATTTGAACAAACGCGCAAACTTCACTCCGCTCGCGGTTCAATCGAGGCAGTCCACGTCATTCAAAGTTTTGATCCGAAAGAACGGGACCGGCTGACGCATGAAGAGTTTAACCAAATCGGCCAGAATTTAGCGAAAAAATATTTTAAAGATCACCAGTTTGTCGTCGTCACACACACGGACCAGGCGCATATTCACAATCATATCGTGGTTAACAGTGTGAATTTTGAAACCGGCAAAAAAGTCGAAAATAAAAAGTATCATCTCTATAAGCTGAGAGATTTGAGCGACAAATTGAGTATTGAAAAAGGCTTATCCGTTATTGAGAAAAGGTCAAAATCAAAAGAAATTTATGCTTCAGATAAAGTGAGGCAAATAGCAAATAATTATAGATCATCTTATGTGCTTGATCTGATGGACAAGGCAAGTTTTGCCAAAGGATATGCCACAAATTTTTCCGAATACGCTGATGTGTTGAGTGTTTTCGGTATACAAACCAAAGTGACGAATAAAAACATCACTTATCTTTATCCTGGTAAATCTCGCGGCAAAAGAGGCTCTAAAATGGGAAAGGCTTTTGATAAAGAAAGTCTTGCGAGTGCTTTTGAGGAAAATAAAGCAAAGTATTCTTCCCGCCCAGAGCTTCGCGAACATCTTTTGGCAGAAATCGGGCATCTTAAAAAAATCGGTTATTCTTTTGAAAACTCACCCATGCACCAGAAGTTTAAATACAAGTCTTACTTTTTGAAACACGACTGGGACAAATTCAATAAAGATATGCCGACTCAAACCGAGCGGGAAATAAAAAATTCTCCTATCCCGGAAAGACAGTTTAAAGACGCTCACTACGAGCATATTTTTAAATATCTTGATCGACATAAAATCAAATATTTCGAGAATTCCGAAGGAAAAACTGTTCTTAAAGGAAAAGAGTTCGTTCGGCTTTTTGATTACGAATGGGTTAACACGAAAAACGGCACCCGTGGAAGCCTTATTGATTTGGTCGCAATCAATGAAAAGCTTTCTTATTTGCAGGCCATCTCAAAAATAAACAACAATCCCAGGCTTTTGCTTTTAGAAAAACACTTCGGCAAAGTGCAGAGAAATTATCAGTCGTTTTATATCCCAAAATCCGAACAGATGGACAGACAAAAAGCCGTTCGGTTTTTGTCGAATTTTTTATCGAGCAAAGGCGTAAAGCCCGACTTTGCCGACGATCTTCTGAAAAAGAAAATGTGTCAGATTTCAAAATCTGGATTCATTCGCCTGTTTTCTGAAAATGACGACTCCCGAGCTTTGGAGTTTCATCAAAATTCGACGGGCGAGTGGCAACAGAAAAGATACGGTGTTTCCTCCGGCCCTTTTTATTCTCACCGTGGTCGAGGAAATAGCTTGTTGGTCTTCCGCGATCCGTTTTCTTACATGAAATCCCGTAAAAATGATTTGTTTTCCGAAAAAAGCAGCGATCCAAGCGTTTTGGTGCTCACGGAGGCTCGCACCAAAACCTTGGATTTCTTTTTAAATGAAAATCCAAAGATTTCAAAAATTTACTTCATTGGATTTGAACCGAAAAATTTGAATAAAAATGAAAGGAGGTGGTTTGAACTGACAAATCGAAAATACAAGCCCTTTTCAATTGAGATGGAAGGAATTTCCCTTGAGAAATCCAAATCTCCTGGCCTTGAAAGAGGCTTCGGTCTCGATATCAGTTTTTAAAGTGAGTTTTATTTTTTGCGCCTACCACTACTGAGTGGCGGCTTTTTATCAACCCCGTCGTTTTACGACCTTTATGAAGGAGTATCGGCTTATGTTTAATTCGAGGTAGTTATGAGAATCAATTGGGAGCCTCAAAAGGTCGAGCTGACCTGTCATCCCGTTGAAAAAACCGAGTACAAGATTTTTCTTGAGAGTCTGGCTAAAATTTTCTATAAAGAAATAAGCAGCCGCCAGCTGAAAGAAAAATCCTTGTCTGAGCCCATTGAGTTCGAGTCTGTTTCTAACGAAAGGACTGGAACCGATGGCTAACCGTAAAAAGAACATTAAAAAAGACACTTTAAACCGAGGAAATCCCGGATACCGGATCGGTCTATACATTCGTGTATCCACCGAAGAGCAGGCAAGCCTTGAAGAAGGGTCAATCAAAAATCAGGAAGAACGCCTCCGCCAAGCAGTCCAATTTAAAAACATGGACGGAAATTTTGGCGAAATCGTCGAGGTTTTTATCGACCGGGCGAAATCCGGCAAAGACACCAAACGTCCTGCATTGCAAAAAATGCTTAAAGCCATTCAAAAAGGTGAAATCAACTATGTCATGGCCTCAGAATTGTCGCGCATTTCGCGTTCGATGAAGGATTTTTCCGAGATTTGGGAGTTGATGCAAGAGCATGGCTGCGGCTTTCAATCTCTCCGGGAAAATTTTGAAACCGACACGGCAGCCGGTGAAATGGTGCTTTACTCGATTGCCAATATTGCGCAGTTTGAACGTCGGCAGGTCAGCGAAAGAGTGAAGGCTAATTTTAATGTCCGGGCTAAGCGCGGACTCTTTAACGGCGGGACCGTGCCTTTTGGCTACTCTTTAGTGCCTGACAAACCGGGCTTTCTTTCTATCAATGAAAAGCAAGCCAAAGTGGTCAAGAAAGCTTACGAGGTCTTTTTAGAGGAAGGAACCTTATCGAAAACTGCCAAGCGGCTTAATGAGATCGGCTACCGACTTGAAAAATTGGTTCAGGGCGGAGGCCGTAACATGCGGCTTGATTTTTTCACCGTTGATAATCTCCACCATATTTTAACCAGTCGGGCTTACGTTGGCGAAAGACCCTACCGGGAAAACGGCAAAACTCAGTTCGTGAAAGCCGTCTGGACTCCCCTTGTAGATAAGGCGATTTTTGAGCGAGTGCAAAAAACGCTGAAACAGAATAAATCAGCCAAGAAACCGCACACAGCCATTAGATACCCTTATCTTCTCACCGGGATCATTTTTTGCGGGGGTTGCGGCTCACCGCTCTCCGGAAAGTCCGCTCACGGAAAGACATCAAAGATTCCTTATTATGAGCATTCGTGGATGACCAAGCGAAATTCGACGCTTTCCAAAGAGTTCTTCAAGTGTTCTTGCCCGAAAAGATTTCCCGGCAAAAAAGTGGAGCCGCTGGTCTTGGACCAAGTCAAACGACTTTTGACTTCCAGGAAATTTGCGGGCGAGTTGCTTGAGGAAACAAAGAAAGTCCATAGCGGCGATCAAGGGGTTCGGGAGCTAGAGCGGCTGAAAGCGGAACTCTACGGCTTTACCGGCCAACTTGAAGCATTGGCTGAAAGACTTTCTCAGCTGCCAAAAACGGTCTCGGCCACGCCGATTTTTAATCAGATGGAGAAAATCGAGGTGAAAAAGACCGAGACGGAAAAACGGCTTGGGGAAGTCAAAAAGCAGAAGGGGGCAAGTCTTCGCCAGCCCATCGAGCTAAAAGACTTTCAGAGCTTCTTAAAGGCCGTTTGGCAGGTTTTTAACCAGGCGGAGCCGGAGGTGCAGGAAAAGGTGATAAAAAAGCTCATACACAAAATTGAGCTTTTTCAGAATGAAGTGAAAATCTACTATATCGTGGATAAGGAGCATTTGCTGGAGGAGCCCTTTCGGGGGCTCCAGTCTTTTAGCTCCGGGTCAAAAAATTCTAGTAGGTGTTCGAATAGCTTGACGATTGGTGCGGAGGGGGGGACTCGAACCCCCACGAGCTTTCACTCAACGGATTTTCATACCAACTACGGCTTTCGCCGCCGCCGTTTGACGTTTGTGGTCTGGACTATCCCTTCACCTTATCCCGGATGGGACTTAGGTGCTGCCCGTCTAGTCTCTACACCTTCCCTTCATGAAGGGCTTGGCTCGGGATTGCCATGTGAAAGGTTTCCCCGAATTTGAGCAGTTCTGCATCCTGGGTTTCCCGCAGGAGCACTCAAAGATTTAAGTCCGTTGCGTCTACCGGTTCCGCCACCTCCGCATTGTTTTCCATTATAGTCTTTGGATTGATGACATCCAACAAAATCTGAAGCCAAAGAATCCCTTTAATTCTTATTCCTTTTGGTTTTAGTAGCTTTCTTTTTCGTCTTACTTTTGTTTTTGGATTTTGGTGTTGGTTTAGACTTCATTTTATTGATAGCTTCCGCATCGAGAGTTGTGCTGATATGTGAGGCGTAATATTTTTCGATCATTTCGACACTGGTGCGGCAGTTTTTAGCGATCTGGTAAATATCAGCACCTTCCATAAGTCGCAGGCAAATATATGTGTGCCGTAGGCTATAGGCCGTTCGGGCTTGACCCTCCCTATCAAACTTAAGGTTTTCTTCTTTAAGGATTCTATTAAAAAGTTCCCGGTGTCTTTTTGGGAATAACAAGTCAGTCGGTTCAGGGTTATTGCGCTCTTTCAGTCTTTCAAAAGGCCTGACGGCTCCCGTCATGCTTTTGCAATAGCCAACACCGCGCTTGCCGCGCACTTGAATTTCTAAAATTTGTTCTCCGGTGGGTTCGTATTCTATGATTTGAACATCCCTGTATTCAAGTCGCCATACCTCGTCAGGGCGTAAGCCGGTATTGGCCATAAACAGTACAAAATCATGAACCTGTTCGCATCCCCACTTGAATTGAGGTTTTGGTGGATTTTGAGCACGGTGTCGTGTGGCCTCATAGAGCTGTTTGTATTCCTCTGGTGAAAACCATGCTCGATGTGAGATTTTCCCCGAGGTTTTATAAGGCTCTGAAAGATCGGGCAGATATTGAAGCCAACCGTGTCGAATAGCGGTTTTTAGCGTTTGACGGAGCGTTACGATTTCTTTGTGCATCGTGCTACGGGACGGCGGTTTCCCGCGCTGTTCCATAGATTTTTCTCTTCTGTGTATGCGGTATTCCTGGACCTGTCCAGGTGTGATTTCCGATAGACCCATCTCTCCAAAGAAAGGAATTAAATGCAAACGTAACTTGTCCATGTAGTTTTTTACATGAATCGGGTTACGTTGGCCTTCTGTAATGATTTCGTATTCCCGGCCAAATTGCGCGGCGGCTTCTTTGAAGGTTTTTTCGTCTTTTAATTCGCCACGGCGACTTTTTCCGCGTAATTCTAAATACCAGTCTTCCGCGAAGTCTTTGGCATGAGCGAGGCTTTCCTGTTTGGTACTTGTGCGCCTGTTTTTACCAGAGAGATAGGTGGAGCATTGCCAGTAGCGGCTGTTCTCACGTTTATAGACGTGGACTTTGCCTCCCATCATCGTATGTTTCTGGTATGCCACTGATATTTTCTCGAAAAAAGGCCGTTTTGTGTAAGAGATGTGTAACAAAAAAATCGACGTTATTTGATCTCAAAAATAAGTTTAACATAATATTTTATAGGTAGTTATAAGTTTTTTAATTTTTATACTTTTCTGTTTTTAAGTCCTGTGCGTCTACCAATTCCGCCACCCCGGCTGGAATTATTTTTGTTGCTCAATTTGTGCTAAAAATTTTTGCAGGAGATATTAGCACAGGTTGCTTCCCGCCTCGAACCTTAAATTTTATCGGACGGATCACAGGCATTTTGGAAGCTATGGTCGAACCGCATGAAGAACCCGGTTTGTAATTGTGCTAAACTTGGATTCCTGCAAATAAAGATCGAAAAAATCCCATGGTATTAAAAGCACTCCGTGAATTTCTGCGACTGGAATCAGCCAGTGGCCTGCTTCTAGCCCTCGCCGCAACCCTTGCGATGATTGCTGAGAACACGCCTCTGCAACCCCTTTACGGCGCACTTTTGAACACTCCTGTCGCCATCCGCATCGGCGAGTTTGAAATCGCTAAACCCTTGCTGTTGTGGATCAACGACGGCCTCATGGCGATTTTCTTCTTTCTCGTCGGGTTGGAGATTAAGCGCGAAATCCTGCAGGGGGAATTGTCCGATCCCTCGCGCATCACCCTGCCTGCCGTGGCCGCAGTCGGCGGCATGGCGGTTCCCGCTTTCATTTACGCTTCTCTCAATTGGGACAACCCGGTTGCCCTTGAGGGGTGGGCCATTCCTTCGGCAACGGATATTGCCTTTGCTTTGGGAGTCCTGTCGCTGCTTGGAAAACGGGTTCCGCATGCTCTCAAATTGTTTTTACTCACGCTGGCAATCATGGATGATTTCGGCGCCATCATCATCATTGCGATTTTCTACACGAGCAAACTTTCCCTTTCATCCCTGCTGACTGCTGCCGTTTTAATTGGCATTCTTTTTCTATTCAACCGAAAAGGGGTGCAAAGCATTGCTTCTTATTTACTGGTCGGTGCGGTCCTGTGGGCGGCGGTTTTAAAGTCCGGCGTGCACGCAACACTGGCCGGGGTTCTCCTCGCGGCGTTTATCCCCTTGCGCGATTCGACCCCCCTCGTCCCATCGCCCCTCGAGAGGCTCGAAGAAGATCTGCACCCCACGGTTGCTTACGTGATTTTACCTCTGTTTGCTTTTGCCAACACCGGAATCTCGTTAGAGGGACTTTCGCTTTCGTCTCTCACGGCGCCGGTTCCGCTGGGAATCGCTCTCGGACTGGTTCTGGGAAAACAACTGGGTGTTTTCGGGTTCAGCTGGGTTGCCGTTAAATGCGGCTTGGCCAAATTGCCTAAAAAAGTGAACTGGCTTCAATTGTATGGGGTTTCCGCGTTGTGCGGAATCGGCTTCACCATGAGTCTGTTCATCAGTTCCCTTGCCTTCGAGGAAGGGAACCTGGAATCCGTCGCCGGAGACCGGCTGGGAATTTTGACCGGCTCCATCCTCTCGGCACTGTTCGGTTATGCGATTTTGCGCACGGCTATCAAGAGAAAAAAATCCAGAACCAACCCCCGCTGATCGTCGGGGCATCGGTTTCCCGCTCACCCGGCTTGTGT
The DNA here is from genome assembly GCA_021604505.1 of Nitrospinaceae bacterium. Classification (NCBI taxonomy): domain Bacteria; kingdom Pseudomonadati; phylum Nitrospinota; class Nitrospinia; order Nitrospinales; family Nitrospinaceae; species Nitrospinaceae bacterium. Next base: position 757,514 of record BQJC01000002.1, on the reverse strand, counting down.
TGAAAGTCGTTTGGGAAGTAAAATAAATCCGGTTCTATTTAAACAATCTCTATACCATCGTGTCATGCAACAGCCCAAAAGAATTCTAACCAAGCTGCTCGGCGACAGCGCCAAGGTCGATCAACTGGAAGCCACTTCCGAGCCTTTGGAACTGGTCGCGGAAATTCTTCGCGATGTGGTGAAATGCCGCAGAACCCGGAACTGGCTGTTGGAAGAATTTGCCATCGATCTGGCCATCACAGCGGAAACCTTTGACCGGCTTCTCGACATTCCACAAATCAATTTTATCGAAACCCCGACGCGAACGTTGGAGATGGAAGTTGTTTCGCTCAAGGAAACCCGGAGCCCCGGCCAAGCGGTCACGGTGGGCAACCTGAACACCGTGCTGAGGGAACTGTACCGGACTCTGAACGAGATCCATGAAAATAAAAAAAAGAACTACTCCGATTTACTGCTGGCTGAAGAAATGTCTTACGAACTATTGGATAAGGTGACTGACTGGGTGGCCGCGCTGCGCCCATTAAATGGTCAGCTCACAGGGTTTCTGTTCACAGGAGGAAAAGCCAGGCGCATCGAGAAGGAGTTTCAATCGATGTTTCCAGGTTCTGTGGGAGCCCATCCACTTCGTAAATCCCTTCCTCAGGTGGAGCGCGAACTGGAGTTTTACCGCACCTGCCGGGAAGCCAATGAAAAATGGCAGGCGATCGGACTGGACAGTTTCCGCATGTTGAGAAAGGACGCGCTCAAACCGGCTCTGGAAAATATTGAAGAACTGGGAACCCAGTTATGGAATATCGTCTACAAAAAACCACCGGTCAAAAAGTCGATCGAAATTGCAGGCATTCAGTTTGAAGATGTGCGGGCTTTGTTCGACGATGACCTGGTGACGGTCAATAATGTTTAATCCATACTGCACTTACTTCTGCTCAATCAACTTTTGACCTGAAAGCCTTCCACTTTATCCAGCAACAGGTGTTTCAATTGCATCAGTTTTTGTGCGTCCTGAAGAGCCTGCTTCCCCTCCTCTTTGAGTTTGTTCAGGCGCATGTCAAGACGCACCAGATTGGGAAACAGAGGCAGGAATTTGGCCAGCATGATGGCCCCTTCATCGGTGATGTTGTTGTCGGATAGAACCAGGTTTTGCAGGCTTTGAAGGTTATCGGATACCGCAATGTACTTCGCGCCCTCATTGCCGATTCCGTTGTAAAACAGATTGAGGGAGGTCAGGTTGGTCAGAACCGCGCTTTGCCCAAGATATTTGGCCCCCTTGGGACCGATCAGATTGGTGCCAAATTCCAGCGTGGTCAAATCCTTTAAAAATTCGAAAGATGCGATGTCCTTCGCGCCATATTCTTTCAGGTAGGCCGCTGTCAAATCCAGCGTTTTTCCATCCTTGCTCAAGTTGTCGCGGACGACCATCTCGGTTTCGTCGGACGCCCGGTTTTGACCCTTGGCTTGTTTGTTTTTTGAATAATCCATAACTCCCCTATCTTCAGGTGCATTGATTAAAAAGCCGCGCGACTCCGGGCGGACAAAATATTCGGCCAATCTAACGGTCTGAAATCATGACCTATCGAGTGTATCCGGTACCGGGAATTATAGCATTTCCCCGGCTACCGCAATCATAAATTTAACCCCTGTTTCCGATGGTCGAAGTTGGGCGAGGGGACCTCCCTAAGCTCCACGCCCTGAAAGAGCTCGGAATTCCTTGGAATTTTAGACAAAATCTTTTATGATGAGGCTCATCGGCCTGTGAAAAGAGCAAAGAATTCAAATGAAGGAGTAAATTGAATGGCCAATTTGTATGAAGCGCAAACCGAGCTGAGTCTTGGAAACAACGTCATTGTCACCCAGATGACCCAGGCAATCAACTGGGCAAGGAAATATTCGTTTTTTATCTATCCGTTCATCACCGCTTGTTGCGGGATGGAATTTATGTCGGTTGCCGGTCCGCGCTACGACCTGGACCGTTTCGGAGCCGCTTTTCCCCGGTTCTCCCCGCGTCAGGCAGATTTATTGATGGTGGTGGGCACCATCAGCCACAAGCAGGCCCCTATTCTGGTAAAAGTGTATAACCAGATGACCGAACCTAAATGGGTGGTGGCTTATGGCGTGTGCACGGTTTCAGGCGGGTTTTATGACAACTACGCCACGGTGATGGGCATCGATACCATCATCCCCGTCGATGTTTACATCCCCGGGTGTCCTCCGCGTCCTGAAATGGTGATCGACGCTCTGATGAAATTGCAGGATAAAGTGCAAAACGAAACCCTTGAGGACCACGTCAAAGGCCCGGCAATGGTCACTCCGGCGCATCGGCTTTAGATAGCAATTCGGCGCAGACGGCCCGGTAAAAAACAACGAAGCTGCAAGAGATGCGTTTACAGATCTTGCAGCTTTTGTTTTATCGATTCGATCATAAGATTCGCCCCGTCCTTTTCCAGGGGCGTCAGCCGTTCGAACCGGGACATTCTGGCAATGCCTTCCAATTTCTGTTCAGCAAAGTCGGTAAGGTCATCCTTATTTTCTACGGTCAATCGAACCTCCCCCCCCGGACCGATGAATCTTCCTTTGAGATAACGAAAATACAAACTCAACCGCGCTAAAGGATCGTCCAACCTTAGCTGATGCTTTAAAGTGAGCAGCGCCTCCTGTTTGCGGTTTACCTTATAGCCCAGCCTGGTGTTGTCGGTCTTTCGCATTTGGTGGTCGATGATGGCATAGGCCTCTAAACGAACCGCCTCGGTTATTTCGGGAACAGGCGGCAACGGTAACAGTTTGACAGCGGCTATTTCCAGAAGTAAGGCGCCGTCATTCGTCTGCTCACTCCAGTAGGAAGCCGGGATGGGATCTTTTCTTAAAAGCCGGGTGACCTCCGCCAGAACAGGCTCCATGGCGTTCACTGCCTGAGCCAGGGACTTGAGATCCTTCTCGTCAAACGGGTCCATGAACCACTGAGTTTCCCGGGAAACGTTCGAACTTTCATCCACAGGCCGGGCATAAAAGTCCTTCAGGATGCGCTGGAAATCGGCCAGAAAAAACGCGGTGACCACATCGGAAAAATAAGGATAGTTCAATAACAAAAACCTTGGGTCGGATCGGATATTCAGTCCATACGCTTCCAGTTCGTTCGCGGGCCCGACAAACTCCTGGGTCAAGTGCAGGGTTTCGTGAAGATGGGTGGCATTGCCGTAAATTTTGGAATCGATGAGAATCGTGCGGGGAAAAATGCGGATGCTGTCGAAGGTGGTGTGTGCGAATTGCCTGGGGGACAGCAATTCATCCGCCCAGGGTTGGATGATGTATTGTTTGAGGGGAACCCTTGAAATATCCGGGAATTGAGACTGAAGGCGGGTCAAAACTTCTTTCATCCGCATCGCGGCTGAAGCAAGCAGTTCCGGTCCCTGGTGGCATTTTCCGCAAGCAAACGTTTTAAAACCCGGAATGGAAAAATGAACCTTTCCCCGGCCTTCACCCAGATCGATCTCGCGATGCAACACGTCCAGGGATTTGATTTCATCCGGGTAGGGCTGTGGAAGATGCTGGGCAACCAGCCGCTTTAGCTCTCCGGAACCCACCTGTTCCAAGGCGCCGGCCTGGCCGAAGCCTCCCCCGCCAAAAATAACGGTGGCAACCAGAAAAAATACCAGCCGCTTCTTTTTAACCACCGAATGTCGAAATGCTGAAATGGCCTTTCCCCGGTTGCGAATTATTTGGTAACCAGATTCAACCGCTGCCAGACGCTGACGACCTTGCGTCCGTTGCGGTCTTCTTTCAACCCGTCCCAAAGCGCGAACGCCACCAGCGCTGAATCGCTGCGGGTGAGGTCGATGTCCCATTTTCCGGTTTTCGGCATATCGCGTAGAAAGACCACGGTCCAGGCGCCATCTTTCCATTCTCCATAGCCTTCGACGTTTTGATTTTCAGGAGGCTGGGGGGTGATCGTTCCAAAGCCTTCGGCGTTCAGTTCCTCAACTGCATTCTCGGCGGTAGCGTTCAAGCGGGACACCGGGTTGGACATGATCCCCCCGAATATCAAAGCATCCATATCGACGCCGCCGCCGGCGTATTCAAGTTCATCCTCGGCTTCCATGGTTTCCTCCAGGCCGGCCTTCCAGTGCCAGATATTGACCGGCTTGTTGCGGTTGCCCATGCCAAAAAACGGCTCGTTGTGCCCGTGCGTGTGAAGGGTGACGTCTCCCAGCGCAAACTGAACGGCGGCCCCATCGCGAAACACATCGGAGGTCAATTCAGAAAAGGCGTCATGGGTGGGATCTCTCCACCGCAGACGAATGGCCATCTGTTCGCCATTGTTCACCGAGGACACGTTGATGGATTCGATCGCTCCGCGCCTTGCGGACAGCGGGCGCAACACCAACTGCGTGGATTTGACGCCTTCCCAGACCGGGCTGTTCACGTCGGTGTTCAACTCAACGCCCACCGGATAGGAATAGAGGTCGGTCTCAAATTCCGCTTTTTTAAACTCTTTGGAAAAAATGGAACGGATGTAATGAACCAGTGCCCAGCGGTCATTTTTCGGCAAATCGGAATAAGCCCGCATGGGCGTTCCATCCAGACCCGTGCTCAGGGTGCGGAAAAGATCCTTCGCGGAATAACCGGACTTTAAGGCGTTTGGATCGGTGATGTCGTGCACAAACACCGCGTGCTTCCAGGCGTCGATCAGGGAATCGGCGAATTTTCCGTCCCCGCGGCCTTTTAGGCCGTGGCAATCCACACATTTGTGTTGATTGAACAACTTCTTGCCTTTGGCGATCAACTCCGGAGTCGCTTTCGGAGGTTCACCGGGCTGAATCGATTCTCCCTGAGGTTCTTTTTGAAACCTGGGCGAGAAACTCTTGATCAAATTGATCAACGCCCAGGTGTCCTCGGGAGAAACGGCGTCCTCCCAGGCGGGCATCGATGTCCCCGGAACTCCTTTGATGATCGTCCGGTAAAGATCTTCATCGCGCGGCAGGGTGCCGGTCGGCGTGGTGCGAAACTTGAAAATTCCCAGGCGAAAATCCCTCGGCCAAGGATAAAGATACTCCACCGCGGCGCCGCCGCCGTTACCGTCCTGGCCATGACAAAACACACACATGTGCAGATAAATATTCCGGCCCCTGGCAAGGAGAGCCTCTTCCCCGCCCACTTCCGGTTTTTTTATGTTCATGGCATCATGAGCGCCCCGGGTTCGAAACAGGCTGTCCGGTTGTGCACCGTGGTCCCCGTGACCGCCATGATCCATCGGACTCGGTTCGGTTCGGTACTCTCCACCCGGCGTGACCGGTTTTTCCTGATGCGTCATTCCTCCATGATCCATGCTCCCGTGGTCCATGCCCCCATGATCCATCGAGTGCATGGAGTGATCCGGGTCCTTTTTGTCCTCGGAAAATGCCGAGCCGGGAACGAGTAGCAAAACCGTCAAACAGGCGAACAGCCAATTAAAAGATATAACGGACCGGACACAACCGGCCAGTGGTTCTATGGTGTGTTTCATGGTTCGTCCTCAGTCGGAAGGCAGGCTTCCAACGCCCTTTTGAATTAAAATTTCCCGGACCCATCAAAGGAAAATCAGCCCTCGGAACCTTTCGCCTTACGGACCATTCGAACTCCCTGATCCAAGTCCCCCAGTTCTTTCAGGTTGAAATAGTTTTCCTTGTGGCCCAGTCCAAAATACCAGACATTATCCAGACCGCGTTCGTTGGCGGTCCACAAATAGTAACTTCCTCCCGCTGTAAATTCTCCGGGCAATCCGATTTTTTCCCCATCCTTGCTGTTCAAGGGGCGGGAAGCGTCCCACAGGTTGTTCAATTCATCCAGCGTGGGCAACCGCCAATCTTCATAACCGCCAAATTTTTGCGCATTTTTTTTACCGATGTACTCCTGAGCTTCGTACCAGTTGACTCCCTTTTTCAATTCATGATAGGAGTCGGCCTTCTGCCACATTAAACCTGTTTGGCTATCCACCACCACGTCTCCTCTATTTTCGAACTTGGAACCGGAGGTGTCGGCAAAAGAAAATGGAATGCTTGAAAAGGAAATCGCAATAAAACAAAAAAACAAAATTCGGATCAATTTTAACAGCTTTTGGGAAGAGTGGGGTTCGCGCATATCGGACTCTTGATTCATTTCAGAGGTGAATTTATTCTGCATTATTCCATATGATTTAGCCTATTATACCTAATGATTTCTGGCAATTGAAATCAAAACGTTTTCACCAACAGGCTGAGGCCGGGTGCCGAAAACTCTTTTTTTATCAAGGGTCTATTTCATCGCCGAGCGCTAAAATAGACTTCCGTGAGAACTATTTTCACCGCCTCGCCGGCGGTAGTTGCGCTTTTCAGGCAATAAAGTTTACAATCCACTCCAATTGAAATTCTTAAATAACTCCATGCAACTGATCCACGCACCTAAATTAAACGCTGAAAACCTTCCCTGGTTCAACGTGAAAGCACCTCTTGACCTGCCGGACCTCGAAGGTAAATTGGTCATACTGGACTTCTGGACGTTCTGCTGTATCAACTGTATCCATATCATTCCGACGCTCAAACGCATTGAAGAAAAATTTCCCGACTCGGTGGTGGTGATCGGCGTGCACAGTCCGAAGTTTCCAGGCGAAAAAGCCACGGACAACGTCTCTAAAGCGATCGATCGTTATGAGATCGTCCATCCCATCGTGCACGACGAACACTTCACCATCTGGAAAAATTACACGGTGCGCGCCTGGCCGACGCTGATTTTCATCGGGCCTGACGGCTACATCCTCGGTCAACTTCCTGGCGAGCCGGACCCGGAGATGCTGGATGCCTCGGTCACTCAAGTGGTGGAAGAGATGAAACAAAAGGGCGTTCTTCAGGAAAACGCCGCTGAACTTTTAACTCCGCCTGCCTTGACGCCTGACACGACCCTCAGGTTTCCGGGGAAAATCGCCTACAACCCGGAAGCGGATGAATTCGCCATTGCCGACTCCAACCACAATCAGATCGCCACCGCCGATCGCAAAGGCAACATCACCCGGCGGATCGGTTCCGGGAACATCGGCCAGAAAAACGGGTCCTTAGAGGAAGCGGAATTCTTTCGTCCTCAGGGACTCTGTTATCAGGGGCAAACCCTCTGGGTGGGGGACACGGAAAACCATCTCCTTCGCAAAATCGATCTCGCCACAAACACGGTTGCCACCGTCGCCGGGACCGGAAAGCAGGGAGGATTTTTAAAAGAAAGAGGGCCGGGAAAGGAGACCGGTATCAGTTCCCCCTGGGATGTTGCCCTGCAAGGCAACCTTCTTTACTTCGCTAACGCCGGGACCCACCAGATCGGCTGTTACGAAATTGCCGAGGGCATGGTCAGCCTGTTTTCAGGGACGGGAGCGGAATCCATCGTCGACGGTCCCTGCAATCAGGCAACGTTTTCGCAACCCAGCGGTTTGAGTTTGGGTGAGAACCAGCTGTTTCTTGTCGACAGCGAGACCAGTTCGGTGCGGGTCATCGACCTTCAGGGTGCGGGGTTTGTGGATACTTTGGTGGGAACCGGGTTATTCGATTTCGGTGACCAGGATGGAAAAGGAAAAGAAGCCGTCCTGCAACATCCGTTGGGTTTGCATTATTCCAAGGGGAAAGTTTATATCGCCGACTCCTACAATGATAAGATCAAAGTTCTGGATCTGAAAACCTTGGACGTGACCACTATCCAAGCGTCAACAAACATCCTTTGCGATGATGCAAGCTGTACGCGGTTGTGGGAACCGGCGGGCGTGGTAGAGGTCGACAATTGCCTTTACGTTTCCGACACCAACAATCACCGCATTCTCAAAATCGACCTCGAAACGGAAAAAACCGAGATTTTTATTGGATGATCCCTCTCACCTTTTCTCAAAAAGGGGCGACGGATTTTAATCAACCCTTCACTCTAATTCACCTTCATGGACCCTATACGCTACGGATTTGTTCAAACCATCGTCGACTTTATGGAGAGCCTGCCACCGCTTTTGCAATTTCTGGCCGGCGTTTTCGTCACCATCGGCATATTCAAAGTCCTGATCATGGTCGCCAACTTCATTCAAGCCAAACGCGAAGAAAACAAATAACTTTCTCTCAGGGATAACTCCGCTCTACCCACCTGAACAACTCCGTTTGCTATAACTGGAACACCATCAAATCTTCCGCAAGGAAAAGTTCGCCTGTGTATTCACGGGCGACGATTTTACGGAACGCGGTCAAATCGCACGGGGGATAAAAATGCGTGAGGCACAGTTTTTTGCAATTGGCTGTTTGGGCGAGTTTTGCCGCCGGGGTGGGTGACAAATGACCGTCTACTTTCAATTCATCCGGCGTTGCACATTCTAAAACCATCAGGTCGGCATCGCGGCCCAGTTCGATCATCCCGTCACAGGTGTCGGTGTCCCCGGAAAAAGCCGCGGTTTTACCCTTTTCATCGGTCATTCGATAGCCGCGGCTGATGGGGATATGTTTCACCTTCCGGGTCGTCACGCTCAAACCGTCGTACTTGCGGGTTGCTTCATCCTGCTCGATGATTTTAATTTCATACCGCTTCGGCGTCAGCCAGCCTTTGTAAGCTTTAAGAAGCCCTTCAAAAAATTCCTGAAAGCCCGGTCCGGCGACGATCTCCAATTTTTTTTCCCTGAGGTCCTCAGGATAACGGGCGGCGAACAGCATGGGAACAAGATCATACATATGGTCAGGATGAATGTGAGTGAAGTAAATGCGGTCGATGTCTTTATAGGTCAGCCCCAACCGCAACAATTGATGCAGGGTGCCGTATCCGCAATCGATGAGGGAGTGGGTTCCTCCTTTTTGCAACAGAACCCCGGATGAGTTGCGCTCCAAAGATGGCACGGATGTGCCGGAGCCCAAAATGGTGATTTTCACGAAATGTCTCTAATCAATGGGGACTGCTAATAAGAAGCTTTGATGGCTTCCAGGACCGCCCCTTCCATGTCCGACCACTTGGCGCCGGCCTTTTTATTGACGGTCACGAAGTCCGCCATCAAGAACACCTGCTCCACGCCGTCGATGGCGAACAGGGCTTTCGCCACCGCACATTCTTCCGCTTCTCCGGCATTTTTATAGGTCTTGTAGCCGGATTCGATGGCGTTGCAGTTGAGGGTGTATTTCATTGCGTGTTCATTAGGGGTGGTGGAAACGTTCACTTCAACAGCCATTAAATTTTCTCCAATTAAATTTATTGAATTGTAAAACCCGCAAGGGGTGTTGGGTTGATTCACCTGCTGACCTGCTCGCCCTCCACCTTCTCAGGCTGAGGCCGGAATATGCCAAAGGAACTGGTGTAGCCGTGCAAAAACGTGGTGTTGCCGACGGGACCGATCTCGCCATTGCAGAAAAACCCGCCAAGCGGGATTTCACCCATTTTGTCCCTGAACATGTCGGTGTCGTGATTGGGTTTGCCGTACAAATACTGCCCGCGCCCCAGACAGGAAAACAAAAGAGCGCCGCAGGCGTCGTCCGCTTTGCCGCCGGAATGGTAGCGGTTCAACATCACATCCAGATCTTCAGCGGACATGACTTTATCCCGCAGATGAAACTGAACCAGTTGTCCTTCTCTTAACATCGCTCCGATGGCCAGCGCACCCGACTGGTGGTCGACCCCCATCAGGTTGCGGATCAAAAAGTCTCCGCGCTGCGGGTCGTCCTTCAACGGGTCCATCTCTATGCCAAGAAACAGGGAGGTTTTCATCAGATTGCGGTCATTTTCATTCAAGGTTTCATTGATTTCCTGAAGCACTTCCATGGGGGGCGCATTGTCCAGTTTTTGAAGCATGTTCTGCTGACATTGGGTGATTTTCAATGGTTGCCCGATCGGGCGACATCCTTGCGCCACGATGGTATCGAGCTCGATGTTTCCGCTCAAGGCCACTCCCACCAGACCTTCGGAATAAATCTCATTCCCCAGATAGAGTGCATTCCCGCCCTGCGTTTGAGCGCCGCTGGCCAGCCCGCCGACTTTTTTGCTGTTGGGATACGCAAAATCGAGTCCCGCCAGAAACTCCTCTCCGCGAAACGAAAACGGATCGGCAAGAAATATGAAATGCGGGTGGCTCTCTGCGGAAACTCCCAGCCAATCCCGCCAGACTCCGGGTCCGGTGTCCTGGTCCGGCAATTCCAGGGTGTCGGTTTGAACGGGCTGAACCTTCACCCCCGGCAGATGCGCTGCAGTGATGCTGAACGCGGGCTGCTGTTCCACTTCCTTTCCGGCGCCGATGATGCCGCCGCCGGAACACCCGAAAAACAATCCGGGTTCCATTCGTTCACGGATTATGAGCGGTATTTTTTGATAGTCACCGGCAAAATGCGGGGAAACAAAAACGATCGTCAGATCCGCCAGCTTTCCTGACAGCTGTTTTTTAATACTCTGAGTTGCCTCTTCAATGCAGGCTTCTATTGTGTCCTGAGTTGATATGGCTGAAGCCCATTTCATGGAAAACTCCTTTAATTTATTTAACCTGGAACCCATTTAAAATGCTAGACCGCCGCTTGAGATTTCTCCGCAAAAAAATTGATTGCCGCTTCTGCGGTCCTGGTTCCGTTTTGGATGCAGTCCGGGATGCCTATTCCCGTGTAGGCGCTTCCGGTCAGAAACAAACCGGGAAAGGAACTCAATTCCTTCTCGACTGAATCGATCAGATCGGCGTGGCCTACCCGATACTGTACGTTGGATTTTTTATTGTGAAAGATCTTGCAGACGTCCGGTTCCTGGTGAATGCCCATGAGGTCTGCCAGTTCTTTTTTGACCATTTTCTCGATCGCTTTTTCATCCTGTTCCGCCAGGTCTTCATTCAACGCCCCGCCCACGAAACAGCGGAGCATGACATAACCTTCCGGAGTGCGGTGGGGGAATTTGGATGACGTCCACGTGCAGGCTAAAATCTTGCGGCCTTCCGTTCTAGGGACGACAAACCCGAACCCGTTTAAGGGATGCGAAAAGCCCTCCTTACGATACGCCAGCGTCGCAGTCGCCGTGGAAACGTATTTGATCCGGTTCAATAATTCAGCGACTTTCGGAGCGAAGGGCTGTAAAAAATCCGCCGACAACTTGGCCGGCGTCGCAAAGATCACGCTATCGGCATCCAGCGTTTCTCCATTTTCCAGAACCACTCGCCAGCCCTCTTCATGCTTTGCCACTTCCAGCACCTTGGCATTGGCCCGAAACGAGACGTCGGGCGATTTTTCGATTACCGCGCCCACCATTTCGCCGAGACCGTTTTTCAGCGTCATGAACAAGGAGAATGGTTGACGGTTGCCACTGGGTTTGTGCATGAGCATCTGACGTTTTCTTTCCAGCATGCCCAGAATCAGAGAGCGGTATTTCTGTTCGGTCTGAACGAACATCGGAAAAGTGCTTTGGATGCTCATGGTCTCCGGGTCGCTGGCATAGATTCCCGCCAGCATGGGTTCGGCCATTTTCCTGAGCGCTTCTTCACCCATCCGCCGTCTCACAAAAGAAGCCAGGCTTTCATCGGCCTTGCCGCGTTTTTTGGGAATCAGAAGATCCAGCCCCATGCGGATTTTTCCGGGAATGCTGAACAGCGGCGTCAGGGCAAACGGCAGAAACTTTGTGGGAATCATCAAACTCAAACCGTCCGGCATGGTCACCAGCTTTTTACCGGTGTAGACATAGGTTTTTGTCTGGCCGGGATTGGTTCCCACCAACCGGTCGCCCAGACCCAGCTTTTTACACAGCTCGATGGCCGCCGGCTTCTGCGAAATGAAAGAATCCGGCCCGCGCTCGATCACAAAACCGTCAAACCGCTCGGTGGCGATCTTGCCGCCAAACTGCTCCGCCGATTCCAGAAGCGTGCACTCTAAAGGAACCCCGGCGGAAATCTCTTCCTGAAGACGGTGCGCCGCCGCCAGCCCCGCAATGCCGCCGCCTATGATCACAATTTTTTTCATGCGGCCATTATGGCAGGTTTGCAAAAAACGTGCAATCGAATCAGAAATTTAGACAAAGCGACCGGTACCCTAAAGACCGGTGAGTGCCTTCAAATTATCCAGATGTCGAAAAAAGACGCTCCTGACCGGGGCAAAAACCATTCCGACCGTCCCCCAAAGGCTGGCTAAATTAGAACGTTAAGACGAAAATAAAGTTGACAAAGGGAGTTTTACTGTCTACTCTGATAATAGATCTCCTTAAGCTCCCAAAAAAAACCCCGAACCCCAATCAAGCACCGGCTTTTTCTACGCTTTTAAATAAACATATCCATTTTCCATACACCTAAAGATAGAAAGATTTCATTTCTGCCCACAATCCGGAATAGCAATCAATAACTCCAAATCCTAACTAATCGACCAACCAAAACTCTCTACCCCAAAGAGACCTAGAACTATGAGCCAAATGAATATAGAAGAACTAAAATCCAAAACCATCTCCGAACTCACCAACATCGCCAAGGAACTCAAGATTCAGGGGCACAGCGGCTTGCGAAAGCAGGACCTGATTTTTAAAATCCTGGAGGCCAGAACTGAAAAAGACGGTTTGATGTTTGGCCAGGGTGTCCTGGAGATCCTACCGGACGGATTCGGCTTTCTCAGGGCGCCGACCTACAATTATTTACCGGGCCCGGATGACATTTATGTTTCGCCTTCGCAAATACGCAAATTCGACATGCGGACCGGAGACACCATTTCCGGACAGATTCGCCCGCCAAAAGACAGCGAACGCTATTTTGCCTTATTGAAGGTTGAGGCCATCAATTTTGAAAACCCCGAAAAAACCAAAGATAAAATCCTGTTTGACAACCTGACGCCTCTTTATCCGGAAGAACGTCTGCGTCTGGAAACGCCTAACTGTAAAGATTACAGTGCCCGGGTCATGGATTTGATGACCCCGATCGGCAAGGGACAGCGCGGATTGATCGTCGCCCCGCCCCGAACCGGTAAAACCATGCTTTTGCAGTCGATCGCCAACAGCATCAGCACCAATTTTCCTGAAGTGGTCCTTATCGTCCTTTTGATCGACGAACGCCCGGAGGAAGTTACGGACATGGAGCGGTCGGTGAAAGGCGAAGTCATCAGTTCCACATTCGACGAGCCCGCTCAGCGGCACGTTCAGGTGGCGGAAATGGTGATCGAAAAAGCCAAACGGCTGGTGGAACACAAGAAAGACGTGGTGATTCTGCTGGACAGCATCACTCGCCTGGCACGTGCCTATAACGCCATCGTCCCGCCCAGCGGCAAGGTGCTCTCAGGCGGTGTCGACTCCAACGCCCTGCAACGCCCGAAGCGATTTTTTGGCGCCGCCCGTAATCTCGAAGAAGGCGGCAGCCTGACCATCATCGCCACCGCATTGATCGATACGGGAAGCCGCATGGACGACGTGATCTTTGAGGAATTCAAAGGAACCGGTAACCTCGAAATCGTTCTGGATCGTAAACTGGCGGACAAACGAACATTTCCTTCCATCGATATCAACCGTTCCGGAACCCGGAAAGAAGAACTGCTCCTTCCTGAAGAGGACCTGCAAAGGGTGTGGTTGTTGAGAAAAGTTTTACTGCCCATGGGAATCCATGATACGATGGATCTTCTCCTGCAGAAAATCAAGGAAACAAAAACCAATGCCGAATTTTTGGCGGCCATGAACACCTGAAAATAGAGGAATGACGTGTTATGAAAGAGGGAATCCATCCTGATTATTTTGAAACCGTGATCCGTTGCGCTTGCGGAAACGAAGTGAAAATCGGTTCCACCGTCAAGGATCTGCATCTTGAAATCTGCTCCGCATGCCACCCGTTCTATACCGGAAAGCAGAAACTGCTGGATACCGCAGGGCGTATTGAAAAATTCAACCGCAAATACAAGAAAAGTTCCAAAAACGATCAGGAAACCGCCGCCCCCAATTAGATCCATTCCTCACAACCGCATCCCTGCCGTGGAATTTTCGGCACGGAATTTCTTGTAATCACTAATTTCACTCGACCTTCCCGCCTCCCCTTGTGAGGCTGTCCAATGTTAAAAAAACTCGATTCCATCGGCCAACGCTACGATCAGCTCAACGAACTTTTGAGCGACCCGAAAATCATTGCTCAGCAATCCGATTACCAGAAGTACGCCCGCGAACAGTCGGAACTGGCGCCTATCGTGGCCGCATCCAAAGAACTGAAAACCATTGTCGTGCAATTGGAAGAAAACCAGAAAATCGTCGCCGAGGAAAGCGATGCGGAAATGGTTGCCCTGGCTCAGGAAGAACTCGACGCATTGACGGCAAAACGCCAGGAGGTCGAAGACAATTTAAAACGGCTGTTGCTTCCCAAAGACCCCCGAGATGAAAAAAGCGTCATCATGGAGATCCGCGCCGGCACCGGAGGTGAAGAAGCGGCTCTCTTCGCGTCGGATCTTTACCGCATGTATTCCCGGTACGCCGAGGTCCGTAAATGGAAGACAGAAATCCTGAGCACAAGCATCACCGGAAAAGGCGGTTTCAAAGAAATCATTGTCAGTATCAGCGGAAAAAACGTATTCAGCCGATTGAAATTTGAAAGCGGAACCCACCGGGTGCAACGGGTTCCGGAAACCGAGACTCAGGGCCGGGTTCACACCTCCGCGGTGACGGTGGCGATCTTGCCGGAAGCGGAAGACGTGGACATCAAGATCAATCCGTCCGATTTAAAAATCGACGTGTTTCGTTCCTCAGGGCCTGGAGGCCAGAGTGTCAACACCACCGACTCCGCAGTGCGCATCACCCACAACCCCACCGGGCTGGTCGTGACCTGCCAGGATGAAAAATCGCAACATAAAAACCGGGAAAAGGCCATGAAAGTGCTGAGGGCCAGGCTCTATGATGAGGTGCAGAACCAACAGCAGGCGGAAATGGCAAAAAACCGCAAGCAACAGGTGGGGTCCGGAGATCGCAGTGAACGCATCCGCACCTATAATTTTCCGCAGGAGCGGGTGACCGATCACCGCATTGGATTGACCCTGCACAAACTTTCCCAGGTTCTGGAAGGGGACATGGAAACCATTGTCGATGAACTCATCGTTCACAACCAGGCCGAGGCGCTCAAAGGAAACATCAGCGAATTGGAAAAGGGAAAACCGGAAAAAGCCACAGCCTGACCCCCTGGACCACCAAGGATTAAAATTTCTCCACTAAGGAGACGGGGCCGGAGAAATGACCTGGACGACAAAGACGTTTTTAAAATGGTCTGCCGAGCGTTTGAGCCTGGCGGGAATCGAATCTCCGCAACTGGAATCCGAAGTCCTGCTTGCCCAGGGTCTGCATGCCAGGCGTGAGGACCTCTACCATGACCCGGACCGCAAACTGGAAGAGGCGGAAGTTGCGCTTTCCAGGAGTTTTGTGGAGCGGCGGTTTCTCAGAGAGCCCGTGGCTTATATTCTTGGCCGCAGGGAATTCTGGGGGCTGGATTTTCGAGTGACTCCCGATGTTCTGGTCCCGCGCTGGGAAACTGAAATTCTGATAGAGCAATTTTTGAAGTGGACCCGGTCCACCGCTTTTTCCGAACCTCTCCGGATTCTGGATATAGGAACGGGTTCGGGAAATATAGCCATAGTGGCGGCCAGGGAAATTCCGGACGCTGAAGTGACCGCCGTCGATATTTCTCCGGCGGCGCTGGAGGTCGCGCAGACCAACGCCTGGGTTCATGAAGTGGCGAGTCGTATCCGGTTTGTGCGGGGCGATTTATTTTCCTGTGATTTATTCGGTTCTTTTCACGCCATCCTGTCGAACCCTCCTTACATTGAGGACAAACAAATGCCATCCTTAATGCCTGATATTATAAACTATGAACCCCGGCAGGCGTTGGACGGCGGCGAGCAAGGTCTGGATTGTTACAAACGCATACTGTCGGAAGGCTGGAGTTACCTTCACGAAAACGGCGCATTGTTTATGGAGTTGGGCAATGACCAGGCTAAACCTGTGTCCTATCTCATTGCGAACCATGGCGGCTTCCACCCGCCTGAAGTGACCCAAGATTTGATGGGGACACAACGTGTGATTTCAGCGAGGAAACGCCAAGATGGATAAACTGGCTATCGAAGGAGGACGAAAGTTAACGGGGCAGGTTGCCATCAGCGGGGCTAAAAATGCGGCCCTCCCCCTTTTGGCCGCAACCTTGTTGACCTCAGGCAGAAATGAGATTCGCGCCGTTCCCCGCGTCCGCGATGTCACCACCATGATCCGCTTGCTGGAGGAACTTGGTGCGCGGTTGGAGAGCTTTGAAGGGGATACCGTGATAATCGATACTTCCGGGGTGAACAACCCGGAAGCTCCTTACGAATTGGTATCGACCATGCGGGCATCCTGCATGGTTCTCGGTCCGCTTCTGGCGCGATTGGGACAGGCCAAAGTGTCTCTTCCCGGCGGTTGTGCTATCGGAGCCCGGCCCATGGATTTGCACATCAAGGGCTTGCAGATGATGGGGGCTGAGATCGATTTGATCCAGGGTTATATCCACGGAACCGCGAAAAAGCGGCTTCAAGGAAAACACATCTATTTCGACACGGTGACGGTCACGGGAACCGCCAACCTGATGATGGCGGCGGCTCTTTCTGACGGGGAAACCGTGCTTGAAAACGCCGCTAAGGAGCCAGAGGTGGTTTTTCTTGCCGATGTCCTGGTTCGGGCGGGAGCAAAAATTGAAGGCCAGGGAACAGATGTCATCATCATTCAAGGGGTCTCTTCCCTTAAACCCATCGAATGCCGGGTGTTTCCAGACCGAATAGAAACCGGCACCTACATGATCGCCTCTGCCATCACCGGGGGAGATCTTGAAATAACCAACTGCATCCCCCAGCACGTGGAGCCTCTCATCCATAAACTGCAGGAAGCGGGACTGTCTGTTGAAGTCAACGGCACGTGTGTTAGAGTTCAGGGGGACGGATCGTTCCAGGGGGTCGACATCAAAACGCAGCCCCACCCCGGGTTTCCCACCGATCTTCAGGCTCAGATGATGGCGTTGATGACTCTGTCCAAAGGACAAAGCATCATCGTCGAAAATGTGTTCGAAAACCGGTTCATGCACGCGGCGGAACTCAAGCGCATGGGCGCTAAAATCACGTTGGACGGACACACCGCCATTGTCGAGGGCGTCGAGCAATTGTGCGGCGCTCCCCTGATGGCGACCGACCTTCGAGCGAGCGCGTCTCTGGTATTAGCCGCTCTTGCGGCTAAAGGGAAATCTGTCATATCCCGCGTCTATCATATCGACCGGGGGTATGAAGCCATGGAAAAAAAGTTAGTCCAATTAGGCGCTACCATTAAACGGATCCACTGATCGCACGGAATAAAACGAATCGAGGTTTTTTGCATAAGGTTTCCAGCCGATGAATGAGCCTGAGGAAAAACCACTGGACGAACAAAATTTTCACAACATCCTCCTGTGGATGCCCAATTGGATCGGCGACGTGATTCTAGCCTTGCCGGCCCTTAATTCACTGCGTGCCAAATATCCTCAATCGAGAATAACGGCCGTGGCAAAAACACCCGCCGACCAGCTCCTGTCCGCTCATCCTGCGGTGGATACGGTGATTCCATTTCCTTTTAAACCGGAGAGCGGTTTTCTGGCTGGAATGCGGTTCTCCGTAAAACTGAGAAAGTATCAGTTCGACCTTGGAATTGTTTTTCCCAATTCGATCCACAGCGCGTTGTCACTGGCGCTTTCCGGAGCTAAACACCGGATAGGATACAATACCGAAGGCCGGGAAATTTTCCTGACCCATCCGGTTCCCGTCACGGCTCTTGCCAAACGAACCGAATACCGGGTCGATTATTTTTTCAACCTCATGGCTCCGCTCAAACCCGATCCCGACGAAAAAAAATTCCAACCGCTGAATAAAAATGAGGAAGAAAACGTTGTGGAAGCCTTCCTGTCCCGATCCGGATGGGAAAAAAACCAGGTGTTGATGATGGTTCATCCGGGAACGTCAAAGCCGCAAAGGAGCTGGCATTCGGAGCGTTTCGGAATTTTATGCCAGAACCTGTTAAAGAAATATTCCGTTAAAATTATTCTCCTGGGCAACCATAAGGATGCGGAATTACTGACGCAGATTCGAAAGTTTTCTCCTGAGCAGGTGGTTCCCGTTCCTCCTGACATGGATTTGCGAGAGGTGGCCGCACTTCTCGAAAAAAGTCATCTGTTCATCGGCAACGACAGCGGTATGATGCATCTTGCCAGCATGGTGGACACGCCGATCGTGGGCATATTTGGTCCGGGAAGTTCTCGCACCAGCGGACCATTCATCGATGAGGAGAAACTGGAAATCGTCAGCAAGAACTTCGAATGCTCTCCCTGCCGCCAGAAATTTTTCAAGGAATGCAAACCCTCACCCCACAATAAGCCGTATTGTCTGGAAGACATCAGTGTGAACGACGTGGCTGAAGCGGTGGCCCGGCTGATGAAAAAAATTGAAGGCAAAAAAGCCGCCGGCGTGTGACGGGCTTCACTCTTTTGAGGGTTTCGGATCGGAAGGCAAATGGTCGGATTTTTCTTCAGGCTTGGACGGCTCGACCGCCCAATAGGGTTTCAGATCAAAATACCCCAAGATGAGTTCCTCTTCCGAGCGCGTCACCTGTTCAGGGTCGTGCGGCGTGGGTGCATCCATCAGCGACTCTTTGCGCCAGGAAGTTTTCACTTTTCCCAAATCGACGGACTGGCAAATCTCAATGGGAAGAAGCACGGTTTTCCCTTTGATATTGAGCATCCCTCCGATGGTGACCACCGCGTAGCGGACCAGGAGGGTCCCTGATTCGACGACCAACGCTTCGATTCTGGACAGCGCTTCGTCGAACTCATCGTAAAGATAGGCCCCAATGATCCGGTCCTGTTCCCTGAGTTTAAAAATATTTTCCTGTATGTGAGAAAGTTGGGATGTGGCCATGCCTGTTTTTGTGAACGGTTGTTTTTCCCCTGATTAACAGTTAACTACTTGTATCTTAAGGTTTTTATTATAGCATAGACGGTTCGGTATTGTTATAATAACCTGACTTTTCGGGATCACTGGATTTTGAGTTTAAAACCCTCTGACTTTATAGGAGCGTCATGAACGTGAAACTTCAACTTTCCATGAGCTTTCTAAAATCCGTCATTATTTTCGGTGGAATTTTAATTTTCGCATTTCCGGCTATTGCGGGAGTTTCTAGTTTTTACAAATGGAAAGACGATCAGGGAAAGGTCCATTTCACCGACAACCCTTTAAAAATTCCCGAAAAGTACCGCTCTCCCTCCACCGTCGAAAAAAGACGCGGCCTGCCGCCGGCCAAATCGAACCCTGGCAATGGCCCGTCAGGGACGGGAAAAACAGGGAACACAGAAGCCTCGGAGGATGTCCCTAAAACCAGTGAACCGGGCGCTGAAAAGCCGGTCATGGAAGAAGCTCTCAGTTTCCTGAAAAGCGATATTCAGCGCTTCCAAAAATATGAAGATTATGTTCCGCAACGCCGGCATGCCGTGTTGCTGAGAAACGAAATCGTAGAGGTTCTTCCCGCAAAGGAAGCGTTGGAGAAAAAGCTCGAAAAATTCGATTCTCCACTTTCCAACAATATTAGAAGTTTTCTCAAAAAGAGCCTGCAGAAAGACTACGAAGCAAAAAAACGGGAAAACCCGCGCCGGTTGATTTTCGTAAAAGAACGATCCCGCATCAACGGAGAACTCTCGGAAAAAATCCAGCTCGTCGAAAAGCTGGAAGCGGAGCTCGCTTCCCTGCCTGATAAAGATCCCGTTCAAACAAACCGCCTCCCCTCAGAAATCGGTCGCAACAATACAACGATTGAAAAACCGGAACCCGAAAGTCGAGAGACCGGACGGAGAGGCGTCGGAAATTATTAACTCCCGCTGCTAAAAGCAAAAGATTTGCAGTTGCCCCTTCATCTAACGTATTGTTCCCTGTAACTAATTCCTGAATGGTTTAACGTCAGGACGTTCAGACGGTTTCCTCTTAGAAAATAATCTCTCCGGTTTTATGCTCTCAGTGAACAACTTTTTTGAAGATTTAAGCGGTGTCGTTTGGGGCCCTTGGCTCTTGTTTCTCTTGGTGGGAACCGGAATTCTGCTGACCGTCCGCCTGCGCGGCATTCAGTTTCGCTGTCTAATTTACGCCCTGCGTCTCACGTTTTCCAAAGAACGCGATGGCAAGGGGGATATCTCCCATTTTGGCGCATTGATGACGGCGCTGGCTTCCACGATCGGGGTCGGCAACATTGCCGGCGTCAGTACCGCCGTGGCTCTCGGCGGACCGGGTGCGGTGTTCTGGATGTGGATCACGGCACTGTTTGGCATGGCCACCAAATACAGCGAAGGATTTCTGGCGGTCCGGTTCCGCCAGGTCAACGCCAACGGCGAGATTTCCGGCGGCCCCATGTATTACCTGGACAAGGGGTTGGGTCAAAAATGGCTTGGAGTCTGCTTCGCTTTGTTCGGGGCGCTGGCTGCGTTTGGCATTGGCAACATGGTGCAGGCCAACACCACGGCTGAAGCCATCACGGAAGTCATGGGAAGCAGTAAATTTTCTGTGGGAGTTTTTCTTACCGGGTTGACCGCCCTGGTGATTTTAGGCGGCATCCAGCGGATCGCCCATGTTTCCGCAATTATTATTCCACTGTCCGTGCTGATTTATTTTGGCGGCGCCGTTATTATCCTGTTTAGAAATTTCTCTCAGATCGTGCCGGGCCTTGAGATGATTGTCCAACAGGCGTTCACGGGCACTGCTGTCACGGGAGGGTTCGCGGGAGCGACCCTGGCCCAAACGGTCCGCTTTGGGGTCGCTCGCGGACTGTTTTCCAATGAATCCGGACTTGGATCCGCACCCATTGCCGCCGCCGCGGCGCGCACCAATCACCCGGCCAAGCAGGCTCTGGTGTCCATGACAGGAACGTTTTTCGACACGATCATCGTCTGCTCTTTGACGGCACTTGTGCTGGCCGCCACCGGGGTCTGGGAGTCGGGAGCGACCGGGGTGGCATTGACCATTCAGGCTTTTTCCGCCGGGTTGCCCGGGGAGTGGGGGCAATGGATCGTGACGCTTGGAATCGTCAATTTTGCGTTTTCGACGATTCTCGGGTGGAGTTACTACGGAGAAAAATGTTTTGAATACCTGGTTGGAGAACGATTCGTCCCTTTTTACCGATACGTCTGGGTGGCGTTTGTTTTCGTCGGCGCGGTGGTCAAACTGGATCTGGTGTGGAATTTTTCCGATGTGATGAACGGTTTGATGGCCATTCCCAATCTGATCGGACTCCTGTTTTTAAGCGGGCTCCTGGCGCGGGAAACCAAAGGTTTCGAAAAGGGAATTCGGGACGGGTCTATCGATAAATACGATTGAGACTTGGTTTCTGCAGGCGAAGAGAGTAATCTATGGCTGTTCCAGCCATTTTCTGAGAGGCAGCCCATGGAAATCGAAGAGCTTGAAATCGCCTTCACGGTCCTTCAGGAGGAAAACGCTTATATCCTGCGTGGATTTTTGGAAAATGCGGGCATCCCCTGCCAGCTGGAAAACATAGTGTTTCATGCAGAACCCATCCCTGTGGCCGGACTCACCAAGGTCCGCATCTGGACCAAAAAATCGGATGCGGAAAAAGCCCGGCAATTGATCCGGGAACACGAGCAGTTTGCAAACTGCTCTTCATGCGGTCACGTGGTTCTGACCGGGGACACCGAATGCGACTTCTGTGGGGAATCCTTAGAACCGATTTGATGACGATCAATCGGAAAACCGGAATTTGACGATGAACCACAAAGCTGCAACGCCATCCTTCCAGGTGATTTTCTTACCTTCCGAATAGTCCCTGCCGCTGTAGGAAATGGGCACTTCGTAGACTCTGAAATTTTTCTTAGCGATCTTGCTGGTGATTTCCGGTTCAAAACCGAAGCGGTCGCATTTTAAACGGATCGAGTCGATTACTTTTTTAGTGAAGACTTTATAACCCGTTTCCATGTCTGTCAGATTCAGGTTGGTGAACATGTTGGACAGGGTGGTGAGAAATTTGTTGCCGACATAATGCCAGTAAAACAGCACACGATGCGGCCCTCCCAGAAACCGCGAGCCGAACACCACGTCGGCCCGTCCGTCGAGAATCGGTTCCAGAAGAATGCCATAATCCTTGGGGTCGTATTCCAGGTCGGCGTCCTGAATGATGATGATGTCTCCTGTGGCGTGGGTGAAACCCGTTCTGAGGGCTGCCCCTTTTCCTTGATTGCGGGAATGGTATAAAACCTGGAATCCTTCGCGATCCTTATATTCCTCAAGAATTCTCCGGGTCCCGTCGGTCGAGCAATCGTCGATTAACAGGATCTCCTTGTCATAGTCCACCGCTTCGACCCTGTGGACCACGTCCCGAAGGAAGGCTTCCTCGTTGTAAACCGGAATGACGACCGAAAGTTTCAAAAAGAAGAAGGAAAATTAAAAAAGGGTATATATGAATGGCGCGACGGCGCTTCCTTCACTCAAAATGATAAGAAGACTCATGAGCAGCATGACCAGAATGATCGGGCCCAGCCACCACTTTTTCCGGGTCTTCAGAAAGCCCCAGAATTCGGAGACGATGGAAAGTTTGCTGTTGCTTCGTTGGTTCATGGGAAAAGTGTAATGGATGAAACCCACCTTGTCTAATAAAAATTTCGAACGAGACGCGAGATTTTCTTCCCACTCGGAAGGTCCCGTCCGAAACACGTTGAATTTTCACCTCAAAGACACCGCGGCCAGGCGATGGGTCAAAATATTTGCGGCGATACCGGTCAACAGGCCGGAGACGAGAGCCAGAGACAAAAACACCGGTAGTAGCTTGAGAAACGCCTCCTGTGGAATAAACATAAAATAAACGCAAAACGTCACTGCCAGAATATGGGCGTAAGCTCCGGCAATACTGACGCCAATCATGCTGAATGGGCCTTGTCCCCTGCCATACACGAGAGCCATGAGAAAGGTGGCGGCGAGCCCTCCAGTCAGGCTGAGAAAAAAAGTCGGTCCCAGAAACGTTCCGCCGATGATGGAACCTAAAAAAACGCGCAATGCCGTGACTATCAAAGCTTCCTTGAAGCCCAAAAAAACCAGCGCCAGCAGCGTCATGATGTTGGCCAGTCCCAGCTTGATCCACGGCGTGGGAAGCGGAAGCAGGGCTTCCACGCGGTGCAGAATCACCCCCAGCGCGACCATCAGCGCCATGGTGACGAGTTTTTTGTCAGGTGATTGTATTATGGATTCGGGAGGCATGATTTTTTGGGATATTTTTAAGGGAATCTTTAAAAAAGGTGAAAATCAAAATCCCCCCAACCCCCTTCGTGGAAGGGGGAGCAGGTTTTCCCCCTTTTTAAAGGGGGCTAGGGGGATTTAAATACTTTCCATGTTTTGCTGAGGAAAAGGCTCATTTCCCCTTCTCCATTCTTCTTTTTATCTTCTCAAGATTTTCTTTTGCCTCTGCATCATTTGGATCAAACCGCAAGGCTTCTTCATACGCCCATTTTGCCGCACCTAGAGCCCCTCTCATTTCTCCCAAAATACCCCCAAAATGAAGTAGACGTTGGTAAATTTTGAGTCAAGCACAAGGGCTTTTTTAAATTTCGCCCCTGCCTCTTTCAGATTACCCTCATTCATGTGGATGTTTCCCAGGGTAAGATGGGATTTCTTAATCAGAGGGTTGGGTCACTTTGGCAAACGTGTACTCATCGTTTTCGAGGTCGACCCGGATGGTATCTCCAAAAATGAACTCGCCGTTGATGATTTTCATCGAAATGGGGTTTTCGATTTGGTCCTCGATCAGCCGTTTCAAAGGCCGCGCGCCGTAGACTTCGCTGAATCCGTCTTTCGCCAGCTTATCTTTTGCTTTTGTGGAAACTTCAATATGGAGTTCCTGTTCGGTCAGGCGTTTGTTGAGGTTGTCGATCATCAGGTCGGCGATTTCCCGAATGTTCTCTTCTGTCAGACTGTGAAACACCATCAGGTCGTCCAGACGATTGATGAATTCCGGCTTGAACAGTTTTTTGGCTTCGCTTAAAACCAGGGCCTGCACCTGTTGGTATTTTTTTACAGTCTCCGTCGTGGTCCCAAACCCGATGCCCTTTTCCGTTTCAGAGATCGCCTTGGACCCGATATTGGAAGTGCCGATGATGATGGCGTTTTTAAAACTGGTGACTCGACCCTGCGCATCCGTCAATCGCCCGTCGTCCAGAAGCTGCAGAAGAATATTAAAAACGTCCGGATGAGCTTTCTCCAGTTCGTCGAGCAGGATGACGCTGTACGGGTTGCGCCGGACCTTTTCTGTCAACTGCCCGCCTTCGTCATAGCCCACGTAACCCGGCGGCGAGCCGATGATTTTTGACACGGTGTGTTTTTCCATATATTCCGACATGTCCAGACGGATGATGCGGTTTTCATCGTCGAGGAGAAATTCTGCCAGGGCCTTGGCGAGTTCGGTTTTTCCGACTCCCGTTGGCCCTAGAAAGAGAAAACTTCCGATCGGTTTATCTTTCTCTTTGAGGCCGGCGCGGTTTCTGCGAATGGCGTTGCTGACCGCGATGATGGCGTTGTTTTGCCCAATGACCCGCTTGTGGAGGTTCTCCTCCATACGCATCAGTTTGTCTTTCTCCGTTTCCTGAATTTTGCTGACTGGAATGCCTGTCCAGGCGGCAACGATGTTGGCGATGTCCTCTTCGCTCACGTAAGCGTCAATATCAGCCAATTCCTGTTGCCATTTTATTTTTTCCTCAGAGAGTTTTTTATCCAGTTCGAGAATTTTTTGCCGAATCTCGGCGACCTCCTCGAATTCCTGCCTGGCGAATTCTTCATTTTGCCTCTGCATTAAATGGTTTTTTTCATTTTCCAGTTCGCGAATGGGAACGGGAACATTGATGAGGGCCAGATGCTTTTGCGCTCCCGCTTCATAGAGAAGGTCGATGGCCTTGTCCGGCAAGGACCGGTCGGACACGTGTTTTTCAGATAACTTGGCGGCGGCCACAATCGCTGATGGTTTATAAGTTATCTCATGATGCTGTTCGTATTTTGACTTGAGTCCTTCGAGAATTTTTATGGTCAGCTCCACCGAGGGTTCCTGGACCAGAACGGGCTGAAACCGTCTGGCCAGCGCCTTGTCTTCTTCAATGTGTTTTTTATATTCTTCCGTGGTGGTGGCGCCGATGCACTGCAGTTGTCCTTTGGCGAGAGCGGCTTTCAGCATGTTGGACGCATCCACCCCGCCTGCCCCGGCCCCTGCGCTGACGATGGTATGCAGTTCGTCGATGAACAGAATGATGTTCCCCCGCGCGGCGATGATTTCATCCTTGACCATTTTCATGCGCTCTTCGAACTCACCGCGCATTTTAGCTCCGGCGATGACCTCGGACATTTCCAGCACCTTGACCCGTTTGTTCAGCAGGGAATTGGGGACTTCCGCGTTGACGATTCGTTGCGCCAGCCGGTCGACGATCACGGTTTTCCCCACGCCGGTTTCACCGATCAGAACGGGATTGTTTTTTTTCCGGCGGGTGAGGATTTGAATGAGCCGGTTGATTTCATTTTCCCGGCCAATGACCGGGTCCAGTTCGCCCCGGCGGGCGAGGTCGGTGAGATCGGTGGTGAATTGATCCAGGACGTTGAACCTTCCTTCCGCGTCTTTGGCGTCTACGGTTCGTCCGCCTCGCAGGCTCTCCAATTCTTCCTTGACCCTGTCATATTGCAGGCCGGCTTCCTTGAGGATGGCCGCCACTTTACCGACACGCGGGTCCAGTGATGCCAGAAAAACCGCTCCCACACCGATAAATTTATCTCCCATTTTTTTTGTTTCTTCCTGGGCAATTTCGAACAGGGTTTCGGTTTCCTTGGCGAGCTGGATTTGCTGAATGGGTTTGCCTTTTATTTTCCGCTGATCCTTTTGCGCTTCAAAAACAGCTTCCAGTAACTCATTGTGCAGGTTTTTTTCGTCCGGGCGGATCCTTTCCAGCAATTCGACGACCATGGACTCTTCCTGCTCCAGAAGTCCGAGCAGGATGAATTCCGGGGTGAGCAGGTCCTGATGCAGGTTGATCATTTCCATGGACCCGATGTTCAGGGCTTCGACGACTTTGTTTGTGAAGTTGCGAACGTATTGTTGAAGCATGGTTTTGGATGTTACAAAAGCGGCGAATGCATCACCGGCTATTTCAATAAGGATATCAAATGGTTGTGAACCGAATCGCTCAATTCCTCGAGATTGTACCCGCCTTCCAGCATGGAGATCAAACGGCCCTGGCAAATTTCCTGAGCGGCGTTCTTGATCAGTTCTGTCATTTTACCAAAACCTTCCGTAGTGACTTCCATGTTAGCCAGTGGATCGCCTGTATGGGCGTCAAAGCCCGCAGAAATGATGATCAAATCGGGCTTGAATTTAATCATCTCCGGGATGAGTTGATTTTCAACCAAAGCCAGATAGTCCGCATCGCCGGAATACGCTCTCAGAGGAAAATTGAGGGTGGTCCCCAATCCATCGCCGGACCCGGTTTCGTCTTTGTCCCCGGTTCCGGGGTAAAACGGGAACTGATGGGCACTGGAATAATACACTGCCGAATCGGAGTAGAAGGAATGCTGGGTGCCGTTGCCGTGATGCACGTCCCAGTCGAAAATAAACACCCGGTTGAGATCCCTCTCCCGGATCGCATAGCGGGCGGCGACAGCGACGTTGTTAAAAAGGCAAAAACCCATGGCGCGGTTTTGTTCCGCATGATGGCCGGGAGGACGCACGGCGCAAAATACGTTGTCCGCCTCTCCATCGAGAACCATATCCACCGCCGTCAACCCAGCGCCTGCGGCCAGAACCGCGGCATCGTAAGAATTTTGGCTGATGACGGTGTCGGCATCCAGATTTCGCACTCCCTGCTCACAGGAGGCCTTCACCTGGTCGATGTAACCGGCACTGTGGTTCATGGCGATTTGCTCGGGCGCCGCCTGCCGGGGCTCGGTAAAAATCAACTGCGAGGAAATTTCCGAACTCTGGATTTTGCCATAAATGGCTTCCAGCCTTCTTGGCGTTTCCGGGTGCGGATCGGTCTCGTGTTTCAGATAAAGCGGGTTGTATATAAAACTGGTTTTCCCCATGGCGGCCACTCTCAATATTAGAAATTTCCTGATCGAACAGGTTGTTCTTTGTTTGTATTTTGTTTGGTGAGAGAATATCAGAATAAAAAATTTTGAACAATAGCGGCTGAAATGGATTCTACCGGATTGCAGGAAAAAGTGAGGACGATTGAGAACGCGTCCAGAAACCTCGGGTTTGACGGCTTCGGCATCACCCGGCCTGATACTCCCGAAGCGGTGGCGCATTTTAAGAGCTGGCTCGTCCGACAATATGACGGAGAGATGGGTTATATGGGCCGCTGGGCGGAAAAACGGGCGGATTTGGATAAGGTGCTTACCGGAGTGCAGAGCGTGATCTGTTTGCGGACGAATTATTTCCCGCAGGCAAAAGACATGACCTTTTTGGACGACACCGACCAGGGAGATATCTCGCTTTACGCGCTCAACGACGACTACCATGAGGTTTTGATTCCCCGGCTGAAACGGCTTGAAGAAATAATCCATCAGGAATTTGACGACTGCCACACCAAAGTTTATGTTGACACCGGTCCGGTGCTCGAAAAACCCCTGGCCCAGAAAGCCGGCATCGGCTGGGTGGGCAAGCACACCAACCTGATCTCAGAAGGCATCGGCTCCTGGTATTTTCTTTCCGAAATTCTGACCGACATCCGGCTTCCTGTAAACAAAGAGGCTGAAGACCGTTGTGGCACCTGTAAAGATTGCATCGATATCTGCCCCACGCAGGCCATCGTCGCGCCCTATGTTCTGGACTCCAGGCGCTGCATTTCCTATCTGACCATCGAACTCAAGGGGGTGATCCCTTTGGAATTCCGGCAAGCCATCGGAAACCGGATTTACGGTTGCGACGATTGCCAGATCGTTTGCCCGTGGAATTCATACGCGGTAAAGACCGCGGACGAAGCCTTTCACGAACGGGACGGCGTGCGCCGCCTCATCGATTTGATCCGCCTGGATGGAGACGATTTCAGCCGCCGGTTTAAAAAAAGCCCCGTTAAGCGCATCAAACGCCGGGGATTGTTGCGCAACGTCGCGGTGGCTCTCGGAAATTCCGGTAACCCCGATGCGGTTTCTCCTTTGATAGAGGTTCTCAGCGACAAGGAACCTCTCATACGCGCACACGCGGTTTGGGCGCTGGGACAGCTGTTAAAGGCGAAAGTCCACCCCGTTCTTAAGGAAAACCTTGCGGAAGAACGCGACGAAATGGTTTTGACGGAAATTCGGAACATTGAAAAAACGATTCCCCGCGCTTCGGATTCTTATTTCACTTCCTAGCAAATATACCCATTGAAAAACCCGCTTCCCGGAGTTTATAATCAACGGCATTCAACCCCTAAAAATGAAAGCAACCATGAGTGAAAACAAGGATTTTCGATTTTTAAAAGCATGCGGCGGCGAACCGGTGGACGCCACCCCGGTATGGTTCATGCGTCAGGCGGGACGTTATATGAAGGCCTACCGCGATCTCAAAGAAAAATATACTTTTCTGGAAATGTGTAAAACCCCGGAACTGGCCACGCAGGTGACCCTGCAACCGGTGAACGCTCTCGATATCGACGCCGCCATCATTTTCGCGGATATTCTTCTTCCCCTTGAACCGATGGGAACGGGACTGGAGTTCGTCGTCGGAGACGGGCCGTCGATCCCCCGCCCCGTAAGAGATGCGAAGGACGTGGAAAAACTCCTTCCCGTGAATGCTGAGGAGCAACTGGGCTTTGTCGGCGACGCCATCCGCATGGTGCGCAGTGAAATTTCCGGAAAAATTCCTCTTATAGGGTTTGCCGGAGCGCCCTTCACGCTTTGCAGTTATATGGTTGAAGGCGGAAAATCACGAGACTTCACCACCACTAAAATGATGATGTTTGAAGCTCCGGACCTGTGGGAACGATTGATGGACAAGGTCTGCACCACCCTCATCGATTATTTAAAAATGCAGGTGAAGGCCGGCGCCCAGGCCTTGCAGATATTTGACAGCTGGGTGGGGTGCCTCAGCCCGGAAGACTACACCCGCTATGTCCTGCCCTACACCAAGCGGGTGATTGAAGGCGTGAAGGACACCGGTGTCCCGATCATCAATTTCAGCACCGGCACGTCCACCATGCTGGACCGGGTGGCGCAAGCCGGAGGCGACGTGATCAGTTTTGACTGGCGCATCAATCTCGACGATGCGTGGCAACAGGTGGGCCATGATCAGCCGATTCAGGGCAATCTCGATCCGGTGATTTTATTCGCACCTCTCCCGGTTATTAAAGAGCGGGTGCACGACATCATGCGCCGCGCCCAAGGCCGGCCCGGCCATATTTTCAATCTGGGACACGGGATACTACAACACACTCCTGTAGATCACGTAAAAGCCGTCTGCGATATGGTGCACGAATACCGTCATGCATGACGGCTCGTCACCAACCACTGCAATATTTTTGATGGCACACGGGGCGCCGACCTCTGTGGACGACATCCCCCTTTATTTGAAAAATATCCGCGGCGGAAAAGACTCCACGCCGGAAGTGATCCAATTGATCCGCGAGCGTTACCAGGCCATCGGCGGCAGTTCGCCATTGCTTGAAATCACCCGCGGGCAGGCCGAAGCCCTGGAAAACTTTATCAATCAGGATGGTAAAAACGCCTTCAAAGTTTATTTTGGCATGCGCAGTTGGAGTCCCTACATCCGGGACGTTGTCAAACAGATGGTGGACGATGGTATCAAAAAAGTTTACGCCATCTGCCTCGCCCCGCAATACAGCAAATGGAGCACCGAGCGTTATTTCAAATCGTTTAACGAGGCGTTACAGGAATGTGAGGCAAAAGATTTGCAGGTTCACACCATCTCCAGCTGGTGCGACCATCCCTGCCTGACGGATGCCTTCGTCGAAAAGTACGAACAGGCCATTGAGTCATTAAAAAAACAAGGTAAAAACCAAATTCACACCATATTCACCGTGCACAGCATACCCGCATCCTCTTTGGACGAAGGCGACCCCTATGCCGAAGAATATGAAAAAACCGTGCGCAAAATCGTGGACCGGGTGCAACCCACCCATTGGCATATGGCTTACCAGAGCCAGGGGATGATCCCGGTACCGTGGTTGGGACCGCCAGTGGAATCGGTCCTCGATAAAATTGCCCGTTACGGCGCACGAACCGTCCTTGTGGTCCCGGTGGGTTTTGTTTCCGATCATATCGAAATTCTTTACGACATCGATATCGATTTCAAAGCGTACGCCAGAGAGCGCAAACTCGACCTTTACCGGACAGAATCCATGAACCTGTCCCCCGCATTCATTGAGGCCCTGGCCGCCGTGGTGTGGGAAAACCTGGTTTGACTTTCTAACACCCTCTCTCTGACCGCGCAGCTTTTTGTAAGATCCCTTCCTCAACCTGTTTATCTTATTAAAAATTTTTAATCCTGAATTAATCAAAAATCAATTTTGTTTTTCTTAATCTTGAATGGAACCCATCTTTAATCGAGAGAAGGAACCTTAAAATGAGAAAGATGAAATTTTTGAATCGCCTGGTTGCAATTGTTCTGGCTGGAGGCCTGTTGTTTTTATTGGCAGCGAGTGTCGCCGCCTTTCAGGAAACGACAGGTACATTGTGGACGCAGAAAACGGAAACCGTTACACCTGTTGTCCCCGGCGGGGATCTGCTCAGTAAATTGGCTGAAAAATTAAGCCCTGCGGTGGTCAACATCCGTTCCCTGCAAATGATCAACCGCAGTTTCAATAGAAACTATCCCTGGGGACCCTTCAGGAATTATGGGCCGCGGCCTTCGGAGGAATTCCTGCCGAGAGGAGCGGGCTCTGGATTTATCATTCACAAGGAGGGTTATATTTTAACCAATTCCCATGTGGTGCAGGGTTCCGATGCCGTGCAAGTGACTTTGTCGGATGGAAAACTGTTTCGCGGTAAACCCGTGGGCATCGATCCCGAAACGGATATTGCCCTCATCAAGATCGATGCAGGATACGACTTACCGGTGCTTCCACTGGGCAGTTCCGAAAAACTGAAACCGGGTGAATGGGTGATGGCCATCGGCAGTCCTTTCGGCCTCGACTTGACGGTCACCGCGGGGATTGTCAGCGGCAAGGGCCGGTCTCTGGGAACAAGCCCGTTTGACGATTTCATTCAGACCGACGCCCCGATCAACCCTGGAAACTCCGGGGGTCCATTGATCAACATGAAGGGGGAGGTGATCGGCATAAACACCGCCATTCTCTCTCAGGGTCAGGGACTGGGGTTTTCATTACCCATCGATCTGGTGAAGCAACTGCTTCCGCAGCTTAAGGAAACGGGCCGGGTGGTTCGCAGCTGGCTGGGTGTTACTGTGCAGGACATCACTCTGGACGCCAAAGAGTCTTTGAATCTGTCTGTGGATCAAGGTTCTCTGGTAACGGAAGTGATGGCAGGCAGTCCTGCTTCCTTAGCGGGAATCGAATCCAATGATGTCATCACGGGATTCGACGGGCATGCGATCAAAAGCTCGCGCGAACTTCCCAAATGGGTCGCGCACGCGCCTGCAGGAAAAAAAATGCCCGTCGTTCTCGTTCGCAAGGGCAAACAGATGACGATTGACGTGGAGCTGGAAAAAATTCCCGACTCCGTTGAAAGTTAGGCATACGATTGTTTGGAAGAAATAAATAGTTTCCCCGCGGCCCAATCTTCGCCTCCTTGCAGGAGAACCGCACGGTGACAGGTTGGGTTACGGGGTCCTATCCCCGGCGCATATAAAATCCCGCTTTTGTAAGGCGGCATTATTTAATTTTACGCTTCCATTTTTTATTAAACTCCGTATTATTCTTCCATGCTTACCGATTCACTGAACCCTCAACAATTACAATCCGTCCTTCATTCAGATGGCCCCCTCATTGTGGTCGCCGGCGCAGGCTCCGGAAAAACACGGGTGATCACCACCCGCATCGCGCACCTGGTGAAGGAATCAGGCATCGCCCCGGAACGTATTCTGGCGATCACGTTCACCAATAAAGCCGCGGCTGAGATGAAAGAGAGAGTCCGTAAAATTTTAGGACACACCGATTCTTCGCCGTGGATCAGCACCTTTCACTCCTTCTGCCTCAGAATTTTGCGACGGCATATTTCAACTCTGGGTTTTCCCGGAGACTTCGTGATTTATGATTCGCAGGACCAGTTGTCTCTCATCAAGCAATGCATGAAAAAGATGGCGGTGAATGCCGAGGCGTTTCCGCCGAAGTCCATTCTCAACCACATCAGCGGGTTCAAAAACGATTTTCTTTTTCCTAAGGACGTGGACCGCGATTCCCTTCCCTTTGGCAACAAGTTGAAAGCCGCGGAAGTCTATGTGGCGTATCAGGAAGCGTTGCAGAAAAACAACGCGCTCGATTTTGACGATCTTCTCATGTGGGCTGTTCGTCTTTTACGGGACTCGGCGGAAGCTTCCGATCTCTATAACGAACGGTTTCAATACATTCTGGTGGATGAATTTCAGGACACCAACCGCACTCAGTACCAGTTGCTCAAACTTCTATCCAGAAAACACCGCAATGTCTGCGTGGTGGGAGACGACGATCAAAGCATTTACCGGTGGCGCGGGGCCAATCTGGAAAACCTTTTGCATTTTGAAAAAGATTACCCTGGAACCACAGTGATCAAACTGGAAGAAAACTACCGCTCGACGCAGAATATCCTCAAGGCGGCGGGTGAGGTGGTCAAGGAAAATCTCAACCGCAAACCCAAAACCTTGTGGACGAAAAATGGCGAAGGCGCTCCGATTGTTTACTACCGTGCCCAGGACGAGGGTGACGAAGCGAGAAATGTCTGCCAACGCATTCTCCGGCTGAACCGCGAGAAAAATATCTCGTTCAACGACATGGCGGTCCTGTACCGCACCAATGCGCAGTCGCGCGTGATCGAAGACGCTCTGCGCCGGGAAAACATCCAGCATCAGGTGTTCGGCGGATTGAAGTTCTATGCCAGAAAAGAGGTCAAGGACATTCTTTCCTATTTGCGGGTGGTGCTGAACCCTGAGGATTCCGTGTCCCTGAAACGCATCATCAATCTTCCGGCCCGGGGGATCGGCAAAACCTCGCTGGACAAGATCGAGGCTTTTTGCGAACAATCAAAAATTTCCCTCATGGAGGGCTTGCGGCAGATGGAAGCCAAGGGGCTGCTTTCGGCGGCGGTCGCGAAAAAAATCGCCGGTTTCGTGAATATGATGGACACGTTCACGAACCTGTACCAGAACGGATCGCCCCTTGAAGTGTTGCGGGATATCATTGTGCGCTCAGGGTATGAGGCCATGCTGGAAAAGGAGAATACGGTTGAAAGCCGGAGCCGGCAGGAAAACCTGCAGGAATTGTGTTCGGCTGTGGAACAATCCATGGAAAAAGAAGGTCAGACCCTGCAGGAGTTTCTGGACTCCACCGCTTTGATTGCCGATATCGATTCTCTCGAAGATTCCCGTGGTGTTCTGCCGCTCATGACGCTTCACACCTGCAAAGGACTCGAGTTCAACGCCGTATTCATCATCGGCATGGAAGACGGGCTTCTTCCGCACAGCAGTTCCATGTCGGACCCCGCTGAATATGAAGAAGAACGGCGGCTCTGCTATGTGGGGTTCACCCGGGCAAAAGAAATGCTGTTTGTCAGCAATGCCCGACGACGCAAAATCTACGGAAGCATATTTAATTACTCCCCCTCGCAGTTTTTGCTTTCCATTCCCCCCGATATTCTGGAAAAGGAAACCTCATCGGAATCTGAGGGCTTTTCCGCATCCTCCCCGTCGGCTCCTTCTTATGCCATACGCTCACAATCCAAAGCGGTTCCAGCCGATCAGCCTTATTCCATCGGCTCCAAACTCCTGCATCCCGCCTTTGGCACCGGAGTGGTGATGAACCGGGCAGGCAATGAGGACGATTTGAAACTGGAAATTTTTTTCAAGCGGCCACACGGCAAGAAAAAAATTGCCGTCAAACATGCTAAACTGATTCCTCTTTAATCTTTTCAATTTTTACAAGAACGATTTTCTTTTGAGACTTCCCTTGGTTGAACGGGATTTTTCCTGGAGGTTTTATGTCTTTCGTAACGAGTTTAAATCGAGTTGTTTTTATAGCAGTATTTTTTCTTCTGGCGGTCTCGGTAGTTCATGCCGAAGAACCCAACGCCGTGGCGTTTTCCGGTGAGGTCAAGAAAGTGATCTTGAAGAAAAACAAGGTGGCTGTCATCGATCCAGAAACAAAAAAGCGCTTCACTCTAATCGTTGATGAGAAAACTATACTTTCCGGCTGGAAGGGTCTTGAGGAAATTAAAAAAGGCGATGCAATCAGCGGAGCTTATGTGGTGACCGACAAAGGTCTCTATGTCGCTACGGAATTGAAGTCCGAATAACGATCACAGAGCGGCTGGTTTGGACTCCCTCTTCAGTAATTTATTGAGCCGGGCTTTGCCTTCCGGCGGTAATCTCAAGCTGAGAACGATTTGGTCTTCTTCGTACTCTTCCTTGACGATGATGGCTTGTTTGCGGATTTGTGAAATCTGATCGGCTTTAGAATAATCCATTTTGAGAGTGTACGGCGTCAACCTGTTTTGATAACAGCGAATGATCTCCTCTTGCAGGTTTTCTATGCCTTCCCCCGTCCTGCACGAGATGAGAACCGCTTGCGGGTATAAATTGTTGGCGATAGACAGGATTTCCGGGTCGCTGATGCGGTCGAGCTTATTGAACACCAGAACCGAGTCTATGTCCTGAGCACCCAGTTCATTGAGCACCTGGTCAACGGTTTCCATCTGCTTTTGGTAATCGGGGTGACTGAGGTCAACCAGTTTGATCAGGAGGTCGGCTTCGCGGACTTCATCCAACGTGCTTTTGAAGGACGCCACCAGGTCATGCGGCAGTTTGTCGATGAGGCCGACGGTATCCGCAAGAAGAACCGGATAGGGGAAGTTTTTTTTGATTTTACGAATGGTTGCGTCCAGCGTGGCAAACAGTTTGTTTTCCACCAAGGTGTCTGACCCGGTCAAGCGGTTCATCAGGGTTGATTTTCCGACGTTGGTGTAGCCCACCAAAGCGACACGATAAATTCCTTTACGGCCTTTCCTTTGGGTTATTTTTTCCTTGTCGATCCCTTTCAGTTTTCTCTCCAGCTTGGTGATCTCGTTTCTGATCAACCGGCGGTCCAACTGGATCTGGGTCTCACCCACGTCTTTCAGACCAATGCCGCCGCGCTGCCTGGATAGATGCCCCCACATGCGGGTCAGCCGGGGGAGCGCATATTTCAAGCGCGCCAACTCAACCTGGGTTTTGGCTTCCCGGGTGCGTGCGTGGTCATTGAAAATTTCAAGAATGAGCCAGGACCGATCGATCACCCGGCATTTAAAAATATTTTCCAGGTTGCGGTTTTGCCCGGGTGAAAGTTCGACATCAAAAATGACTGCATTCGGATGGTGGTGCTTGACCGCCTGTTGAAGTTCTTCCACCTTGCCGCTTCCCAAAAAAGTTTTGGGGTTGATAGACGAAAGTTTTTGCGAAAGCCGGGCGATCGGCTGATAGTTTGCGGTGGTGGCCAGCCCCTCCAGTTCTTCAAAAGAAACCGTCAGGGGGGCGGAGCCGTTTCGCGGCAACTCGACGCCCACGAGGATGGCTTTTTTTGTCTGAGGTACCGGCGATTGAATTTGGTAAAAGGGCGCTTTCATAGAATTCCATACAATTATAACGGATTTTCAAGGCAGTTCGGGAAATAGTTGAATGGATAACCTCAGGAACCCGGTGAGAATCGTTCGGGGGAAGGATTCAGGGGTGGACCTGTAGGACGGGATAATCCTGCTCAAGAATGAGCTTTCCATCGGCATCAAACTTTTTCCGGTTGATGAGCCGTCCTTTACGGTGGGTGTATATGAACTCCAGCTTTCCCTCTTTTGTGTAGGTTCTGGTGGTTCCTTCCTGACGGTCTTCTTTAAAATTCATTTCCGTCTTCGGGGTGCCGTCCTCGTAGTACATTTTAACCAAGCCGTCGAGCTTATCGTCTTTATAAAATCCTTCATCTTTAATTTTTCCGTTGCGAAAATATCCTATACCAACCCCGTGGCGCTTGCCTTTTTTGTAAACCCAGTGAGTCATCAACTCGCCGGACGAGTAGTACATTTTACTGACCCCCTCTAAAACTCCATGGTGAAAGTTTCGTTCCGAAACGATGTTCCCTTTCTCATCAAACTTGCGAATGGTGTTGTGCGGCAGTCCATTTTCATCCAGTTGTCCCTCAACGCTCGCCTTTCCGTTGGGGTGGTATTTGACCAGAGGCTCGGTAAAACCCGAAGAAGAAAACAACAAAGCCCAAACAAACAAGGTTGCGGCGAATCCGTTTTTTTGCATGGCGTGGGTTTTCTATCAGGGTTCGGCGTTAAATTTTATCGGCGATGGTTTTTCCAGGGAAGCAACAAAACTGCGGGCTTGCGCGGTTTTTCCCGATTCCCGGTTTCGGGAGAATAAATATTCTGCGTTCCTTGCCCTTTCAAGAGCCTGATCGGGCCTTCCCATTTCTGCGAGCACCTTACCAAGAAGAAGGTTGGTGTCGCCGTCATCAGGATTCTGAGTGAGGGACATTTTAAAAGTCCAAAGGGCCAACTCATAACTGCCAAGCGCAATCCCTGCATGCGGGGCGTAACGTGTCAGTTTGAACCGGTCTTCACGCTCCAAAGAATTCAAGTAGCGCTGGGATTCCAGATAAACATTTCCTAAATTCAAAAAAAGCGCCGGCTCCCTGCCCCTTCCCCTCTCTATCTGGGCCAGCCATTTTTTTATGCGGGCGCTGAATTCCGCCAGTTTCGTCTGGTGTCCTTTCAAGGGCTCCTGATCGATTTCCGCTTTTAGGCGTCCTATTTCGCTTTGTCGGAACTGAAACGTTTCTTGACGGCGTTTTTTTACGATTTTGGCCAAACGTTGTCTTTCGTCAAGGCTCAGGAGCCTGTCTTTTTGCTCCGGTGCCAGCGGCGGTGGATGGAATTTTTCCATGCGAAGCAAGTCGCGTGAAAAGGGGGCCGGATCTGGATTCTTTGTTGGTAACAGATCGTCATTTGGATTGACTCTTTTTAAAACCACTCTAGGAAGTTTTTTCTGCCGCGTAATTTTTAAGCTCCGGGCGTTCTCCTGTTTGAGATCCGAAAAATCTTTCCTGAATTTTTGCAACACCCCGGACGTGTCTGACTTGGACTGTTGCAAAATCTGCCGGTATTCTTTTAAAAAATTTTTAAGTGCGTTGGATTGAAACGTTTCCACCTCCACCTCGATGATGTTTTCAGCGAGTTCTAAACCCTCCTGCTCCGTCCCGGAAGCATTTTCCTGAGCCTCGGCAATCGGCCCGACGGCCAGCAGTGTGACGAGAGGAAAAATGAATTTAAAGAATAGCCGAAAGGTCATTTTGCACGATCGTGAAATTGAGCAGGTTGGAAATACAATGTGAAAAGGCCGAAAGCATCACAATATAAATATAATACTAATTATATCAAATATTTATGGAATTATGTCGAGGGAAGGCGGTTGGGTCGGAAAATATTTGTGGGCGGGGATTATTTGTATCCTTTTGTGAAGCTCTTCTTCGGAATCCAACGCGGCACGTTTTTAAGATAAAGGCGGTAGGGTTCACCAAAACGTTTGAGAAGTTGCGGCTCTTCTATCAGTGGAATATACAAGAGGTTGGCGGCCACAAAGAATAAAAACCACAGCAGGAGAAGCGGGTAACCTGAAAGCAGGAATTCCCCCAATAAAACGCAAAAAACGCTAGCGATCATGGGGTTGCGGACGTGGCGGTAGATGCCTTCTACCACCAGATTTTTGGGAGGGTCCCAGGGGGCGGGGGTTCCATCGCCATGATCGGTGAAAAGGGCAACACAAAAATAAGCGCCAATCATCCCGATGGCAATGAAAAAACCACCGAGTATTCCACGGTAAAGATTGAAACCCAAATTAAAGGAGGCAAGCAAACCCGTTTGTCTGGAAATCCAAAGGAGCAAACCGGGAATGACGACCATGACATTGAAAGGACAGATTAAAAGAACTTTGATCAGCCGGCCGGTCACTATCATTGAACGTCCCTTTCATGAGGAAATGCTGAACAACTCATTGTCGTAACATGTTGTATGCCTCGGGGAAAATAAGCTGCTCCCAAAGGGCGTACTGCTGAGCAGAAGGATGAATCCCGTCTTCCACAAACATTTCAGGCCGGTTACAGAAAGTCTGTGACAGCGGAAAAATATCCACCACAGCAAGGCCTCTTTCCCTGGCTTCTTTTTTAATGATCTGATTGTATTTTAAAATTCCCTTAGCGATGTTTCTGCCAAAGCCGTAAGTTTCCCCGCGGGGTGCGCAGGAAAAATCCGGAATCGTGATGACCAGCAATCGACGGGGGTGAGGAAGGTGCTCCCGCATGCGGTCCATCAAAACTCTCAAATTAGACGTGAATTTATTTTTTCCGGAACCGTGAACCCAATCGTTCACTCCGATCAATAAGGTAGCAAAGGTGGGACGTGCTTCTTTAAAAACCGGGAACTCTGAACGGATAGCATCTTCCACTTTCCAACGGGTGCGTGCGGGATTGGCCGTCAGCTCGATATCGATTCCAGCCGAAACCAGGTGCCGGGTCAACAAAGCCGGCCAGCAGTCCTCCTCAGGAACGCCTTCGCAGATGGTGTAGGAATCGCCTATGGCGACGTAGCGAATCGTTTCTGCTTCGGCTGAAAATGCAGTTAAGAAAAGAAAAGCCGTAAAAGAAACTGCTCCAAAGATTTTCCTGGATGTTCTTCTAAGGCTCATCTTGTGACCATTCGAGAAGCCGTGCCATCTTCTCAGGCAATGAAGATGTTTGGGGGGAATGTGAGATGCTTTTGGCGTCAGAACACGTTTTTTTTATTTATTGAACAGGGGAAGTGCCAGATGATACACCGCACCCACCACCACAGTGATGTAAAACAAGACCCCGAAAAGGTTCCAAAGTTTCTCTTTAAGGGGCCGGGGCGGCGAATTGGAACTTTTTTCCTGTTTAGTCGCAGTAGAATTCATGGGTTTTTCTTCCCCCATTTTGAGTTGCCTGAGCAAAATGGGATAAGAGTATTTTAGGATTTTCTACATTTTATAGGTTTTTTGCGGAACCTCAACTTTTTTCAGAGATTTTCAAAGGTATAAATCGGGCTTTACCAGGCGGTATGGATATGGTGAAATAATGCGGTTTTTTCATTTACTTATTTCACCGTTCGTCCCTTCGAAATTGGGCAAGGAGGGAGAACGCTATGACCATAAAGAGACCGAACATGAAAATTAAAATGGCCGAATTGATCGGCGAAAAATGCGAATCCATCGATGACGGGGAAAAGTTGTACCAATCCCTCATCGGGGAAATCAGGAACTCCAGGGCGGTCGAACTGGATTTCACCAATGTTAATAGCGTCATCACCCCTTTTTTGAATGCGAGTCTCGGAAAGCTGTTGGACCTTTATGAAAAAGAAACTCTGATGGAAAAACTGGTCCTCTGTCATATATCCGCGGATCATTTGCGCAGGATCAACGAGTTTATCGATTTCAAACATAAAAAAAATCTGGAGACGACGACCCGCGAATTGATGAACAATCTGTTTGAAGAAGATGAACTGGGTGATGTCGAGTCTTAAAGCGAGGCTTGCAAAAACAGGAGATGAAAGATGGCAATCTGGGATATTTTTTCAGAGGGCAAGACCATCAAGAAATTAAAGGAACGCTTGCAAAATAATTCCGACGATGCCGAAGCGCATTTTTGTCTGGCCGCCGCCTACGAGGAAAAAGGACGGCTCGCGGAAGCCATCGACGAGTTTAATGAAACCGTGCGCCTCAATCCTAAATCAGCAGAAGCCCATTTCAATCTGGGGATTCTTTACGAAAAGGTTAACGATGGACGAAACGCCATCATTCATATTTTAAAAGCCGGAAACCTGTTTGGGGAAAAAGGCGACGCGAACAATAAAGAAAGATCCCGCAAACGCTTGCGGGACTATTATCAGAAATTTGGCTTCCAGCCTGAGGATTTTGCCGAACATCGGTAACATCTTTACGGACCCAGTTGCCGGATGGCTTCATAAACCACGATGCTCACCGCATTGGCCAGGTTGAGCGAGCGAACCCGGTCATCGTACTGAGGGATTCGGTACAAGCTATGTGCCCAGGTGTTCCTCAATTTCTCCGAAATTCCTTCTGTCTCACTGCCAAAAAAAAGATAAGACCCGGCTTCAAACTGATGTTCAAAATAAGAGGCCTGCGCTTTTGTTGAAAAAAAAACCTTGGGAGATTCATCCGGGATGGATTTAAAAAAGGTCTCCAGGTTTTTATGGATCTGTACTTGAACGAATTTCCAGTAATCCAGTCCGGCTCGTTTGAGTTGCCGGTCGTTGATTTCAAACCCCAGTGGTTCAATCAAATGCAGTGTGCTTTGGGTTGCCAGGCATAACCTTCCAATCGACCCGGTGTTTACCGGGATCTTGGGCTCCATCAAAACAATGTTTAAATTATGAGGCATGGGGGATAAAAAAGTGGCGTCGCTAAAAACCGAGCCCTATATTAAAGCCTGTGAATTTTAGCGGAAAATTTGAAACTCATTGAAAATATTACCTCATAAGGATAATGAACGGTTTCAGACCTTAGAGATTTGGCTTTTACTTAAAATTCCCACTATAATAACTGAGTTGCAGTTCTAAATTTAAGTTCCACCCAGTGGAGCAATATTCATCATTTTATTTAATGTTCGGAAAGAGAGGGTGTTCAATATGACCAAGCATGTGACCCATCATTTTTCCAAGGAACACGAGTCGCATTTGGAAGAAATCGGTGATTATATGACATCACCCGTATTTAGCGTTGACGCCGAGTCTACGGTTCAGGAGGCGGCAAATGTTATGCATTCCAAGCATATCGGATCTGTCTTTGTTAAGGAAAACAATAAGTTTATTGGAATTATCACCGAAAGTAATTTATCCCGCAAGATAGTGGCGAAAGGTTTGGACCCGAAAACAACAAAAGCAACCGAAATCATGACAGAGCCCCTCGTCACTATTGACTGTATGGAGCATGTTGAAAAAGCGAACCAGTTGATGGCTCAAAAAAAGATTCGTCATTTGGGAGTGACAAAAAACGGGGAAGTCGTCGGCGTATTATCTGTCAAGGATTTGGTTTCGTTTTTTGCCAATCCAAGGTTGAGAACCTGGTAAAAAATAGACCTGAGTGTGCAAGAAGAAAACGAATATAATAGAGCAAATTCAAAAACAATTTTG
Source organism: Nitrospinaceae bacterium (assembly GCA_021604505.1). NCBI lineage: Bacteria > Pseudomonadati > Nitrospinota > Nitrospinia > Nitrospinales > Nitrospinaceae > Nitrospinaceae bacterium. The sequence continues at coordinate 716,214 of BQJC01000002.1, read as the reverse complement.
AACTTTTTTCTTTGCGAAGAAGGGACCAATACCATGACCCAAGATAAGTCCAAAAATAATTTAGATGAAGCTGACATTCTGCTTGATGAGATCGGGGATTACATGAGTTCCCCTATATTCAGTGTTGATCACGATTCTTCTGTCCAGGAAGCGGCGCAAACCATGCATTCCAGCAATGTTGGTTCCGTCCTGGTCAAGGAATATGATGATTACGTTGGAATCGTAACCGAGACAGATTTATCCCGCAAAGTCGTCAGTAAGGGTTTGGACCCTGAGACCACTAAAGTCACTAAAATCATGACCAAACCCCTGCAAACCATGGACCGGTTTTTCCCGGTTGAAGAAGCGAACCAATTTATGCATAAAAACAAAATCCGTCATTTGGCCATTACCGAGAATGAAAAAGTGGTTGGTATGCTGTCAGTAAAAGATTTAGTGGGTTACTATGCTAAAACTTCCTTTAAAATGCAGGAGTGACCGGCTAAAAATATTTCTTAGCGATTCTAATAAGCGTTTGCGGACATGACCTGCAAGCGCTTATTTTTTGTTTAAGAGGAAAACCTGACGCCAGGTGGGACAGGCGGATCGATTGGATGGAATGGGTTTCTAAACCTACAATAGCAGCTGTTTTTTATTCCAATCGACGGTTTCCGATAACCCCTTTTGCAGATCATATTGGGGCTTAAAGTCAAATGTTTCAAAAAACCTTTGAGATGAGGCGGTCCAGGTACTCTGCCGGATATCTATGATCCTCTGGCTATCCAGCAAGGGGGTCGTTTTTAGATAAATGGACGCAAAATCCATAAAGAGCCCCAATAACCCCAATAAGCTGTCAGGAATTTTAATTGAACGGATGCGTGCCTCCAAAAGCTTTGCGGTGGTTTCGACCACTGCATCCCAATGATAAAACTGGCCATCGGTGATGAAATAGGTTTGTCCCCCAGAGGAGGTTGATGTGATCGCGGCCTTAAGCATGGCCTGAACAAGATCTGCAACATATATCAGGGAAAGAACACGCTCACCACTTCCCATTTTCAAGTTCCAGCCTTTGGAAATTCCTTTGATAAAAGTAAAAAAATTTACTTCTCTCGGTCCATAGACCACGGGTGGACGAAGAATCAGGATCGGCAGTGACGATGAATATTGCTCGGCGATTTTCTCTCCAGCTAACTTGGACTTGCCATAATAGGTGAGAGGTTTGCAGGGGGTGTCTTCATCGACCGGATGATCCGGCAACGATGGACCCACTGAAGCCAGGCTGCTGATATGCACGATTCGTTTCAGGTTCTTTCCCTGAACAGCGCATTTTTCATAAAGGACCTTGCAAGCATGGGCGTTGGCCTGAAAATAACCCTCTCTGGTTTTCGCCCGTGTCAGGCCGGCGCAATGAAATACGTAGTCTGATTGTTCCAGGCAGTCGCCAAGAGGAAAAGACTCGATCAAATTTCCAAAATGCAGCTGCACTTTTGTCCGATCGAGCCAATGCAAGTCGCTGCTTCGACGGACCAGACAGTGAACCTTGCAATGACGCTGTAACAAAGCATCGACGAGGTGACTGCCGATAAACCCTGAAGCCCCCGTCACTAAAACGGTGGAATGGTCGATGGTTGCATTTTGGTTCATGAAAGATTCCAGCTTAAGAACTGAGGTTTTTATAGATTCCTGGCAAAAAAACGTGGGCTTTCCGGAAGGGGAAATTGGGGTTTAGGGACAGTTTCTGAGAACAGGCCAGCCATTGTCGTCATCCTGACAGGATGTTGCCAACAGCCTATAGACGAAGCAAAAATCCCGTCTATTGGGGAATGATTCCCAGTTTTTTTCCAAGTTTGTTAAAGGACACCAAAATCTTGTCCAGATCTTCGCGATTGTGGCATGAGGTAAAACTTGTCCGGATCATGGCGTTGTGGGGAGGGACAACAGGGGACACCGCCACACCTGCAAATACTCCATCATCAAAAAGCATTTGATTCATCAATAAAGTCAGGGCTTCATCCCCTATTTTGATAGGAACAATGGGCACAGGGTTATTGTTTACCTGGAATCCCATATCAAAAAATCCCTTTTTAACATAAGAGGTGTTTTCATGGAGTCTTTTGAGGCGGTCTGGTTCAGACATCATAATCTGAAGGGCTTTTGTGACTCCCGCAACCGAGGCCGGAGGCAACGCCGCTGTGAATATAAATGCGGATGCTTTATGACGGATGAACTCGGTGACTTTTGCCTTGCCGGAAACAAACCCCCCAATGGACCCTAGGCTCTTTGAAAAAGTTCCGACATAAATATCAATTTCTTTTTCCAAATTATAGTAATTGGTCACGCCTTTTCCCTGATCGCCCAACACTCCCAGACCGTGCGCTTCATCCACCAAGACTGTAGCCCGGTAGTCCCTGGCCAGCTTGACGATTTCAGGAAGATTGGCGATATCCCCGCTCATACTGAATATGCTGTCGGTGATGATGAGCTTGCCGGTGACATTTGAGTATTTTTTTAAATAATACTCCAGGTGATCCATGTCGTTATGCCTGTAACGGACAGTTTGCCCTGGGGAAATAGCGCACCCTTCATAAATGCTGGCATGGTTTTCCCGGTCCGAAAAAGCAATGTCCTTTCTTCCCAGGAGGCAAGCGATCGTGCCTTGATTGGCCTGAAAACCAGTAGACATCACGATGGAATCTTCACGACCGAGAAACTTGGAAAGTTCCTTTTCCAAATTATTGTGCAGACTGATCGTACCGTTCAAAAAACGGCTTCCGGTGCATCCGGCGCCAAATCGGGCAAGCGCCTCCTGCCCTGCCTGGATCACTCGCGGATCCTGGGTCAATCCCAGATAATTATTGGTGGAAACGGTCAGGACTTTTCTATCATTGATCGTGACCTCGGAACCGTTGGTTTCCTGGATCTCTCGGAAAAAAGGATAAATGCCCAGGTCTTTGGCCTGTTCGGGAGCATTGTAATTGAAACATTTCGAAAGAAGACCACTGTCTTTTTCAGGGGAAAGCCGTAAATGGGAGTTTTCAAAATCAAATTTTTTCTTGAGAAGGGAAACAATTTTGTTGCGCTTCAAATGAGGCGCCATCTCTGCCTGGTCATCCATTTGGATATTTAGATTGAAATACTTCTCCATATTTCGAGGCGACTTTTACGAGTTTGAATTTTTAATTCGATTTAACAGAGGGGGTATCTTTTCTAATTTGGCCACGAACAAGCTCTGATCAAAAAACTCCTTTGATTTCAAAGCTAGAAAGACCGGCATAGGGTATCATCAAATTCCCCTTTTCACAAGATGAACCTGAAATTTGTTTGTAACGGGTTGGAGAATTTGCGGGGGAAAAAACTTTATCAGTGCCCGGGAAATCAAAATATTTTGCGGATACGGTTGTCTCCTAACAGGGTGGCTTTTTAAGACGGGAACGATCTTGTTTTTGTCCGTGTTATCAGGATACCGGGATTGCAATAGGTTTTATTGAGAAGAGACTCCATCACTATTTAAGGTTGCAAGTTTATGGACCAGGTTTGCCACGGTGGGGTGGTTGGGACCGAGGGTTTTCTCCCTTATCGTCAGTGAATGCTGGTAAAGCTTTTGTGCTTCAGAAAATTTTCCTGCATCCTCATAGAGTAAGGCCAGATTGTTTAAAAGAATCGCTATCAGAGGATGATTTTCTTCAAGAAAATCCTCAGAAATTTTAAGCGAGCGTAAAAACGTAGCTTCAGCCGCGGCATGATTCCCCACTTTTCGGTTCAACTCTCCTAAGTTATTGAGAGCCTGCACCAATCCCTCGGGGTTGGCGGGTAAATTTTGATCCATCAATTTAACGGCTTGTTGAGCAAAGGGTAACGCGGAAGCATATTCTTTGGACTTGTACAGGGAAACCACTTTGCGGTTCAATTTCAGGAAATGGGGAAGATCCTGGTTCGCGTATGCGGACGCCTCCGAAAAAACAGTGAACAACCAAAAACACAGTAGGCTCGTAATTATTTTTGTGGGAAACATGCTGGTCATAACCTCCGTCTATCCACAGTTATATTCGGATCGATACCTTTCAAAGGTATGATCACAGGTGGCGACTCTCGAGTTGATCACTCCGCAATCCGTATCGGTGCATACAGTTTTGGGACCCTCAATCGAAGGATTGTTTGGCATTGACAGTACCTGATTTTCCCCTAAAGGTTTCCCCTTGTATTTCGATCCATCGATCGAAACCTTCAGTGCTTTGATGGCAGCCGTCAAATCACAGACAGCTTTTTCCAACTTTTTGATCTCCAATTCCATCGCAGCGCCTCGGAGCATTGAAACGATCATCGATTGATTTATTTTTCATCATCCTAGCCTGGGGATGAGGCGTAGTTTTTAGTATAGGGATGGGGGTTCACAGGCGGGTTAAGCCCAAGTCACAAATTCGTAAAGTACGAACGGGGGGGGTATTCGGCGATTTAATCTGTTTACGGATGTCCGTGAGGAATGGTTTTACAGGGAATTTGGCAAGGCGGTGAAAGCCCTGGTTTAAAATTTCTAAAGCGATTTGATAAATAATGATGGGAATTGCTTTTACCGATGAGCCGTTAAGAGGCACCCAAACTTTTCAAAAACATAACAAGATCCAGATTATTGTGTCGTTTGGCAAAATCCATTGCAGTGGCACCATCGACGCTTGCATTCAATTCTGCGCCGTTTTTTACAAGAAGCACGATGATCTTCATGGCTATTTCCAACCGCCCCCATTCGGACAAACCTTCCTGATCGGCCCCCTTCCCGGCAACCATCATCAAAGGAGTGTATTTGCCGTAGCACACTTTGTTCGCATCGGCTCCACGGTCCAATAAAAATTCGACCCATTCGTCGCTTCCCTGAACAGTTTCAAACCCTTTCTTGCTGGATAAAAAATTTGCAACCATCAGGCATAAGGGGGTTTTTCCACCCACATCGGTTTTCCCCTCATGACTCAATGAGGGTCCCTCATGCACTCTATTGATATCGCCTCCCATATCCAGCAAATATTGAAATATTTCTCTATTCTTTTTTAAAGCCGCACTATTGAGATAACTTCCGGCATTTATATCGATCCCCCCCTGCAGCATGGAATTAATCTGGGTTTTGTTTTTATCTTCGATGGCCTTGTAAAGAACCTTGTCCATGTTTTGAGCCAAAGACGGGGAGGATAAAATTCCCAATACAAAAAGAAAAACGCATACCGAACTAACAGTGACCCGGATCGTTCGTCCAGAGAAGAAATCAGTTTTTGTCAGGGTCATTTTTCAATCCTCTATCCATTGCCAACCTTTTCGGCGGCGGTTTTTCATTAGGAAAGGGAGACTCCCCCCTGCCTATATGAGTATAAACTGCATTTTTTCAACTATATGGAAGCAATTTTCTTGCCAAATGGACAAATGCTTCACCATTGAGCTAATGAGCGGTTTTTTAACGGTTTTCGATTTCGATCCAAAAACGGGTGAGGAGGGAAAGAGCAAAAATCTATACACAGAGCGGATGGTTCCTGTGATCATTTTTGTCGCTCGGGCCATCTTGCAAAGTGACGATTTATTGGCTTTTATGCTTCCTCTAATGGGGTTTTATTCATTGACAAAAACCTTCGAATACAATACATTTTTGGAATTCTAAAAATGAACAGGCAGGAATCATGATGGGCCGGAGTTTTACGTATTGGAGTGGTCTTAGCCGATTGATATTTGTGGTGCTTTGCTTTTGGCTCCTACCCGCAGTTTCCGTGACTGCGGATTATATGGTCGCCAAAAAAGCGGTCGAATCCGGGGATTTCAAGCGGGCTTTTAAGGAGTTGAGATTGTCCGCCCAGGAAGGTTACCCCGAAGCCCAAAATGAATTGGGGAACTCATATTTTTATGGCATCGGGACGGCCCAGGATTTTAAAGAAGCCCTAAAATGGTTTGAAAAAGTCCCGCGGCAAAGTGACCCGGAGGCTCTCCAAAACATGGGCCATATCTACGCGAATGGCTTAGGAGGGGTTCGCAAGAATTTGAAAAAAGCTTTCTCTCTGTACTTGAAAGCCGCTGAACAAGGGCATGCCGGTGGCCAGTATTTTGTCGGCCATTTTTACGTTAAGGGGCTGGGGATTGAACAGGACAACGTTAAAGCTCTGATGTGGTTTGATCTGGTTTCTTCCCGGTCCCCCATCCCGATCAATGAATTTCAATCTGCCGGCGCGGATGCGTTGCTTTTTGTCAATCGATTGAAATCAAAAATGGCCCCTGATGAAATCCTGATGGCTCAGAAGCTCAGCAAAGAATGGAAACCATCGGGGCAATGATCTGCCCCTTCTCTCCTTCGAAGTAAAACCCGCGGGTTTTCTAAATTAACCTCTAAGTTTAGAGGCACAGCTTTCCAGCCAATTCTGGCAGATATTCCCAACCTACTAAGCCATGTGATAGGAATGCATCTGGACGGCTTGTTCATCGTTTTCCAGGCTCATGATATGTTCCCTGTCCCTTTTAGAGAACATTGAACGGATGTTTTCTGTGGTTTTGTTTTCCAATTCCTGAGGGGAGACAATTTTTAACAGGTTTCCGCCGCCATCATAAATTTTTACTTCATAAAGCATGGTTCACCTCCGGTACGTGGTGGTTGACTTTAAGGATTAAAAATTTTGTAACGTTATATTGGAAACCACCCACCAGAGGGGGTACTTTGGAGGAGACATATTGGGTCTGGTGGGTGGAATCCGAATTTATTTACCCGCTGGCAATCATCCATCTGCTGTCGATGGGTACTAATATGACATGGCAATATTGCGGAACCGTTAAGGCTGTGTGACGCTTTTATTAATTTTGTTTTTTATTTTTGAAACTCGCCGACCGAAGCAATAACCTGGGGAAAATCAAACCCAACCCGGTTTGCGTGAGGGAGTCTTCAGCCTTAGCTTTCAGGAAAGATGAGAAGTGGAAATCAATGGAGGGATGGTACTTTCAATCCTCTGAGTTCAAGGGCCGGGGGCTTTTCGCCTGAATAAGATGTGGGGCGGGGAGGGATTGGTTAAACGTAAAATGCGACTATTTTATACGCGGATCACATGGGCAGTGGCTCAAGGAAAAAACCACACTGGCGGACATCAAGCCGCCAGCAACGCCCGAACAGACATCGTCCGTCTGCGGCGCCATAAACAACCATCTGATGGTCGTGCCAATTCCACAGGGGGGTTAAGACCCTCGGCTACTCTTTAGTCAGGGCGATCTTCAGGCCACCATTTCTCCCATTTGATGGAAGATACATTTTGGCTGAAAATTGGGGCGGCGTGATAAAAAACTTCGTAAGCGCCCGACTGCCTCTTTGCCTCCACCCGATTCCACTGATCGGAAGTAAAATCCTCAAGGTCCAGTAACCAGACCGGACGGTCGTCCGTTTTTCTAATAACGAGGTAGCCGCGATCTTTTCCGAAAGAAACCTCCCCAAAAAGCGTCACCGTTGTTCCAGGAGGACCTGCCAATGTCAGGGTGTATTTTCCGGTACGGTGGTAACAGTCAAAACCCCGCATATCGGGGATATTTTTTCCCGAAGCAATATTCATCAATTCGTCGCAACTGCTGTCTCCGAGACTGATTTGAAAATCCAGCCGGATCTTATCCAGGACCAGTTCGCCTTCGTTTGCATAAGCAAATTCCGAAAAACACAAAACGCTCATCAAAAAGATCCAGAAAATTTTGCTCTTCATGATGCCCTCCCGGATGGATTGGATAATAATTCAATTTTAAACTTGGGATTTGAGATGGATGATAAAAGTAGATCCTTTTCCCGGTTTGCTTGTGACGGAAATTTCTCCATTCATACCCTCCACAATTTTCTTACAAATTGCCAACCCCATTCCGACACCTTCATGTGTTTTCCGATCTTGCAGTTGTTGGAGAGGCTGAAAAATTCTATCGGAATATTTTTCATCAAAACCCACGCCATTATCTTCAAAGAAAATTTTATAAGAATTATCCCTGGCTTTTTGAGAGTAAATTTTTACGACAGGGGGAATATCTTTTTTACAAAATTGAATGGCATTACGAATTAAATGCTGAAACAAAAGACGAATTTGAAAAACATCCACTCTAAGCGCAGGAAGGCTGTTAACTTGAATATCGGTTTTTGTTTCCAGAATAATCGCTTCTAAATCGTCTATCACCTCTTCCACAATTTGTTTGAGATGGACCTTTTGACGCGGGTTTGAAGGGGCTGTGACTCTTGAGTACTTAAGCAATCCCTCGATAAGCTGATTCAGCCTCAAGGCTGATTTTTGAAGCCGCTCAAGATAATCCTTTTCATTTTTTTGATTTTCTGTAATTCCCTTTTTTATTCGATCAGAGAGGAGGACTATTTTTCTGAGAGGTTCGCGAAGGTCATGATAGGCTATGGATATAAAACTTTGCAGTTCTTCATGTTGAATTTTCAATTGAGCGGAATAGTTGCCTAATTTTTCCCGATCGGCTTTTTGCTGTGTAACATCGATTCCAACTGCAATAAAATTGGTGATCTTTTCGCGATAATCGAAAATGGGCGTTATGGATTGCAGTTCCCAATAGAGATCTCCATTTTTATTTTTGTTACATATTTCAGATTTAAACTCCTTCCCTGCAAGAATCATTTCCCAAAGTTCCCTGTAAAAGTCAGGAGGGTGTTGTCCCGACTTTAAAAGTCTTGGGTTTTTTCCCACAATTTCTCTTAAAGAATACCCGGACATCATTTCAAAAAAAGGATTTACAAATTCGATATTGCCTCTCTTATCGGTGATCATTATTGAACTGAAACATTTTTCAATGGCAGACGAAAGTTTGTTTAATTTTTCTTCCGCCCGTTTTTGATGGTTTATATTGACATGAGAAACCACCGCGCCTCCCAATCGGTCTTTTACTGGAGTCGCATTAAAAATAAACCAACGTTCCTCATTTTTGGAATGACAGGGATATTCCAGGGAAAAAAAATCTATGGAACCATCGATGACTTTTTTGATTCCATTTAAGGCTCCCACCCCTTCGCTTCCCGCGACTTGACAAACCTCAAGGTAATTGACCCCCAGCCCTACCCTGGACGTGTCGCCAAAATTTTCTTCGGCGAAATGATTCCAGGCTCTATTCACAAATTCAATATCTCCCTTTTTGCTTAAAAGAGCGATGCTTTCAGGCAATGCATCCAGCAGATAGGCCAACCTTTCGTTTGTTGGAGAATTCCGCATTTCTGCAATATAGACCTTTATTCAATTTATTCAACTTTATCGTGACCACAAGTCGCTACGGATAATAGAATGAACGGAACCCATTTGCCGGCGAAAAAATTGCTGTCAGTTCTTGTTTAGAGCTTAAAAGTTTGTGCAGTGAATCGCCCAAGGGGTCGAATTACCGCAAGGGAGTCCTTCGAATCGGCAAACCGTGATGATGAGTATTGAGGCGAGTTAAAAAAGGATGCCGGGCTACCCTTTAGCGAAGGTTGGGTAATCGTTTTGCAAACGGGTTCTCTCCATCAGACATTTCAGGCATTGAATTTCCGGGGACGATTTCTTCCGGAAGTATCGGAGTAGAAAGGGTGGATGGATTTATGTCGGTGATACGGGATTCCCTCACTTTTATGAAAGTGTGAACCGTTTCCTGACTTTGGGAGGTTTGTATGAACTGAAAGAATTCTGCCCTGATCTCTCCTTTTCTGACAGCACGGACAGGTTCAGACAACGCGCTTTTATTGCCTACCTGGGCCTTCAGACGAACCCCCTTGTTGTGACGAGTCATCTCAACGGAGCGCTGGACGTGGATGGGTTGCAAAGCGGAGGGTTTTTTCTCCGCGGTTGAATGGTTTTCTGTCTCTCCAAACATGTTAGACTCAAACAAAAATTTAGCTCCTATTTTAAATCTATCAGAGGACAAACCCTTCAGGGGTTCACAACGCAGCACCACCGCCTGTATTTTCTTTACATTCCGCCCTGCGTTTTGGCTGGAAAATATCAATTGGAATGGAGTTCCTTGCGAAAAATATTTTCTGGACCGGAAGGATAGACCGTGAATGCTCAGGTTTTTAACGCTTACATCTGAAGCGGTTTTAGAGACACCCAGAAAAATGCAAGCCGGCACATCCACCTGCATTCGCGGCATTTTTCTTTTATCTATGGACGGATTCATACACTGTCTCCCCTTAGATTATCGGGCGTTTTCAAGTTTAAAACCCCGTCGGTTGAATCGCTTTCCTACCGCCACGTTTTCGTGGAAATAATACCATTGTTTTCAAGGCTTTACAATCTATCTATTTTCAGCGATCGGCTGAAGATTGTAATGAAACCGTGACACAACCTCGATTCAATCTCGATATGTCCATGAGATCCTGATTCCTCCAACACGGTCGCAGCAGTTTGACAAAAGAACTTTCAATCACTTCGAATGGAGGTCGCTATGCATTCAGCAAATTTACCGAAGGAGATTTCCAAGATCAAATTCAGGGCGCGGTGGATAGAGATTCTGCACTGGCGAAAATTGGGGATGCGGTTGCTTTGGAGATCCATTTTGATGAACTCCAGGATTGGCTTCAAAAAACTGAAAATGGCAATGTCAAGAAAGTGAGGGCAACCCACACAAAAGGTTTGCGGGAAGCTTCTTAAATAACCTTTTGTCTTCTTTTAACTATAGAACGGGTCTTTCTTTATCTTTTGAAATGACCGAAACCTTCCATACAAGGTGCAAAGTCCTTACTCCAATACCATAGAGGACCCAATAGTGGATCACGTTGCAGGATTTCCGTTTGGCAATGTTTCAAGGCAATGCTCAGTTTTTCACCTTTAGGCTCCCAGTCCTCCGCATTAAAAGCACAACCTGTCCAGAAAATAAAAAACACCGGAACAATCAGTTTTCTTATTTTTCTTCCCTTTTGATTTGACTTTTCGGCAGGGGCTACCAGCATTTCCATCCTCATTTCATTCTAGTAAACCAAAAACAGAATCACTCCCAAAGCGAAATAAAGGGAGTTTTTTGCAATCCATTTATTATCTAATGGTTCTTTCACAGAGCTATCATGAATGGGTCACAATTTTGTAAATCCCAAGCGAGCCGTTTAAAAAAAATTTCATTATCAGACCAGTGATTTTTAACCCAACTCAGGCCAGGACTCGCCTTTGACTGGTCACCGTGGGAGATCCTCCTGCCTCACGGTCAAATCCATCCTGGCAAAAATTTCTATCCCTAAACCTATGAAAATATGGACTGGCCGAAGAAAAGGGCACGGTCGCAGGGGATAAACGGATATACCCCTTCCCAAATAATGCAAAAGGTTCCCCTCGCTCGCAAAATTAAAAGGCGAATTGCCAATTGCTATTGCAAATATTTTGAAAAATTTCTACATTGAATAGAGGTCTAGGCGGCTCTGGATCGTGGCCTGGGGGTTTTACTGAATCCCTGTGCCCGTCTTTGCAATAATCCAGACCCGAATCTGACCCAGGTTGCACTTATTTAATACGTTCACGGGGGGTGAACATTGGAGGAAAACCACAAAGCGAGGGTATTATGAAATATCTAGTCACTATCATGATTTTGCTGTTCACATCTCCTGCATTTGCCGGCGCCCCATCCAGCGCGTTTGACGGCGCCCATGGAATAAGCGATGAAACACCTGCGGCGATTCAGCCCGCTCCGGTTGCCGAAGAGGAAGCGGAATTCAAAATCGACGAGAGATTGTATGCTGAAAGTTCCGGTTCCAACACCGGGTACTATGGGGGAGGATATTATGGCGAAGAGAGTTATGCAGCCCTTACCGATTATTACTGGATAAGCTCCCATCACCACGGGGATTTTGGAACCAATAGAGGGTTTTTTGTAGTGAATAACCAATTAGTCCCTATTAATTCCTCATTTCCTTTTATCGCTTCGTTTCCGGTTTTTAACTCAGGGTCCATTTTTCGAGGCGGGGTCGGTGTGAACATAGGGAGCTTTACCTTTTTTCGCGGAGGGGCGGTTGGTTTCGGACGCTGAGGCTTTGGCTTCAGACGGTAGAAACCTCACAGGTTAGAAAAAAAAGGAAACGGCAAGGAGATATTGCATCTCCTTGCCGCACTCGTTTTACCTTAACTAAAGAATCAAGCGTTCTGATTCAACTTACGGGAGTTGCAGTCCGCCGGGAAAGCCAGACTGATTGAAGCTATCATCCACATTGAAGCTGTCCTCGATATCTACGTCTACATCGATGTCCAGATTCCGGGTATGATTCCGGGTGGAATTCCGGGTCCGGTTGAAAGAGTCTTCAATGGAAAGCATGTTGCCAATCGCAATTGAGCTTATGTCACCTGTCGCGTTGTTAACCTGAGATGCAACATTGCCGCTCATCTGCGCAGTCGGCAGACCCATGCCCCTGGGTCCGTTTTCCTGGAAGGAGTACAAATCGCCCATCGGAGCACCATTGACATACTGGTTAAGAACCGCACCATCGTCATTGTCAACATCGAACACGTCGTTGTCATAAGTCTTATTGATGGTTTTGGTTTTGTTGATGATCTTGGTCTTGTCAACATCCACATCGATATCCCAAGATTTATTGATATCAACATCTACTTCTTTGTTGAAAGAATCGTCGATGTCGACATCTATGTCATAGAATCCAGCGAACGCTGAGCTCGCGGAACCTGCCAGAAAAAGCGACAATACTACGGATAAAATTTTCTTCTGCATGATAATTCTCCTGAGTTTAATGTGAGCGACAAGGGGATGTTTCGCCCCCTGCCGCGCTGATTGAACTGTTATTACTGAAAAATCTCTCAATTCACCCAATTAGTTAGCAGGCCACAGAGAAGGACCATTGAAGCTGTCCTCCGTGTTGAAGCTGTCCTCGATTTCAACGTCTAAATCGAGACCCAGGCTGCGGGTAGATGTTCGGGTGGAGGTCCGAGAGCTGTTATAAGAATCATCGATAGAAAGCATGTTGCCAATCGCGATTGAACTTACATCGCCCACTGCGTTGTTAACCTGAGATGCAACATTGCCGCTCATCTCTGCAGTCGGCATACGCATGCCACCACGGCTACCCTCACTCAAATAAGGACCACCCAGGCCGCCGTTGACGTACTGGTTGAGAACCGCTCCATCATCGTTGTTTACATCGAACACATCGTTATCGTAGGTCTTAGTGATGGTTTTGGTCTTGGTGATGGTTTTGGTCTTGTCGATATCAACATCGATGTCCCAAGATTTATTGATATCAACATCGTATTCGGTGTTGAAAGAATCGTCGACATCCACATCGATGTCATAGAATCCAGCAAACGCTGAGCTGGCGGAACCTACCAGGAAAAGCGACAATACTGCGGACAAAATTTTCTTCTGCATGATGAATCTCCTAAATTAAAGTGGTGAAAAAACTACTCCTGCTGATTTACAAAAGTGATCCGATCCCAAGATCGAATGTTCGGATTAAAACGATACTTTTTGCCATTCTGCTTCACCGTCAAACGGCTCAACGCTGGTGGTAGCCGCAACCGGCGCCGCAGTTGGAGAAGCATCTTCCACGCCTTCCACCTTTTCAATGATGGTAGAGCAGGATTTGGAGTCGATATCGTAAAGATCAGACATCATCTCGTAGACGGCCATTTTCAGCATATTGCGCAAAGCAAAATGGACGGCTTCCCGATGCTGTTCACCCAAATCAACCGCAACCAAAATGTCGCCAAAAAACCTTCCAATGTTGGCGCCAATTTCGTCGGCAACGACCTGTTTGAAAATTGAAGAATGCGCAATGACTTCAGACGTACGGGTATCGGTTAAGAACAGATCCATACCTATCAACATGCGATGTTGACGATATTTGGCGCCTACGCCATAGACGCTGGCGTCGATACCACCACCAGGAAGGAAATCCAGGCTGTTGATGGAGCCTGTGATGTGATAGTCAGACTTGATCCATTTTACTTTTCCACCGAAAGCGGCTTCCAACTTCATGACACGAGGATCGCGACGGTTGACCACTTTGACCACTTTGGACTGCAGCAAGGCACTTTGAACGATATCGCCTGCGGCCTGGGTCACGAATTTTCCGTTCCCAGAATCGGAAATGGAAAACTTACCGGTTTCGTCACTGACCGCACCGACACCGATGCTGGCTTTTTTGCCCAAATAAGTCGAGCTCAGGCAGGAAAGCAAAGAGTCGTAAGGAGTCATGATCTGAGTGACGGGTTTGGGACCTTCCGTCAATTTCATATCTTCCTTAAAGGGAGTGGTTGCGGCGCAACCGCTTCCCAGAACTAACAGGCTAATAGCGAGTATTAGCTTTTTAAAATTCTTGTTGAACATGTTGAACGCCTCCTTTGACACGCGTAGTTGATATTGGTTTTTAAATTAAAAGTTGTTGTTAATATCGTCGCCAGCGTTTTGGTTGTTGTTTATATCGTCGCCGGCATTTTGGCTGTTAAAATCGTCGCCAGCTTCTTGATTGATGTCGTCACCGTTATTTTGCGCGGCTACGTTGCCATCGTTGTTAGCGCCAACATTGTTGTCATTGCCTTCGATGTTCACCTGATTTCCGATGGCTACGACATCCGAATAGGAATTATAAAAATTGGTTTTGTTGGAAAATCCGTCCTCTTCAACGAGTTCAATAGCAATCGCTTGATCGAGCAAGTTGGCTTTTTCAAAAGGAGACGGAAATCCCCAGCTGTTGTTCCAATCCGAGTTGGCCGGATCGGCAACGGCAATACCAACGTTGAGAAACAAAGCCAGTACTGCGAACGTTAAAATTTTTCCTGAAAATTTACACATAGTGAACCTCTCTTTTTAAAGTTGTTATCACTGCCAAGCATGGGAAATATGCATATTTCAAAAACCGACCAGTGTGAGACCACTCGAGTTGAACTGTCTGGGACACATGATGCAGGGCGGTTGTTAAGATTTCGTTAAGGCCAAGTCACTATTCAATAAATTTGAACCTTCGACGGGCGGGGACTTTTCAAAATCAAAAAAGTGAAATTCTCAGTCAGGGCAAGGGTTTAAGCCCGAACCAAATCATCCGGCTTATGGTTTTGGAAGATTATTTATTGCCGATGTCTGATCCCGGCAAAAAAGTCCATCCGGTCTTGCTTGAGTGAAGGCAAGGGTCGTATCAAAGTTGGGTGAAGGTATTGTCACGCAGAGGTCACGATCAAACGACAAGGGGTTGAACCTGCCATGGATCTTGAATAGAGCAGGGGTCTAAAAACGCGGCTTCTTTCCGAGGGGGCTTTGCGCAAATTCTTGAGATAGGGACTGGACCAAACACTGCGGGGCTGGTATGGTTTAACGTATTTTTACCGTCATCCAATCCTGATCCGCCTCTCTTGTTACACTTTCAACGGCAATGCAAATACTTTTATCCAGACTCACTGCGAAGGAAAAATTTTGATGTGTGGTTTTACCGGGTTCTTTAATTTAAAAAATGGCGGATCAAAATGCGAAGACCATCTGAGGAGGATGAACGCCTCTTTAACGCACCGCGGTCCTGACGATGAGGGCTATTGGTTCGACTCTGCTCTTTCCCTGGGATTGGCGCATCGGCGTCTGTCGATTCTGGACCTTTCGCCACAGGGACATCAACCTATGTTCTCTGCCAGCGGCCGGTACGTCATCGCATATAACGGAGAGGTCTATAACTTCCCGGCTCTCAGGGACCGTTTGGCTTTCAAACAATGGCGGGGCCACTCGGACACCGAGATCATGCTCGCCGCCATCGAAGAATGGGGGGTCGAGGAAGCGGTCAAAAATTTTACAGGAATGTTTGCGTTTGCCCTGTGGGACAAAAAAGAGCGTCTGCTTCACCTCGTGCGTGACCGCATCGGAATCAAACCTCTCTATTATGGGTGGCAGGGCGATTCTTTTCTGTTCGGGTCGGAGTTGAAAGCCTTGAAAGCGCATCCTGAATTTAAGGGCGTCATTGACCGCAACTCCCTGGCTTTATTAATGAGGCACAATTACATCCCTGCTCCCTACTCCATCTATGAAGGCATAAAAAAACTTCTTCCCGGCCACATTTTCACCCTTTCTCTCAACCATCCGAAAAATGCCTGCGATCCGGTTCCCTATTGGTCTGCTCAGGAAGTGGTGGAGCGGGGAATCAGCAAACCCCTTATCGGGTCGGAAGAGGACGCCATGCAACAACTGGAACCCCTGCTTTCTGATGCCGTCAAACTTCGTATGGTGTCCGATGTTCCGTTGGGTGCCTTTCTTTCAGGCGGTGTCGATTCTTCTACGGTGGTCGCCTTGATGCAGGCGCAAAGCAGTCAACCGGTAAAAACCTTTTCAATCGGGTTTCTGGAAGACGAGTATAACGAAGCTCAGCATGCAAAACTGGTCGCCGAGCATCTGGGAACCGATCATACGGAACTCTACGTGACCCCTGAAGAAGCCCGGGCGGTCATCCCTCGCTTACCCACATTATTTGACGAACCCTTTTCGGACTCTTCGCAAGTTCCCACCTTTCTCGTGTCCCAACTGGCACGCAAAAAGGTCACTGTCAGTTTGTCCGGCGACGGAGGCGATGAGCTGTTTGCCGGATACCATCGTTACGACCGGACAAATTTTATCTGGAACAAAATCAAATGGTGCCCTTTTCTATTCAGGGATTTTATTTCCAAAGTTTTAGTCGCTGTTTCCCCGCAAACCTGGGATGCGTTTTTCAATCGCATCGGGTTTATGATTCCCCAGAAACTGAAAGTTGCAAATACCGGACACAAACTTCATGTCCTTTCGGATTTGTTGAACCCTGAAAGCGCCGAGACCCTTTATAATGGACTGACTTCACACTGGAGAAACCCTTCCTCCCTGGTCCTGCGATCGACCGAGCCGCCCACTGCGCTTTCCGAACCGATCCAGTGGAAAGTGCTTCCGGAGCTTATCGAACGGCTGATGTTCCTGGATCTCATCACTTACCTGCCAGGCGACATTTTGACAAAGGTAGACCGGGCCAGCATGGGGGTCAGCCTGGAAGCCCGAGTTCCCCTGCTCGATCACCGGGTGGTGGAGTTTGCCTGGCGGATTCCTATGAGCATGAAAATAAAAAACGGGCAAAACAAGTGGCTGTTGAAGCAAATCCTGTATAAATATGTCCCAAAAAAGTTGATCGAGCGGCCCAAAATGGGGTTCGGCGTCCCTCTTGGAGCCTGGTTGAGCGGCCCCTTGAGGGAATGGGCGGAGGAGTTGATGAATGAAAAAAGACTGCAAAGGGAAGGCTATTTCGACCCGGAAATGGTGCGTCGGAAATGGGCTGAGCATCTTTCAGGGGAAAGAAACTGGCAGCATGTGTTATGGAATACCCTCATGTTTCAAGCCTGGTTGGAAGAAAACCAGAACTGAAGGGTCTATTTGAAAATTTTTTTTAATTTGCTCAAAAAATTCATCGGGCCTATTTGTCAACCCATTGTTTTTAAGCCTTGCAATTGTAAAACCCAAAAAATATCCGTTTTTGACGGTTATCAGCAAATTTTTTCATTAAGTTTAAGTCAACAGTTACCGCTAAAAATACTGAGGCAGTTCAAGGGCCAAGAAGGGTCCCAACACTTTTGCAAGGTGAAATGCTATGGATAAGGTTAAAGTCCGTTACCCCATCCCGATGAATTTGAACAATGGAAGCGACTCGTACGGCTCCGGCCAATTCATCATGAAAACCATTGCCGCATCTCTTTGCGGAGCCTCCATCCCAGCGGTCATTTTTTATTTCTTGATGTAATCATCCGCATGAGAATCCTGTAATTTCAGCGAATTCCTATTTCCCTGTCGACTTTTGCCGCCCCCGGCGCTTGAAGCGCCTATGCCTGCTTCCCTAACTTGATCTTTTCCGTTCCTCACATTCGAATTCAGTGTCCGAGATCCACTTTATTTTAAGGTGGTCGGGAAACTTGGTGGTTTTATCCACCATCGCCGATTCCAGATCCTGACACGATAACTTTCGTATTTGCCGAAGATCCGCTCCCATGAGCAATGCGTCCTTCAACTTTGCGCCCTCCAGATTGGACCCTTTGAGATTGGCCCGTTGCAGATCGGCGCCTTCCAGATTGGCCTCCTGCAAATGCGCCTGATGAATTTGTGCATCCTGCAGGTTGACACCGCTGAGATCGGCCTGCTTGAGATTGGCTCGCATGAGAAACGTTTCCCGCATATTGGTATTGCTCAAATCCGCCTTTAAGAGAAACCCTTTTTCAAATTTAGCGCGCCGCATAAAAGCTCCGCTTAGATTGGCCTCGCTCAAGTTGGCGCCATAAAAGTCGGCGCCGCTTAAGTTGGCTTTGCCGAGATCCGCTTTATTGAGGTTGGCGCCGCTGAAATTAACCTCGCTGAGAAAGGCTTCGCTCAGGTTAGCTTCCCTGAGATCGCCCTGACTGAGATTCGCTTTCGCCAGGTTGGCGTGGCTGAGGTCGATTCCCTTGAGTTTTTCCTTGGTCGCGATGAGTTTTTTTACATCCACTTCTCTTTCTTCCGGCATCGTATTCTTTCTTCCCCCTATTTGAAGCAATCATTCATTTTTCCAGATTGCATTGCCGTTATGGTATAAAATTGATTGCGGACTATCCTAGCACACCTTTTTGGTGACGGTTCAACCGACAACTCCCGGCCCCGCCGGGCTCAACCTTTGAATGAGGAAGCCTTGGAATGAGTGAGCATCACGATGCCGTATTATACGAAATTCAGAAGACCGTTGGCGAGACCGTCAACCGCTCGCGCCGAATTGCGGGCCCCCTGCCCTATGACTTAGCAACGATGCATTATGGATTGGGATTGATCGTTTGCCGGGGCTTTCTAACGCGTGAGATGGAAAAATTTATCGATTTTCCCAAACCGGGCAAATTTCCCAAGCGGATGAAGAATATTACCGGCAGACCGGTCATCCGGGAGATCGACTTCTGGCACTATAAATTTGATCCTCAAAGCGAATGGTATGGCTGGCAGGAACTGACCAATTTCTTCCGGCTGGCGGACTCTTTCACCCATAGACAAGGCAGTCTCAACGGTCAAGACGCGAAGGTCAAGGCGTTTCGCAAGCAATTGGATACAGGGGAAATTAAAAACCGCAAGAAAAAAGCAGTCGACCCTTATTTCGATGTCGATGGCGAGGGCAGGCTGGTTTTACAACGCGAAGCTCTCAACCGGTTCACTTCGCTCACAGGGGAACTGGTTCACTGGGTAGAAAAATATTTGCGCAGAAGGAAGAAGAGGTAGACCGCGTTTACTAATGTACTTCATTCCAATTTTTCCCCCATCCCATGTCGACCACGATGGGGACGGAAAATTGATAGACGCCTTCCATTTCCTGTTTCACCAGATCGTGCATTTCCTGCTTTTCCCTGGGTGGGCATTCGAAAAGCAGTTCATCGTGAACCTGCAGGATCATCTTCGATTGTAGTTTCTTTTGCTGCATTTTTTCTGACAGATTGATCATCGCGACTTTGATGAGATCGGCGGCGCTTCCCTGAATCGGCGAGTTGATGGCGATTCGTTCCGCCGCCTGTTTCACCTGTTTGTTCTTGCTATGGATATCCGGCAGATAGCGTTTGCGGTTCATGATCGTGGTGGTGAACCCCTTTTCTCTCGCCTGAGCGATCGAGTGGTCGATAAAAGTTTTGATGTTGGGGTACAGCGCAAAATACTGGTCGATGAATTTCCTGGCTTCATTCATTGCTATTTTTAATTGCCTGGACAGGCCAAACGCGCTCAACCCGTAAATGATGCCGAAATTCACCGCCTTGGCCATGCGTCTTGCATCCTTATCGACGCCCTCAAGGGTCGTTCCAAAAATTTCCGCCGCCGTCCGGGAATGAATGTCCTCGCCCTTTTTAAACGCTTTGATCAACGTTTCGTCCTGGGAGAGATGCGCCAGAATCCTGAGCTCGATCTGCGAATAATCGGAAGACATCAGGAGGTTGCCGTCCTCGGAGATGAAAGCCTTTCTGATCTCCTGGCCCATCTCCGTGCGGATAGGAATGTTCTGCAAATTCGGATCGCTGCTGCTCAAGCGCCCGGTCGCCGCCACCGTCTGATTGAAAGAGGTGTGCACCCGCCCGGTTTTGCGGTCGATCTCTTTAGGTAGCGTGTCTACATAGGTCGATTTCAATTTCTGCAATTGCCGGTAGTTGTAAATTTTATCCGGCAATTCGTGCTTAGACGCCAATTCCTCAAGAACCGAAACGTCGGTGGAATACCCGGTTTTGGTTTTCTTAACGACGGGGAGTTTCAACTTTTCAAACAGAATCACCGAGAGCTGTTTGGGCGAGTTGATATTGAATTCTTCTCCCGCAAGTTCATAGATGTTGATCTCGCATTTCTGCATTTCCTGGTTCATTTTTTTGGACAGAGCCGCCAGGTGATGCTTGTCCAGAAACACGCCGTTGCTCTCCATCTCAGCCAGCACTTCGAGGAGCGGCATTTCTATATTGTTGAATAGTTCGAGGAGTTCATCGTTCATCCTGGGCTTCAAGTTCCCATAAAGCCGCCAGGTGATGTCGGAATCCTCAGCCGCGTATTCCGTCGCCCGCTCGACCTCCACCTCGTCGAAACCGATCTGTTTGTTTCCCGTTCCCGTCACTTCCTTGTAGGTGATGGTTTTATGTCCCAGGAGTTCCAGAGCCAGGTCGTCCAGGCTGTGACCCCGCCTGGAAGGGTCGAGCACATAAGACGCCAGCATGGTATCGAACGCGATGCCCTGCAAATGCACACCCTCACTTTTCAGGACGATCAGATCGTATTTGATATTGTGGCCGACCTTTTTTATTTTTGGATTTTCCAGAATGGGTTTTAATTTTTCAAACACCATCGATTTATCCAGTTGCTCCGGCACGCCCAGATAGCGGTGGGTGAGTGGGATGTAACAGGCTTCGCCGTCCTTAAACGAAAAGGATATCCCCACCGATTCGGCTTCAACTGGATGCAGGCTGGTGGTTTCCATGTCGAGGGCGAATTCCTTCGCGGCCTTCAGATCGCTCAAAAGTTTTTTAAACGCCGCGTCTGACAAAATGGTCTCGTAGGCATGCTGAATTTTAGCAGGTTTCTTTTCCCCCTTAGGAATGAGAGAAGAAAATTCCAGCTCGCTAAACAATTGGGTCAGCGCATCGGTGTCCGGCTCTGCGGTTTTAAAATCTTCCAAAGTGCCGTCCATATCTACACCCGTATCGATGGTCACCAGTTGGCGGCTCAACAGGGCGTTTTCTTTGTCCGTTTCCAGTTTTTGCTTCAGCTTTTTCTTGTCGATTTCCTCGATATGCTTATAAAGATTTTCAATCGAGCCATATTTCTGGATCAGCTCGGCGGCGGTTTTAGGACCCACACCTTTGACACCGGGAATGTTGTCGCTGGAATCGCCCATCAACCCCATCACCTCAATGACCCGGTCCGGACCGACGCCAAACTTTTCGATCACGTCTTTTTTCCCAAACTGCTTGTTCTTCATCGTGTCCAGCATATGCACGTGCGGGCCGATCAACTGCATCATGTCCTTATCGCCGCTGACGATAACGACGCTCAATCCGGCTTCTTTCCCCTGCCGGGCCAGGGTTCCAATAATGTCGTCGGCTTCGACCCCTGGAATGCGGATGCTGTGTATCTTGTGGGCCTTTACAATAGGTTCAAAATAGGGAAACTGCTGAACTAAATCCTCTGGCGGGACTTCGCGGTTGGCTTTATACTGAGGGTACATT
Source organism: Nitrospinaceae bacterium (assembly GCA_021604505.1). NCBI lineage: Bacteria > Pseudomonadati > Nitrospinota > Nitrospinia > Nitrospinales > Nitrospinaceae > Nitrospinaceae bacterium. The sequence goes on along the minus strand of BQJC01000002.1, from coordinate 694,594 downwards.
TCGTGGCGAAAGGTTTTTTCCTTACTGTCGAAGGCGACCACCAGATAGTCGGGGTTTTCATCGCGGACGACTTTCTGCAACATGGTGACGAACCCATACAGTGCGTTCGTGGGAAGCCCCTTCGACGTGGAAAGGTTTTGACGAACCCCGAAAAAGGCGCGGAAAATATAAGAGGACCCATCTATCAAATAGAGCGTTTGTTTTTTGCTCATCGGCTGGAAGAAATCTGAATTTCTGAAGGAAGGGGAAACCCCTTTTTAACGATGGTTGATTATAGGGGCGGCGCATTGTGGAGTCCATCGAATTATGTTATGATGGCCTCCTTTTCGGCCATCAAACTTATTGTAAATAAAGGACTATACCGAGGCTCGAACGAGGATGCGCGCGGTCAAAAAACTCTCCAAGCCAGATTCGGCCCAACAAACTCAATCCCTGATTGAAAGGGCCAAAGAGGTTCTTAAAATCGAAAGCCAGTCGGTGGCCGGTCTCATCGGAAGAATCGATGAGAACTTTGCTCAGGTGGTGCGTGAACTGGATCAATGCCAGGGACATGTGGTCGTCACCGGCATGGGGAAATCCGGGCTGATCGGCACTAAAATCGCCGCGACGTTTTCCAGCATCGGCGTGCCTGCTGTTTTTCTGCACGCCGCCGAGGCCAGCCACGGGGATGTGGGCGTTCTTTCGAGAGGCGACATCGTCATTGCGGTTTCCAACAGCGGAGAAACAGAGGAAATCGTCAAACTGCTCCCCACTCTCAGCCGGATCAAGTGCACGCTCATCGCCCTGACGGGCAATCCGAAATCCACCCTGGCGAAACGCGCCGATCATCTGCTCGATATCAGCGTCACGGAGGAAGCCTGTTCCATGGGATTGATCCCGACCGCCAGCACGACCGCGGCACTGGCTCTCGGCGACGCCCTGGCAATGGCTCTGCTCGATCTTCGCGGCTTTCGCGAGGAAGACTTTGCCTTGAACCATCCGGGCGGCAGTCTGGGGCGAAGGCTTCTGATGACCGTCGGCGACCTGATGCACATCGGTGAGGATGTGCCCAGGGTTTCGGAAGATGCCAATATTTATAAAGTGCTCGAGGAGATGAGTCAAAAACGCCTGGGAACGACGCTGGTGGTGTGCCAGGACGGCAATCTTAAAGGAATCATCACCGATGGCGACCTTCGGCGGCTCATCGAAGATAAAAAGGATATTTCGAATACCGTTGCCGGGGATTTCATGGGGACCCGGCCAAGATGCATTCAAAAGGATCAACTGGCGGAAAAAGCGGTGCAGATCATGGAAGAATATTCTATAACATCTCTGGTGGTGACTGACGATGCCAGGGGAATTGAGGGAATCATCCACTTGCAGGATTTGCTCAAAGCCGGGATCGTTTGATCCAGCGTGACGCGGGACCCGATATTGACGGGCGGTGGGTTGATGGCTGGCTGAACTCTCACCGTACAGAGTTTTTCCTCGCGCGGAGCGGGCTCGCGATGATCTGGAATTTGCAGATAGCACTGGGGAGATTTAATCTCGCCTTGCCCAAAAAATCACACCACTCCAAAATCAATAGGGTTCAAAGGCCCTGGGAATAAAATTTTTCGGGAGTCTTTTGACTTGAAAATAAAATGACCGGCAACGAGCTTAGAAAAAAATTCCTGAAGTATTTTGAAGGCCAGGGCCATGCGATGGTTCCCAGCAGTTCGCTGGTTCCCAAGAGCGACCCCACTTTGCTTTTCACCAATGCGGGCATGGTTCCCTTCAAAAACGTTTTTCTCGGAGAAGAACAGCGGGGCTACACCCGGGCCGCTTCCGTGCAAAAATGCGTCCGCGCGGGCGGCAAGCACAACGACCTGGAAATGGTCGGCCACACGGCGAGACATCACACCTTTTTCGAGATGCTGGGAAATTTTTCCTTCGGCGATTATTTCAAGAAAGAAGCGATTCAATACGGCTGGGAATTTTTAACCAAGGAGATCGGGCTTCCCAAGGACAGACTCTACGTATCCGTCTACACAGACGACGATGAAGCGTTCGATTTCTGGCACAAGGATATCGGTCTTGCCGCCGAGCGTATTTACCGGCTGGGCGAAAAGGATAACTTCTGGGCAATGGGCGAGACCGGGCCTTGCGGCCCCTGTTCTGAAATCTTCATCGACCAGGGGGAAGCCGTCGGCTGTGGCAAGCCCGCCTGTGAGGTGGGTTGCGACTGCGACCGCTATCTTGAAATCTGGAATCTGGTGTTCATGCAATTCGACCGCGACGCCACGGGGAACATGTCTCCCCTGCCCAACCCCTGCATCGATACGGGAATGGGGCTGGAGCGTCTGGCGGCGGTCGTTCAGGGACAGCACAGCAATTTCCACTGCGATTTGTTGATGGGATTGATCGACACGGTCAGTCAGGTCACCGGCAAGCCCTACGGAAAAAATAAAGGTGACGACGGGTCCATTCGCGTCATCACCGACCACGCCCGTGCGGCGGCTTTTCTGGTGGGCGACGGGGTTCTTCCTTCCAATGAGGGTCGCGGTTATGTGCTGAGGCGAATCCTGCGCCGTGCGCTTAGACACGGGAAACTCCTTGAGCAAACGAAACCGTTTTTCCATCACATCACGGACCGGGTGATCGAGAGCTACAAGGAGGCGTATCCGGAACTGGAGGTCAGCGCCGGATTCATCAAAAAAGTGGTTCAGAACGAAGAGGAAAATTTCAGCAACACCCTCAATATGGGGTTCCAGCGGGTCGAGGAAATTCTGGAGAATCTGAAAAAGAAACAAATGAACACCATTCCCGGGGAAGAAATTTTTAAGCTCTATGACACCTACGGATTTCCCGTGGACCTGGCTCAGGAAATGGCTAAAGATTCCGGATTCGAACTGGACATGACCGGCTACCGGAAGGCCATGCAAAGTCAGAAGCAAAAGGCCATGGCCTCCTGGAAGGGATCCGGGGAAAAAGAAGTCGCGCCGTTTTTCAAAGAATTTATAAAGAATTCCCCGGCCACCTTATTTCAGGGTTACGGCAACACGCATGGTGAGGGAAAAGTCCTCGCTATTTTGAAGAACGGCGCTCCCATCGAAACCGCCTCCACCGACGAAGAAGTGGAACTGTTGCTCGACCAAACGCCTTTTTACGGAGAATCGGGAGGACAGGTGGGGGACCAGGGCCTGGCCTTTAACCCGGAAACCCATTTGGAAATAGCGAACGCCACCAAACCTTTATCGGAGTTGATTGTCCATAAAGCACGGGTGGTGAGCGGGACGTTAAAGGTGTCCGATTCCCTGAAACTGGAAGTGAATCCGGGGAAACGCGCCTCTACGGCCTTGAATCATACGGCGACCCATCTTTTGCATGCGGCCTTGCATGAGGTCCTGGGCGATCACGTCAAGCAGGCGGGATCGCTGGTGGCATCAGACCGCCTGCGGTTCGACTACACGCATTTCTCCCCTCTCAGCGAGCGGGAAAAAAACCGCATCGAAACACTGGTCAACGAAAAAATCCGCGATAACATCCGTGTCGAAACAGAGGAGATGACGATTGAGAACGCCATGAAAGCAGGCGCCATGGCGCTGTTCGGGGAAAAATACGGGAGCGAGGTCCGGGTGGTTTCGGTACCCGGATTCAGCAAGGAATTGTGCGGCGGCACGCATATCACGGCTACCGGCGATATCGGATTGTTCAGAATCACCTCGGAGGGGGGCATAGCATCGGGGGTCCGGCGCATCGAGGCGGTCACCGGCAAAGCCGCCTACGAAAGAGTGCAAAAGGAGAATGAAACTCTGAACGCCATCCGGTCCCTGCTTAAAGCTCAGCCGGATGAAGAACTGAATCGGGTAAAAAAACTCATCGAAAAAACCCGTGAAGCGGAAAAGGAAATTGCCGCCCTCAAAGAAAAACTGGTCAGCGGCAAGGGGTCCAGTCTCATGGACAATGTCAAAAAGATCGGCAATGTGTCTCTTTTGACCAAAATGGTTGAAGGAATGGACGCTAAAACTCTGCGGTCGTTCATTGACAACGCAAAAAACCAAATGGGTTCCGGGGTGGTGGTTGTGGGTACGGCCATCGATGGCAAGGTGATGCTGGCGGCGGGAGTCACCAAGGATCTGACCGACCGTTATCAGGCGGGCGCCATCATCAAGGAAATTGCGGGCATTGTCGGCGGCAGCGGCGGGGGACGGCCCGACATGGCCCAGGCGGGGGGCACTAAAGTCGATAAAATCGACGATGCTCTGGCCAGAGTCGAGACCCTCCTTCAGGAAAAATAAGGCGGGATGCAATTTGCCATTGCACTCGAGGGTTCTGTCCTTTACCCTGTGAACACTCCAAAAAAACCAGAAATTAGGCGACTCAAAACCGGTATCTGAAAAACCGGAAAGGATTCAATGATGGACGCAGGCAAGAAGGAAAATCTGGATAAAAAATGGAAAGCCATTGCCGCCAAAGCAGTGACCGATGATAATTTCAAATCAAAACTGGTGGCCAATCCGGTCACTCTGATGGTTGAGAATGGATTGACCATTCCTGAGGGAGCTGAAATGAAAGTGGGCTCTGCAAAAGTCGAGACCCTGGTGCTTTCCTCGTCAGCGCCCGATGAAGTGAAAGAAGAAGTCAAGTGGTGGATGTGGCGGTTAGACAGTATCCGCGAATTTGGCCGCGAGAAGCCGGGGAAAACCGTGGGCCATTTGTCCATGAGTTCGCAAGAGGCGGATGACGATTCATCGGGAATGAACTGATCCACCCACCGCTTTCTATAGTTAAACGTCGGACGAATAAATTTATTATTAAATGCGCCCGTAGCTCAGCTGGATAGAGTGACGGATTCCGGTTCCGTAGGTCGGAGGTTCGACTCCTCTCGGGCGTACCATATTTGCAGGATCCTGCAATGGACGGGCATGTGCCCTGAATCGTGATGAAGAAGCTGTAAGACAAAAAGGGTACCGACTCCAAAAAATCTCCCGGCAACCTGGGGAAGGGAAAATACATAATTTTTGCCCGCACCGGAAATTCGCGGCGGGATTCAAGACCCATCCCCTTCCATACGATCACTGACAAGCAGGCATGGGAGCCTATTGCCTTCTTTCGCCGGACCCAATTGAGTTCAATCAAACTTTTTGAAGCTGCGTTGTTGTCTCAAACGCGCTTTGTGACAAGGAAAATATGGAATGAAAATTCTTGGACTTTGCACTATGGGAAACAGTTCCGCGGCTCTGGTCGAGGATGGCAAGGTGATCTTTGCCACCGAAGAAGAGCGGTTGACGCGGGTAAAAAACGACGGCTCGTTTCCCATAAAGTCAATTCAAGCAGCTCTCGATTTTGCAGGAATCAAGCTCAAAGACATCGATCTGATATGTGTGTATTGGGAGCGATGGAACCTGCTTCCGAGAGTATCCGGCGTGGTCAAAGGGGTGGTGAACAACCCGAGGACGCTTGGCTCCAAGCTGAACCGGATTAAAACCATCTTTTTGCAATCCAATGGAAACCGGGCAAAGGAGACACAAAACCAGGGAAGCTGGAAGGATCTTTTTTTCGTAAACAGTATTTTAGAAAAAGAGTTTGGTGATTTTTACGCAAAGACGGTGTTTCTCGATCATCATTCCTGTCACATCGCCTCCGCCTTTGAAATCTCGGGTTTTGATAAATCCATGATCCTCAGCTATGACGGAGGCGGCGAGGGATTATCGACCTTGCTGGGGTACCAGGAGGGCAGTACCTTCACGGAAATCCTCAAGGAACGGTGGCCGAATTCCCTGGGACATTATTACAGCTCCTTCACCGGGTTCCTTGGGTTCCAAATGCTGGAAGGCGAATACAAAATGATGGGTCTGGCGCCTTACGGCGAGCCGGTCTACAAAGATGTCATTTTAGACAAAATATTGCGAAAAGAAGCAGATGGCGGTTATTCCTTAAATACTAGAATTCTGGATTATCATCAGGCCCTTGAAGGCCAATTCTCAAAGGAACTGATCCGACTGCTCGGAAATCCGCGCGGAAAAAACGATGAGTTCACTAAAGAACACAGAAATCTCGCCGCGAGCATCCAGGCCGCTTATGAAGAAATCGTCAATCACATGATTTCCTACGGGTTAAAAAAGTTTCCCGGCGTTAAAAACATTTGCGTGGTCGGCGGCTGCGGGCTCAATGTGACCGCAAATGGAAAAATCGTCGACCATTTGGGGTTTGAAAAGGTTTTTGTGCCTCCGGCACCGCACGATGCGGGATGCTCTGTCGGCGCGGCTATCCTCGGGCATAAAAAGTTCGGCAAGGTTCAGGATGAAATCGTCATGGAAACGGCTTATCTCGGCGAGTCGTTTTCCAATGAACAAATCGAGAAATTTCTTGTTGAAAATAATTACAAGGTACCGGAAAAATTCGACGAAGAAAATCTATTCAAATTCGTGAGCGAAAAAATTTCCGAGGGCAATGTCGTTGCGTGGTTTCAAGGACGGTCGGAATTCGGCCCCCGGGCCCTGGGTAACCGTTCTTTTCTGGCGGACCCGCGCAATAAAAATATTCAGGACCTGATGAATGAAAAAATTAAAAAACGTGAACTGTTCCGGCCATTCGCGCCCTCCGTCAAGGAAGAATGTGCGGCGGATTTTTTTGAAATCAAACAAAAAAGCCCTTTCATGAATATCGTGTCCAATGTCAGGGAAGATAAAAAAAGCGTCATCCCTGCGGTGACCCATATCGACGGCACCGCGAGGGTGCACACGGTGTCCGAGAAAAGCAACTTCAGATACTGGCACCTGATCGACGAGTTTGAAAAGATTACCGGCGTGGGACTGCTGTTAAACACCTCTTTTAATATTCAAGAACCCATCATCAACACGCCCGCGGAAGCGGTCCGGGCTTTCGTCAGATCCGGCGTCGATTATCTTGTGTTGAACGATTATGTGTTTGATGTGGCCTGGAAGGAAGCGCACCGATGAGCCGGCTGCCGTTTCATTTTTCTATCGATTTCGAGGATTTCACTCACGACTATAAACGGAAATACGGATCGACTCCGGCCAAGATGAATGTCGATCTGCTGTGGACGAGTTATGAAAAAATCAAATCTGTTTTAAAGGATATCGGCATCCAAAATGGTGTGACTTTTTTCACCACGGGAATCCTCGCCAAAAATGCGCCCGATCTCGTCAAGCAAATCAGTGACGACGGCCATGAGGTGGGTTGTCATTACTATTACCATGACTCCGTATACCGCGATTCCATCGACTCCATTGCAAAAAACCTGGACCTCGCTATTGAGACGTTGACCCAGGCCAGCGGTCAAACCATCCGGGGTTTCAGGGCGCCGGAATTCTCCATCCGGAATACGGACAAGGACATCTATAAAGAAATCGCCAAGCGGTTCGAGTACGACTCGAGCTTTGTGGCTGACGAACAGCAAACCGCCGACACGCTTAAAGACTATTTTTATTCCATCGATGAGAATCTAAAAGAATTCCCTGTCTACGCGAAAAAATCGTTTGCCCGGCGCATGAATTACCGATCGGGAGGAACTTTTTTAAAATTTTTTCCGGTGAAGATGACGGTTGCGACTATGAATGAAGCGCATTCCAGAGGATTCATGCCGATGGTGTACATTCACCCTTATGAACTTTTTACCGATGCCCAGTTCTGGGTCCCCTGGAGCGAACTGGATTCTTTGCCGCCTTTAAAGCGGTTGAAACCCTATGCGCGGCAGATTCAATGGCTGAAGGTGCAGAACAAAACGATGATTCCCAAATTAAAATCCATCTGCCAGCAGTTCGAGCACCAGGGACCCATGCGCAATCTGCTCTCTTAAGACCGGCGACGTTATCCCGGCGCTTTCATTTTGAACCCTTAAGTCGGCAACTGGCCCGCTCCATCGTTTTCCTGATTATCAGATTCTTCTTTTGCATCATCTTCGGTTTCGTTTTCTTCCAGGAAGCGGTCTTTTAAAGCGTGCAGATCCTTTTTATTCTTACTGACCTTCTTTAAAAGGTGCTTGATTTCTTCATCGGGAAACAAGGCGTTGAGGTCGGTCTCGGCATCCGGGAAAATCGAGTTCAGATCGATCTCTTTTTCCACGGGTTCGGCAGCTTGGGGAGACTCTTCCGCTATATTCTCGATGGGAGACTCAGGGTCGGGGGTGGGCTGTTTCTCTTCACTCATTTTAGAAGATCCTTCTTTCGTGAAACGGTCGTTTTTATGCTATCCAAATCCCTCTGACGAAACAATTCAAAATTTTATTCAATAGCGCGCCAGCCAGATGCCGAGAAAAACGGTCACGGAAAGGGTGGCTAATGTCACCTGGCCCAGGGTCTTCATCTTTTGCAAGGTTTGGGGAACCCGCTCCCGGTTTTCAGGGCTCAGGTCCAAATCGGAAATGCGCGGGCGCAAGGTGAAGGTCTGATAGACGCTCAAAAATAAGGCGGCGATCACGAATACCATCTTCACTCCAAATAGATCGTAATAGCCAGGGGCCAGATCGACCTGACGGGTGTAGTTGGTCAGCAAAAAATATATTCCGGTGCCGATGAGAACCAGAATCGCCGCCAGAACCGTGGGCGCCAGGATTTCCAGGGCTCTGTAGGAAACCGAATACTCCACCGGAGTGTTCTGATCCGGAAGCTTCGCCGCCGCCGGCAGCAGGAACAGCAGGCAAAACGCCAAGCCTCCCACGGCAACCGCCGCCGCCATCAGGTGGATGAAAATGAGTAAATTATTTCCCACGTTTCTTGGATGATTTTGTTTTTTTCCCCTGGGATTGTTGTTCCAGAAAATTAACGAGAAGCCGCACCCCGAATCCGGAGGCCCCCCTTGGAGTGTAGGCCTTGTCCTTTCCGGTCCAGGAAGTTCCGGCGATATCGATGTGCGCCCAGGGTTGATCACCTGCAAACGGCTTTAAAAAAGCCGCCCCCATGGTGGTCCCGGCGCCCACCCCTGCGGACGCAATGTTTTTAAGGTCGGCGATATCGCTTTTGGTTTCTTTATCGTGCTCGTCCCAAAGCGGCAGTTGCCACAGCTTTTCGCCGGTCAGGGTTCCTGAAGCTTTTAAATTTTCGATCAATTCATCATCGGTGCCCATCACACCGGCGGCGTAAGAACCCAGAGCCACGATCACAGCTCCCGTCAAAGTCGCCAGGTCAATGACCGCCTTCGGCTTGAAGCGCGCCGCGTAGCTCAACGCATCCGCCAGAATCAACCGGCCTTCCGCGTCGGTATTCAGCACCTCGATGGTTTTGCCTGACATGCTGGTCAAAATGTCGCCAGGCTTGATGGCGGCGCCGTCAGGCATGTTTTCCACGGAAGGGATCAAGCCCACTAAATTAATCGGGAGTTTCAAACTCGCCGCAACCTGCAGGGTTCCCAGGGTCACGGCACCGCCGGACATGTCTTTTTTCATTTCATCCATATTGGGCGCAGGTTTTAAAGAAATCCCGCCGGTGTCGAAAGTGACGGCTTTCCCGACAATGGCGATGGGCGCTTCATTCTTCTTTCCGCCTTTATATTCCAGAATGATGAATGCGGGCGGTTCGCTGCTTCCCTTTGACACGCCGAGCAAGGAACCCATTCCCAGTTTTTTCATCTCTGCTTCGCGCAAAACTTTGCATGAAATTTTTTGCTTGGCGGCCATTTTTTTGGCGGTATTGGCTAAGATGGAAGGGGTTAATTTGTTGCTGGGTTCCAGAATAAGGTCACGGACCTGCCAGACCCCATCCGCCACTTTTCCCGCCACCTCACTGGCCTGCTTGAGTTTTCCAACCGCTGAACGGGAATCGGTGAGCAAAATGATTTCCTCGACCCGGCTGGGGGTCTCATCTTTTTCTTTACTCTTATAAATGTCGAAGTGGTAAAGAGCCAGGTAGCTCCCCTCGGCCACGGCGCGAGCGGCCTCACTGGAGGATTTTTTCCGGTCCCGCGTCAACGCTTTCTCCAGCGCTCCATCGGGAAGGTAGTAAGACAGGGTCTTGAATTTGGCGCCTTCCGCGACTTTGGCGGCGGTTCCGGATGCCTGCCGGATATTTTCCTCGGTCACTTCTTTGGCTTTGCCGATTCCAACCAAAAGAAGGTTGTCCGGTTTCATCGCGCCCCGCGCGTTCAAAAGTAACGCCTGATTGGGCTTTCCTTCAAAACGTTTATCCTTAAAAGCCTGGGCCACGGATCCGTTGAGCGCCTGGTCGATTTGTTTTAAATCCCCCGCCGGTTTTTTTTCTTCCGGGCAAAAAAGAACAAGGCATGGGGTTTTGTGTTGCAACAGGTTATCGGTTTTAACGGTTGTTTTTATCATTTGTGTTGGATTTCAAGGTTGTGGATTAATTAACAGAATATTTTGGCGATGAGGGTTTGCTTTAATGAACAATGAGTTTATATTCAAGCCATAATCCAATCAACCTTAAACTTGTCCTCAAAACAGGAGGGCTGAAATATGTCCAGACAAAAGCGATCCATTTTTGTTGATTTTACCTTTGCGATGTTGTTCGCGGCGGTTTTCCTCGCTGGATCCTTGGCGCAGGCCGTGACTATCCATGAATATGTGACTCCCACCCCGGACAGCAGTCCGGCGGGGCTGGCTTTTGACGGTGAAGGAAACCTGTGGTTTACGGAAATCAATGGCAATAAAATCGGGAAGATCGATCCGGCTGAGGCCAAACCCGGCACATCTCAGGGAGTCGTGGAATTCGATCTGCCAAACGCCAACAGTCAGCCAAACGGCATCATTGTGGCCCAAAACGGCATGGTTTGGTTTTCCGAAATGAGCGGCAACCGGATTGGGCGGCTGGACCCGGCTACCGGAAAAATTAAAGAATACGCCATACCCACCCCAAAGAGCGAACCGCACAAGCTGGTAGAGGGGCCAAAAGGCGGTATCTGGTTTGCCGAATTCGAGGCCGATAAAATCGCCCGGCTGGACCCTGTAACAGGAACCTTTGAAGAATACCAGGTCAATCCCGGTCATCCGCACGATCTGGTGATTCGAGACCAGCAGGTCTGGTATTCGCAGGGCGGAAAGTTCTGGGCGCGGATTTTTTTCAACAAGATGGCCTCTCTGGATATTAAAACCCGCGAGGTTCAGGAAATTGTGATTCCACCGGAAAACTCCGTGCCGCATGGCGTCACCCTGGATGCCGCTGGAAATATCTGGTTCACCCAGTTTTTTGCGCACAAGATTTCCAGGCTGGAACCTTCGGCGGCGCCCAAAATCGTCGATTACCCGATCCCCGGAAAAAGAAAGGGTCCCCACGATCTGGCGGTTGACGATAAAAAAGGCTGGGTCTGGTTTGTCCTGAATCATGCGGACAGCATCGGCCGTCTGGATCTTTCCCGCGCCAAACCGGGAACCGGCCAGGGGATCGAGGAGTTTAAAATACCGACGAAAGGAAGCCACCCCAACTCTCTGGCTCTGGATAGAGAAGGAAACGTCTGGTTCACGGAAATGGGGCACTTTTTTCGAGGCCAATATCACAACAAGATCGGAAAACTCATTCCCTAGGTGAAAGGAGCGGTGAAATTGAAAGTTGTTGACCAGCTTTTCCGATTTCACCAGGAGCGGTCGGCCGATTTGCATGGATTGTGGTTTACGCCGGGCAAATAGGGAGCCTGCCTGAAACGCTTCGATCTTTAGCATCTTGTTTTTAGATGGCTAAAACCGGAAAGCCCGTCATTTCCAAAGGGAATTGGGAGTTTGACCTCCGGTAAGAAGGAACGGCCTGTCGATTGGAGGGAATGGCTTCAGGGGGTTGACTCTGGAAAGGGATGAGAGATTGACAATCGCCTTCTGCATGACTAGAATTGCTGGAAATTCCCGCATTTTTATGCGATCTTATGGTGTTACAGGCAAAGGATTTTAAGGGGTTTTGCCTGTTTCCTGAATAAAAATTTTTTCAACTTTACATATAGATAGATATCCGGCGAAAAGGGAGAGGTTTTCATGGAAGCTGTCGAAGAACAGGCACAGGCCACTCAAGAAAAACAGGGAACCGTCAAGATTACCGTTTGTCTCAGCCTGAGCGGCGTGGCCGAGGGCGGACAAGAAGTCTACAAAGAATTCGAAAAGCAAATTGCCGCCATGAGCGCCAATGCAGAACTCGGCGACCGGCAATGCAATATGGGCCAGGTGGGATGCCGGGGCTATTGCAGCCGCGATGTTCTGGTGGATGTCTACGTGCCGGGTGAAGAGCGCGTGACCTATGAAAAAGTCAAACCTGAAATGGTTACGAAAATTTTAAAAGAGCATGTTGTTGGCGGCAAGGTGTTCAAAAAAGCCGCGGCCAAGGAAGATTATTACGAACAGCTCAAAAAACAGAGCCGGGTGGCGATGGAGTTCGGCGGCGTCATCGACCCTGAAAACATCGACGAATATATCGAAGTGGGCGGCTACGAGTCGCTGAAAAAAGTCGTCACCGGAATGGAGCCGGAAGAAGTGATCGACGAGATCATAAAGTCCGGTCTGCGCGGCAAAGGCGGCGGCGGATTCGTCACCGGCCATAAGTGGAAAAAAGCCGCCAACGCCCCTTCCTACGACGGGGCGCGTTACATTCTGGTCAACGGCGACGAAGGCAATCCGGCCTCCTATATGGACCGCAGTGTCATGGAAGGCTCTCCGCACCAGATGCTGGAAGGATTGATCATCGGCGCTTATGCTATTGGCGCAACGGAAGGCATCATTTATACCCGTGCCGACTACTCCATCGCGGTCACGCGTTTGAACATGGCTATTGAGAAGGCCAAGGAACGCGGATTTCTGGGTAACAACATTCTGGGAACGGATTTCAGCATCGACATCTCCGTGCATGAAGGGGTTGAAGCTTTCATCGGCGGGGAATCCACCGCGCTGATGTCTTCCATTGAAGGCAAACGCCCGTTTCCGAAGGCGCAGCCGCCGCATTCCACGGAAAAAGGTTTGTGGGGTCGCCCCACACTGTTGAACAACGCTGAGACCTGGGCAACGGTTCCCGCTATCATCAAAAAGGGCGCCGACTGGTACGCCAGCATGGGCACGCCCAACGCCAAGGGATGCAAAACCTGGGCGATCGCTGGCAACCTCAAATACAACGGTCTCATGGAGCTGGATATGGGGCTGACGTTCCGGCAGGTCATCGACGACATCTGCGGCGGCATCGTCAAGAAAAAGGAACTCAAGGTCGTGCATGTCGGCGGGGTCACCGGCGGTTTTCTGCCTCCCGAGAAGGCGGACATCACCATGGACTATGAAAGCCTTTTGGACGCCGGAGTTCTCATGGGACAGGCGAGTTTTTCCGCCTATGACCAGTCGGCGTGTGTCATCGACCTGGCCAAATTTTCCATGGGCTTCAACGAGGGTGAAACCTGTGGCAAGTGCACCCCCTGCCGGATCGGGCTGACGCTGATCAAAAATAAGCTGGACGACATTTCTGAAGGCCGGGGCAAAATGGAGGACCTGGACAAGCTTCAGGAACTTTGCGAAGAGATCAATGTGACCTCACTGTGCGGTCTCGGAGAAACGGCAGTCAAATGCGTATTGACCGGGATCAAATATTTCCGCAAGGAATACGAGAGGCACATCGTCGATCAGATATGCGACGCGGCGAAATGCACCGGGCTGTACCGCTATTACGTGAAAGAGGAAGAATGCGTGGCCTGCGGGGCCTGCATCAAGCCTTGCCCGACAGGGGCCATCACCGGCGGAACCCGGAAGGTGGCGGCGCACATCGATATGGACCTTTGCATCAACTGCAACGCCTGCTACGAAGCCTGCGGTTTCCTGGCCATTTTATAATCCACAATCACTCGAAAAGCCCACGGGGATTGCTCCCCGTGGGCTTTTTTTATTGCCGCTTAGAAGGATAAGCCTTATTGAATTTACCACGCCCCCCCTGTTTTACGGTTACATCCCCAGGTGTTCTTTCAGGATTTTGGAGTCTTTTATTTTTGGATTGTCGGGAGCCAAGGCGAGCGCTTTGCCAAAATGGTCGGTCGCGGCATCGTGTTTTCCCAATCGATCGAGCGTGAGCGCTAAATTGTAATGTGCTTCGGCGAGATCGGAGTTGGTCTCAATGGCTTTCCTGAAATGTTTTCCAGAAGTCGTCCAATGGCCTTCCAGGTAGTGGTCCACCCCTTCGTTGTTTTCAACCCCTCCCTCTTCTGTATCCGGCACTCTGAGAGCGCCTCCATCGACGAGGCTGCCGACTTTGACCTGGGGCTTGTTACTTTCCGCAGGTTTTTTCCCGTACGAATCGGTTTTGCCCTTTTCACAACCTGTGATAAAAAATACCAAAGCGACAAGCATCAGAAACGTGCATTTATATGATTTTTTCATGGCGGCCCTTTACCGTTGAATGTGCAAAAATGAAATCAGGATGCATGGAACCTTCGGTTATCTCTTGAAGGTGAATTTAATCTAGTTTAGCCGATCCACTTTGTCAATCAGCCTCCACTGGATAGGAGGTATCCCTTCATTAGCGGAGAATGGTGAATGAAGTGCCCGTCATGCCGTCAGGATCTGACCGAAAAGCCTGCAGGGGGCCTTAAAGCCTTCGTCTGTGTAGAAGGGTGTGGAGGGCTGTGGCTCGGTCATTTTGAACTGCTGAAACTGGCTGGCTCTTTTTTCGGAAATGGAAAAAGCTTATTGAATGTACCAAGGGCCGAGGGGGTTCGCTTCTTTAGAAATGTCGAGGCCATTTGTCCACATTGCACGACATCCCTTCTATTCAGACATTTTTTCAGCAAGGAGCGGGGTGTCGAAGTGTGTCAATGTGCCAAATGCGGTGGGTTTTGGCTCGATTGCGGTGAACTGGCAGGCATTCAATCCCAATTTGATACGGAGGAGGAGCAAAAACAGGCGGCAGCGTCCTATTTTCAAACAATTTTTGACGAAAAAATCGCAAAAATGGATTTAATGAAACTGGAGATGTCGGAATCCGCCCGGTCTATCGTCAAGATCTTTTTATTTATCTGTCCGGAGAAGTATCTTCCGGAAAATACGTTTCTTCTTCAAAAAAAGTATTTCAGCGACCTCAACGTTTCTCAAAAACCCGGCAAAAACAGTTGATTTTTTAAAGTGCCTGTTGACTAAAGAGCGGGCGCGTTTTCGATGTTCAATTCCGGCTCCAAAATTTGCAGGGCCCGTTTGTCCAGAGGGGCGGCATGCTCATAATCGCCAACAGCCTCATACAACCCAGCGAGAGTTTGCAACGCTACGGCTACTTTGTGATGGTTCGGGCCGAGGGTTTTTTCGCGGAGGCTCAAAACCCGCATCGCGATCGGAAAGGCGGCCTGGTACTGCCCGTCGTGGTACAGTGACATCACCTTGTTGTTTAAAGAATCGGCGGTTTCAACCTCAGCCTGGCCGGCTGGAGGAAAGACAAAATAAACCCCGATGATCATGGTGATCAAGGAAGAAACAATAATCTCAAAGGAAAACTTTTTAATCGTTGATTGTTTTGTCATGACCGGGCCCCTTTAGGGCACTCCTGATTACCACGGGAGTGCGAACTGTTGATTTTTCAATGATTATAGGGATGCACACTTTTAACTGCAAAAAAATCAAACGTCAAGAACTTTTTTCCGTTTTCATTGAGTTCAGTGTACCGAACTCGGGTTACGTGCGAATCAAAGGGAGGTCACAACTCTGTTAAGATCCGCCCAGGCTGTGCCACCCTGTCTTAATTCAGGAACCAAATCGAGGGGCTGATGCGACAATTCACTCTATTAACGGCATTTTGTTTTTTTTTCACAAGCTGTTCTTCCCCTGCGGTGCAGAAGGATTTGACCGCGGAGGAAGAAAGCAAACTGGCTCTGGATATGGCGGCATGCAACGAAAAGGCCGATGAGTCAACACGGGGGTTTGGAAAAGGTGGAATCACCTGGGAGAGGAAACACCAGGAAATCTACAATTACTGCATGAAAAGCAAGGGGTGGGATGAGTAGCGTCTTTACAAAAGTACGGCTTTTGGACTGGCCGGGTTTATTCGCAGGTGGGGAATTTCTCCGGCTTAAAAGCGAAGCGTTTCGAGCTTCTTAAAACGGGAAGAATCCTGCATGAAATGGCCGTCTTCAATTTTAAATTTGTTGCGGCGAAGGTCAAGCTGTTTCAGCGAGGCAAGGTTTTTCGAAGCGGCAAATGATTCCAGACCCGCCCGCGTTATTTCATTGCCATTGGCCTTTAGTTCCTGAAGTTGATCGAGGTGGTCTGAACGTGCGAGGGCATGGAACCCCAAATCTCCCATGAAGGTGTCCATGACCCGCAATTTCCTGAGGTTTTTGAAATTGTTTGATCCCGAGAGCGCCTGGATTCCTTTTTCAGTGATGTTGTTTTGACTGAGATTCAACTCTTCCAGTTGGCTTAGGGCTTGCGACTGCGCCAAGGCAAGAGACCCCAGATAAGTGACTCCGGTCTTTTCCAGGTTGAGGGCCGTCAACTGACTCAATACGGGACTCTCGGCTAAAAGAACAGCGCCTTTATTGCCAATATCGTTGTGCATCAGGTTCAGGCGTTTCAGTTTTTTTAAGGTTTTTGATTCCGTCAAAGCCTGCAGTCCCCGGTAATCGAAATCGTTACTGCGCAGAAAAAGCGTTTCCACATCTGCAAGGGCTTCGGAACGGGCCAGAGCTTCCAGGTCTTTGTTGCCCAGGAGGCATTCATTGAGATTTAGAACCCCGTCTGCAAGGTGCTTGTTCAGCAAAGCGCGGACCTTCATATCCTGCAGGGCGGTTTCCCCGGCATCGGAATAATTATTGTCGTGCATAAAAAGGGACGTCAGGTTTTTTAAGTGTTTGGAGTCGGCTACAACCCTTGCCCCGTCATTGCCAATGGAGTTGGAATCGAGAATCAACGCTTCCATCCGATTCATGGTAGGGGCCTGGGCCAGAGTTTTAGCGCCCCGGTCGGTGATCTGATTCCACCCCAGGTTTAAATGCCGCAATTGGCTAAAAGCCCCTGTCTGCACCCAATCCACGAGGGTGTCGTCATCAATCTGGTTTCGCCTGAGGTTCAGCACTTTGAGCGCAGGGTTGGCCGGCCCGTCAGGAAATTGCGTCAACCGGGAGCCGCCCACGCGGTTCATCTCCAGATCCAGCTCCCTGAGATCTTTCAAAGAATTCGACTTTATTAAATGCAGAACCCCTTCGTCACCCACCCGGTTGTTTATCAAGCTGATGGATTGCAGTTTCGTTAAATGGGGAGACTTGGCCAGAGCCTTGATTCCGTCGTTGCCGATTTTGTTTGCGTCCAGAATCAAAGCAGACAGGTTGGACAAAGAACTACAGCCGGCAAGGGCAATGAGGCCCGGATCGGTGAGTTGGTTCCAACCGAGATTCAGCCGGACAATATGGGACAGGTCGAAGTTGCGCGCCAGCAATGTGGCTCCCGCATCTTCGATGCGTTCGTAACTTAGATCCAGAAAACCGTTCCCATTTTCGACTTTTTCGCGCAGGAGCCGAACCAGGTGGCGATCGCGTTTCTTTAAATCCATCAATCAGTCGTCAGCGACAAGCAAATCCGTCTTCACGGTTTTCAGGTTCTGCAGGCGCTTGGAGTCCTGCATGATCTGTAAACCTTGGGGATCGATTTTGTTGTACATCATGTTAAGAGTCGTTAAACTTTTAAGTCCAGGCGCCTGGGCGAGGGCACTCATGCCTTCAAAACCAATGCGGTTTGCGTCCAGATGCAAGACTTTTAAATTTTTCAAATGAGTTGATTCGGCGAAAGCCACCGCGCCCTCGTCACCGATCCGGTTGAACGAAAGATCCAGCGTTTCCAGATTTCCCAGTGTCGAGGACTGGGCAAGGGCCACCGCACCTTCGTCGCCGATCCTATTGGTGTATAAACTGAGATACTTTAAACCGCTCAGCTTGGGGGACTCGGCTAAAGCCCGCGCCCCGTCATTGCCGATCAGGTTTTCGTACAGCCATAACTCCTTAAGAGTTTCAAACAATTCCGATTCGGCAAATTCTTCCAAACCGATGTCTTTTATTTTGTTGGTGTGCAGGTAAAGGATTTCAAGGTCGGGAACCGAAAGGTTTTCCGCCAGTTCCAGCGCCTCTGGGTTGCGGATGCCCTTGTTGGAAAGATCGAGGGTCAATCCATCCTTGCTTATCCCTCTCTTCAACCACCTGCGAATGTAGGAGATGTCGTCAGCCATAAATTTATTGGTTGGGTTAAAGATTTTTATTCTATCGATGTCCTTTGAAAAGTAAAGAATTAATATACCGAAAAGAATGCTATTCTTTTGATTTATGAACCTGCCAACCCCCATCAGCGTTAAAACCCTTCTTTCTCGGATTTTCGCTGGGATTATCCTGCTCGCGATACTTTCAGCCTGTGACGGTCCTGCTGGCGATGAGGCGCGATCTTTTCGGATGTCGGTCCGGGCCGAGCCGCCCACTCTGGATTGGACGCTGGCCACAGACAGCGTTTCCTTCAATATCCTCACCAATCTCATGGAAGGGCTCACTCAATACACGGCTGACCTGGAGGCGGTCCCGGCAGTTGCCAAACGCTGGGAGTTTTCTGAGAACGGCAGAGTCATCACCTATTATTTGCGCGACGATGTGTTCTGGAGCGATGGGAAACCCGTCACCGCCGGGGATTTTGAATACTCCTGGAAACGCCTGCTCAACCCGGCGACCGCCGCCCAGTATGCCTATTTCCTGTTTGATATTGAAAACGCCGCTGAATACAACTCCGGGAAAATCACCGATTCCGCCAGGGTTGGGGTGCGTGCACTCTCCCCCACGGTGCTGGAAGTCAAACTGAAGAAACCGGTGGTCTATTTCCCGAGCATCACCACCTTCATGGTGACGTTTCCCATGCGGAGGGACATTGTCGAGCGGTATGGCGATCTTTGGACGGAACCGGGAAACATCGTCACCAATGGACCTTTCACCCTGGAGGAATGGAAACACGAATACAAATTGACCCTAAAGGCTAATGAGCGCCATTACGAGGGGCGGCCGGCGATCGATAGGGTTCTGGTTTACGTTGTTGAAGAACCAACCACCGCGTTGACTCTTTTTGAAACCGGAGAACTGGATATTCTGGAACTGCCGCCTGTGGCCATCCCGCATTATAAAGACAGCCCGGATTACAAAAGCCTGGCGCAATTGCGGGGTTATTATTATGGTTTTAATGTGCGAAAACCGCCCTTTGACGATGTTCGTGTACGCCAGGCGTTCGCACACGCCATCGACCGGTCTCGAATTCCGGTTATTCTTCAGGGCGGCGAAATTTCCACCTCGTCATGGATTCCCAAAGGCATGTTCGCCTACAATCCGGATATCGGGCTGAAATTTGATCCCCAAAAAGCGCGCGCCCTTTTAACCGAAGCCGGGTATTCCAATGGCAAGGGTTTTCCTCCCACACAGGCCATGTTCAATACCGAAAGCCGCAACCGGCTCATCGCCGAATTCCTTCAGGCGCAATGGAAGGAGCACCTCAACTTGAACATTGAATTTGAAAGCCAGGAATGGAAAGTGTTTTTAAATCGTCTGAATGTGGACCCGCCGGCCCTGTTTCGATTGGGATGGGGGGCGGATTTTCCCGACCCGGATAACTTCATGAACCTGTTCATTTCTACCAGCGGCAACAACCGAATGCGCTGGACAAATTCCCGTTACGATGCACTGGTGGCAAAAGGGCCGGTCATTCGCGATCCCAAAGAGCGGCAAGCCTTGTATGATGAAGCACAGGTGATTTTGACGGAAACCGATGCGGCGATGATTCCTTTGTTCATCCAGGTGCAAAACCTGCTCGTCAGCCACCGTGTCCAGGGCTTCCAAATGAACTCCATGGAGCTTTTTTATATAAAAAGGATCGCATTGCAAGAGACCGGGCGTTGACGGTATTGAGAAAAAGTCGAAACGCAAAACTCATCAGGAAATTTTTGAGCCGGTGGATGGAAAGAGGGTACCGAAAAGGAAGGAAGGAAGGAAGGTTTGGGCGATTGTTTAAACGATGTTGTTCTTGAGGCCGTCCACCACTTGCTCAAATTTGGCGATAAACTCATTTTCATCGTGCGGATGAATGCGAAAGGAGACCGCTCCGGGATGGCCGCCGCCACCCATGTATTTCCCACCGAATACGGCTCGCAACTGGCATTCGGTGGTTCTAAGGTCGACCCCGGAATAATCGCTGGCGCGGCGCATTTTGATATAAATGCAGTCGCGGTCGTCGGCATTTTTACCGTGAAAATAAATGAGCCCTAACTTGCCTGACGTGTCGGGGATCTGGTCCAGCAAAAAAAACAGGATATACGCGAACCAGGGCGAGCTGTAGGGCCGGCAGACATCCTGAACCTCGGAATAGGTCGAGTTTAAAAGGTTTAAGGAACACACCTCTTTGTCCACCACCATTCGCTCTTTCAAGGCTTTAATACAGTTTTTCTGTTCCTCGGACAGCCGGTTCAGATATTCCAGTATCTGTTGGGGTTTTCCGAATTTGGTTTTCCTGTCGTCGCCGGGGCGGACACCGTTCGGCTTTCTCCAACGCGTATTCCTTTTTAGCTTGTTGCCTAGCGAACTGACCCATTGAACATAACTTTGCCGGTTAGGCACCACCCGCCCCCCCACGGTATCACCCAGGATACCGGTCAATAGGCTGATGACAATGTTTCTCTGGTTGAAAGGATGCGGCTTGTCGGGGTGTTTCTTATGCAGCTTTTTAAGAAGTTCGCCGATGATTTCCGTGGTGGCGTTGGCTTTGCGGAAAAGAGTCACTCCGCGATCCGCCAGTTTTTCGCTGTCGGCTCCAAAATGGTGGTCGAGCTCAATCACCGGAATCGCGCGTGAAAGCAGGTGCTCCCAAATAAAGGGGAAAAAGGGAACCAGCTTGGTGTTGGCTGTATCGCAGAAAATGACCGCATCAACCGTATTCTTGACCCAGGAAATTTCTTCAGGGGTTCGGAGCGTGTGAATCCCGTTGTATTCGATCATTTTTTCCATGAAACTCAGGTTTTCACCCAAAGAATTGGAGATGATCAGATACACCTGTTTTCCAAGCATCCTCAAATAGAGGGAAAGCGACACCATGGACCCTACCGAGTCCGGGTCAATATCGGCACTGAACAGGAAGGTATGATGTGATTCAATGATGGAAGCGGCCTGCTCCAGATTTCCCTCCCACAGATCTTTTGGAGTTGGAACTTTTTGTTTCATTATGAGGGTTCGGACTGATGCGGGTTCGTGAAAATAATTGCGGTGGTTCTGCGTTCCGGGGTTAAAAAACTGGCTGGTCGGGCAATCGCTATGGCTCATTTTTTCAATGAGTTTCACAAAAAATCGACTCATGCATTATAAGCGGTATTCTCTGTAAATGACAAGGAAATATTCCAGGAATATAAGAATATCGCATCTTAGCCGCAAGATGTTTTACCAGACGAGCGGGTGGTTGAAACAGGGGGGACAGGAGGATTAAAACCCAGGGTCATTATCGAATATGTCGTTATAATCCCCGGAAATTTCTTCATTGCCAGACGGGCGGCACCAGTCGAAATCATTTTCCACCGGGTCGCTGTCTTCCTTTTTAAAGGCGCCTGCTTCCTCGGCCAACAGAGGAATGGTCGGCGCGGCTTGGAGAAACAGGTTGGAACCTCCACAGCGGCAGGTCGATTCTCCTGCGCTGACTTCCGCATCTTTGGGTAAAAGCAACCTCATCCCGCAATCTCCGCACAAAACCTCTTTGTGGGACTCCATGAGCTCGATATCAATCAGCCGCTCCCGACACTGACTGCACACGGCAGGCAGGTCCGGGGTATAGCTGTCGATAAAATTTTCAATTCCACAACTCCTGCAAGAAACCAGAAGCTCTATGGGTTTGGAAGAAGGCATGAGTGACGACTCTGACAGAACAGGGTTCTCAGGATTCAGGTTTTTCGAGACCCATCATCTTGCCCATTTCTTCGCGAGACATCCCGCCCATCATTTTTTCCATATCTTCTTTGTTCATATCGCCCATTTTGGTGATATCAACTCCCATTTCCTTAAGCGCTCCGGAGAATGGACATTTACTGGCAGAACTCTTGGAAGCTTCACCTTCCTCGGTTTCACTTGCCGCTTCCGCGTCTAATTGGCCGGCTTCAGCCAGAACCATCCAGTGCAGGGAATCGATTTGCTGGTTCTTATCGGTGGCGATTTTTTTCAGGGTTTCCCGGGTTTCTTCATTTGAAGAGCAGTTGATGGCTTCTTTATATCTTTCCAAAGCTAGTTTCTCATGCTCCATAGCCTTCTTTAAAGCTTCGGCGGCAGCGGACATTGCAGATTCTCCTTAATTAAATTTATATCCAGGTTTTGCGATCCTAAAATATACCAAATAAGAATGCCGCTTACAAGATTTTAAGCGCTGTGCCCGTCACCTGGAAACTGGTTGTTTACAAACGGCCCGGCAGGACTTATATAAGTACCATGACCGATATTAGGCTGTGGGATATTATTGGATCTGGAGAAAGTGGTCATATCGTGCTTTTGGGATTTCCCCATGACCAGGGGGTGTCCCGAAACGGGGGTCGGGCAGGAGCCCGGCTGGGGCCGGAAAAATTTCGATTTTGGCTGAAGCGGTTCGGCACGGCCCACAATCCCGAAAAAGACACCAACCTGTCCTCTCTTTCGATCACCGACGCTGGCGACATCCCTCCTGAAATCTCTCTTGAAGATGCCCACACCCGGTTGACGGAACAGGTCCGCTCCATTTTAACAAAAGGCGGGATTCCTTTTATCGTCGGCGGGGGAAACGATCAGTCCTATCCCAACGCTTCGGCCCTGCTTCATCATCAGGAAGGCCGCACGGTCGGGGCCATCAACATAGATGCCCATTTGGACGTCCGCCCGCTGAAAGACGAACGTGCCCACAGCGGATCTTCGTTTCGCCAGTTGCTGGATGACGATCGCTTCGACGGCGAAAACTTCATCGAGTTCGGCGCACAAGGAAGCCAGTGCAGTCAGGAACATGCCGGATACGTCCGCAATAAAAAAGGCCGCATTCTGTGGTTGGATGAAGTTCAACATCATGGACGGGTGGTCGACAGTTTTAAGGCTTCGATTGGAAATCTTTCCTGGAAATGCACCTCTTTGTTTGTCAGTTTTGATCTGGATTCGATCGCAGGTTCAGACGCACCGGGGGTTTCCTGTCCTGGAATTCTGGGACTGAACGCCGAGGACGCGATTTCCATCGCTTTTTGTTCCGGCAGTCATTCCGCGGTCTCCCTTTTTGACCTGTCAGAATACAATCCATTGATAGAAGACGAACGCACCGGAAGACTGGCCGCCGCTCTGTTTTATTATTTTTGTCTGGGAGTCGCCTCCCGGAAAGAGAATCAAAAATGAAACCACCCTCTCCCTCTGGCAAGCGCCCGATGGCTATGGAGTTTTGTCCCAAACGGTCTCCCAGGGCCACAACTTCATTGAAGCTCAGTTGCTGTGACTGGGATGCGGAAGCCGCGCTCCGAATGTTGAACAACAATCTGGATGAACGCGTGGCCCTCGACTGGAAGCAATTGATCGTCTACGGCGGAACCGGCCGCGCCGCCCGGGACTGGCGCGAATATCACCGGATCGTTTACGAGTTGAAGCATTTAAAGCCCGATCAAACTCTCTGCATCCAGTCCGGGAAACCGGTGTACATCGCAAAGAGTCACCCCGACGCTCCCAGGGTCATCATTGCGAACTCAAATCTGGTGCCGGCTTTCGCCACGCAGGAGCATTTTGACCAACTCGACCGATTAGGCTTGATGATGTACGGACAAATGACGGCGGGAAGCTGGATCTATATCGGGACTCAGGGAATCCTGCAAGGGACTTATGAAACCTTTGGCGCTTGTGGAAAACAAGAGTTCGGCGCATCCAGTCTGCTTGGAAAATGGATTTTCACCTCCGGCCTCGGCAACATGGGAAGCGCCCAGCCGCTGGCGGGAACGATGAATGAGGCTTGTGTGCTGGCCGCAGAGGTGAACCCGGCACAAGTGGAGCGCCGTCTAAAAGAAGGCTATCTGGACCGGGCGACCCACTCGATGGAAGAGGCGCTTTACTGGATCGATGAAGGATTGGCCGATATAAAACCGGTCAGTGTCGGGTTGATCGCCAACGGCGCCACCGCCGCTAAACAACTGCTCGAACAAAAGCGCATCCCCGACATCGTCACTGACCAGACCTCGGCGCACAATCTCATGGACTATGTTCCTGAAGGCGGGAGTTTTGATGCGTTGATGATTCTCAAAAATAAAAATCCTGGAGAATACCGAAAACGCTCTCTGGAAACCACCGTAGAACACACCCGTGCGATGATCGAACTTCAACGCCAGGGAGCGGTGGTGTTCGATTATGGCAACAATTTGAGGGGCCAGGCGGAGCTGGGCGGACTGGAAGTCCGGAAAAAAGACGGATCTTTTGTTTATCCCGGATTTGTGCTCTCTTATATCCGCCCGCTTTTTTGCGAGGGACAGGGACCGTTTCGCTGGGCCATGTTGTCCGGAAAGAAAAAAGACTTGTTGGCCGTGGACGATGCGGTGATCAAAACCTTTCCGGAAAAGCCCTTTCTTCACCGCTGGATCGATAAAGCCAGAAAGCAGGTTCCGGTTCTTGGTTTACCCACCCGGGTCTGCTGGCTGGGTTACGGAGAAAGAGAAAAGATGGGACGCGTTATGAACCGGTTAGTCAAATCGGGTAAAGTGGCAGCGCCCATAGCAATTGGCCGCGACCATCTCGACTGCGGTAGTGTGGCATCGCCGAACCGCGAAACGGAAGGCATGATCGACGGCAGTGATGCGGTTGCCGACTGGCCGCTCCTTAACTTTGCGGTCAACGCCGTCTCAGGGGCCAGTTGGATCAGTTATCACCATGGCGGCGGCGTGGGCATTGGCAACTCCCTACATGCGGGAATGGTCGTGGTTGCCGATGGGACGCGGAAAAAGCAAGCCCGCCTCGACCGTGTTTTGACCAACGATCCGGGAATGGGCATCGCCCGGCATGTCGATGCCGGGTACGAGATCGCCCAAAAAATCGCTAAAGAAAAAAAGGTTCCCTTACCAAAATAACAAAATGCTCTTTGTAATGGGATCGATTGGAATTGCTGAAATCAAACTCTCATCTCTAAAGGAAATTCATGGAGAAGATCATTTGTTTTAGAAATATCGGGGAACTGATTCAAGTGGACCCGGACGGAGAAACACCGAAACTGGTCCGAAAAACCAATTGCGCACTGCTTGTGAAGGATGGACGGGTGCATAAGGTCGTTAAGGATAGCGGAATCGATCCGAAAATATATTCCAAGGTTCTTGATTTACAAGGCAGGGCTGTGATTCCGGGTCTAGTGGACTGCCACACGCATCTCATTTATGCCGGCGAGCGTAAGGATGAAATGGAACAACGGGCTTCCGGTACCCCTTATATGGAAATCCTCAAAAATGGGGGCGGAATTCTCAGCACCGTCAAGGCGACCCGGCAGGCGACGGAAGAAGCTTTGTATGACTCCGCAAAAAAACGGGTGCGACGGATGATGACGCTTGGGACCACGGCGTTTGAAATCAAATCCGGATACGGTCTCGATCTGAACACGGAAATGAAGATGCTGAAGGTCGGTCAGCGTCTTAGAAAAGATTTGAAAATCCCCGTCACCCTCACTTATCTGGGGGCGCACGCGGCCCCCAAAGGACAAAAAATAGGTCCGTATTTCGAATTTGTGATGGAGCACCTGCCGAAATTCCGCAACCTGGCCGACGGCGTGGATATCTTCTGCGAACGGGATGTGTTCACCGTCGCTCATCTCAGGAGACTGTTCCTGCACGCTAAACTGGTGGGGTTTCATCAACTGCGCGCCCATGTGGAAGAACTCTCTCACCAGGGAGGCTGTTTCAACGCCGCCCGGCTGGGCGCAATTTCCTGCGATCACCTGGAGCATGCCACGGCGCATGACATCCGGGCAATGCAAATGTCGGGAACCACTGCTGTTCTCATGCCGGGAGTGACTTTTTTCCTTGGCGGGAAAAGGATTCCCCTCGTGCAAACCATGATAGACGCCGGAGTGACCCTCGCTCTGGCCACGGATTGCAATCCGGGAAGCAGTCCTTCCTACAACATGCAGACCGTCCTGACTCTGGCACAGTCCCTGTATCGAATCAGTCCTGAGCTGGCGCTCATCGCCGCCACCTACGGGTCCGCCAGAGCATTGGACGGTCAAAACGATTATGGCGGACTGCTTCCCGGTCAGCGGGCGGATTTTCTGGTGCTCAAGACCAACGATTACCGGGACATTTTTTATTATTTCGGCGAGAACTTCGTCGCTCAAACCTGGTCCGCCGGTAAAAAGGTAAAAGGCGAAAATGATCCGGTTGCTTTTTGAAGCAAAACTTTTTTAGACGAAATTCAAAAACTCCTATGGATGCAAATTCGAAAACCTTTGTCATACAATCGCAAAATTTTGAACCAGCGTATATGAAACTTTTTCGGAGCGGCGAGTTATGGCGGCGTTCCAGGGAAGCGGTCCGCCGCCTTGCCAATTGTAAGGTATGCCCCAGGGACTGCGAAGTCGATCGCCTGGCAAATGAAACCGCCGTCTGCAAAACCGGAAGGCACGCGATCGTCGCGAGTCATTTCCCGCATTTTGGTGAGGAAGACTGCTTGCGGGGATGGAACGGAAGCGGGACGATTTTCTTCTCCATGTGCAACTTGAAATGCGTCTTCTGCCAGAATTATGACATCAGTCAAGATGGCGAAGGCGAAGAAGTTGGCCCGGAGAGCCTGGCCACGATGATGCTCGAACTGCAAACTAAGAACTGCCATAACATCAACTTCGTGACCCCCGAACATGTGGTCCCGCAAATTCTGGAGGCCCTCCCTTTGGCGGTGCAGATGGGCCTTCGACTGCCCCTGGTTTACAACACGGGCGCCTATGATTCTATGGACAGCATGCGTTTGATGGAAGGCATCGTGGATATCTACATGCCCGACTTCAAGTACTGGAATGAGGAGCGGTCACAAACCTACCTGAAGGCCAGGGATTATCCGCAAACCGCACGGGCGGTGATCCGGGAAATGCATCGGCAGGTGGGCGATCTGGTGGTGGATGAAAATGGGTTGGCAAAACGCGGCCTTCTGGTGCGCCATCTGGTGATGCCGGGATCCCCCGACATCGATGAAATCACGCGTTTTCTGGCGGAGGAAATTTCCACCGATGTCTATTTGAATCTAATGGATCAATACCGCCCCGCCGGAAAAGTCAACCAGAAAAAATTTCCGGAGATCGATCGACCCGCCACTTCCCGGGAATTAGAACACGCCTTTGCTTTAGCGCGGAAGCATCGATTGCATCGGTTCGACACAAGAAAACCGGGGCATCAAATCCTGAGCGACGTTTAGAGCCTGTTTAAGAATCAAAAATAGAACCCAAATATATAAAACCATTTTTGCTTTGCTTAATAATTCTGTTCTCACTTGCAAGCGGCGAAACCAATCCCCCTTGTCGTTTGACTTCAAACCAGATTGAGGGCACAATAATAAATTAAAGTCTTTAAGACACAGGGTCATTAAAATTTCAAACCTTATCAGCCTCTTTAGCAAGCCTCCTGTCAGGGGCAAAGATTGGCTAACCCGAGAACAAACCCTCTTTCCACTTTTAATTGCCTTATTGGGCGTTTAACAATCAACCCACTCCTTGTATGGGTTTCTGCTTTAATTGCTATTCAAGATCAAAAGGGAATTTGAATGAAAACAAAAAGCAAAAGAGACAACACCAGTCAATGCGAAAAATGTTTGCCGGCATATTGTTGTAATTACTTTGCCTTTGGGATCGATGAACCGGAAGACCGCAGGGATTATGAAAGCCTGCTGTGGAAACTCGCCCATGAAAAGGTCTCGATTTATATCTACCGCAATTCCTGGTACATCATGATCCACACCCGCTGTAACTTTTTAACCATCGACAACAAATGCGCCATTTACGAACACCGGCCCTATATGTGCCGGGAGCACAGCACGGAAAACTGTGAATACACAGGTTCCGACTATGGCTTTACGGAGCATTTTAAAAGTTACGACGACTTGCTGGTCTGGATCAAGGAAAACACGAACTTCCGGTTCAAGCAGGAGCCCACTGGAGTGCCAGCGAACTGTTTTTGAGGGAAACAAAAAATCCCACCCGGTTTCACCTGGGTGGGATGGAGGCGAAAAGATCAGCGCCTATTTCTTTTTGTCTTTTTTATCCGCGGCTTCTTTTTTGGCGGGGGCCGTGGACTTTTTAGGATCCTCTTTTTTTTCTGGCGATTTTTTTGTTTTTCCGGTCTCTGCTTTCGCCGCGGTTTCTTTCTTGGCGGCTGGTTTTTTTGCAGCGGCTTTGGGCTGAGTCTCTTTCTTCCCCTTCGCCTGTTTTGGTTTTGGCTTTTCAGCTTCCGCTTCCACCAACTCAATGAAAGCCATCGGCGCATCGTCCCCCTTGCGGTTACCGATCTTTATGATGCGCGTGTATCCACCGTTTCGTGAGGCAAAACGCTCCGCTATGGGGCCGAACAGTTTTTGAAGCGCTTCCTTTTCCTGGACGGTGCGAAATGCAAGGCGCCTGGCATGAAGGGTCCCCTTCTTTCCAAGGGTGATGGTCTTTTCCGCTTTGCTTCTCAATTCCTTGGCCTTGGCAAGGGTGGTCCGGATTCTTTCGCGCACGATGAGCGCCGTTACCAAATTGCGGAACAAAGCTTTTCTATGGGCTGAGGACCGCCCTAATTTTCTACCGGCTTTTAAATGACGCATGAGCCTCTGTTATCTCCAGAAATAATTTTAACGGTTGAAATCGATTTTCATCCTGCCACTTCGGTTTCAACTTCTTTCTTTTTCCTTGCCTGATTGATCTGCTTCAAATCCTCTTCATCGATTTTCATGCCGAGGTGCAGACCCATCTCTTCGAGGATTTCCTTGATTTCGTTCAGCGATTTCCGGCCAAAATTGCGGGTTTTGAGCATCTCTCCATCGGTCTTTTGAATCAACTCGGAGATGGTCTGAATATTGGCGTTTTTCAGGCAGTTGTAGGACCGCACTGAAAGTTCCAGTTCTTCGACGCATTTCGCCATATTGACCAGCAACTTCTGTTTCTTTTCATCCACCTGCGGCTGAACCGGTTCGGGCTCTTCATCGAAATTGATGAAAATTTGCATGTGATCCTTAACGATCTTGGCCGCATGCGCCACGGCGTCATCGGGGGTGATCCCGCCATTGGTCCATAATTCCATGACCAGCTGGTCGTAATCGGTGGACTGCTCCACCCGGGTCTTTTCGACCGTATAAGTGACTTTTTCGATGGGCGAAAAAATGGCATCCACCGGAATCATCTGGATCGATTCTTCTTCCAGTTCCTGCTTTTCCGACGGAACATACCCTCTTCCTTTACGGACAATCATTTCCATGTCCAGAGAACCATTTTGATCGATGGTTGCGATATGATGCTCCGGATTCAAAACGGTGACATCGGCATCGGCGGTGATATCCGCCGCGGTCAATTCCCCTGGAGTGTCCTTCTTGATGTAGATCCTTTTGCTGGAAGCTTCCCCATGCAATGTGAGACTCACCTGCTTCAAATTAAGAATGATCTCGGTGACATCTTCAATGACTCCGGGTACGGAAGAAAACTCGTGATAAACCCCTTCGAATTTTACTCCAACAATGGCCGCTCCTTCGATGGAGGACAGGAGCATCCGTCTTAATGAATTACCGATGGTGACTCCGTACCCTCTTTCAAATGGGCCCGCCACAAATTTTCCGTAATTACCTGTTTTATTTTTCTTATCAAATTCCAAACGCTTGGGCTTGACAATTCCCTGGGCTGTATACATGTAGCCTCCGGTGCTTTCTCTAGTTAGGCATTAACCAAATGGTTTAGTAAAAGGATGAACCAATAAATTGACGAACGGGGAGTCGTTACCGCGAATATAATTCAACGATCAATTGCTCTTCGACAGGAATGGTGACATCTTCTCGCGTCGGCAAAGACTGAACCAGGCCCTGCTTGCTTTCCAAATCGAACGTGAGCCAATGCGGCAGGGTTTTGTCTTTCATTTTTTCCAGCGCATTTTTGATGGGAGCCTTTCCCAGTTTCCTTGGGTTGGGAGTGATCGCATCGCCTTTCTTTACAATATAAGACGGAATGTTCACGCGTTTCCCATTGACCATGAAGTGATTGTGCCGGATCAACTGCCGCGCGGCGTTGCGGGATTCCCCCAATCCCATACGATAAATGACATTATCCAAACGCAATTCAAGGCCCTGCAACAGATTTTCTCCGGTGACACCTTTTTTCTTATCTGCCGCTGCAAAGTTTATTCTGAATTGTTTTTCCAATACTCCATAAAACCTTTTAACTTTCTGTTTTTCCCTGAGCTGAACCCCATACTCGGAGAATTTCTTGCGGCCCTGACCATGTTGGCCGGGAAGGTAGGCCCTCCGCTCAATAGCGCATTTTGCCGTCTCACAACGGCTGCCCTTAAGGAATAATTTGATACCTTCTCTGCGGCATAATCGACAAACAGACCCTGTATATCTTGCCAAGTTAAATCTCCCGTGAAAAATAGTTGACCATTAGACCCTTCTCCTTTTTCTGGGACGACATCCATTGTGGGGAATCGGGGTTTTATCGCGGATGACCAGAATTTCCATCCCCGCCGCCTGCAACGAACGAATTGCGGATTCCCGTCCCGGTCCCGGTCCTCTGACATGAACTTCCAGTTTCCTCATTCCCATATCCTTGGCTTTGTAGGCCGCCTTTTCAGAGGCCACCTGAGCCGCAAACGGCGTACTTTTCCGGGACCCCTTGAAACCCTGAGCACCGGCGCTGGACCAGGCAATGACGTTTCCCGAGGTATCGCTGATCGTCACCAGTGTGTTGTTGAACGTGGCCTGGATATGAGCAATCCCAGTTTCAGGAGCGGTCTTTTGTTTCTTTTTGCTGCCCTTGCCTGCTTTGTTTTTATCCACCATGTGCGGTTTTCCTTATTGTTTATTTTTTAGAAGCCCTGGCTCCGACGGTTTTCTTAGGACCCTTGCGTGTGCGGGCATTGGTATGAGACCGCTGGCCTCTCACCGGCAGCCCCTTACGGTGGCGCAATCCGCGGTAACTTCCTATATCCATCAGCCGCTTGATGCTCATGCTCACCTCGCGCCGCATGTCCCCTTCCACCTCGTAATCCTTGTCGATGACAGACCGGATTCGAGACACCTCATCTTCGGTCATGTCCTTCATCCGGACATCTTCAGACACTTTAGCTTTAGCCAGTATTTCCTTGGATGTCGGTTTTCCTATCCCATAAATATAGGTCAGGGCGATCACCGCCCGCTTATCCCTCGGAATATCGATTCCCGCTATTCTTGCCACGGTTTCTCCTTTGTCCCTTCGATCACGCCTGGCTTAAGCCAGAACGTTTTTGGTAATTATCCCTGCCGCTGTTTGTGCTTGGGGTTCTCACAAAGCACCCGCACAATGCCGCGCCTTCGGATCACTTTACACTTTTTACAAATGGGTTTTACTGAAGCTCTGACTTTCATTTTTCCGATCGAGTTGATGGGTTTTGATTTTATTTATACCGGTAAGTGATTCGCCCCCGGGTCAGATCGTAGGGTGAGAGCTGAACCTTCACCTTATCTCCTGACAGGATGCGGATAAAATGCATCCTCATTTTTCCCGATATGTGCGCCAGGATTTTATGGCCGTTTTCAAGCTCCACTCTAAACATGGCGTTGGGAAGGGGTTCTAAGACCGTTCCCTCCACTTCAATAGACTCTTCTTTCGACATAGTTACGATACCAGGGCGCAAACTTGGGAAAAAATTTCTTCTACAGACCCCCGACCCTCAATGGTTTTCAGATTCCCCTGTTTTCTGTAAAAATCCTTGAGGGGGGCCGTTTCATTTTCATACACCTCAAGACGCTTGAGGATGGTTTCTTTATTATCGTCTGGACGCTGATAAAGCTCGTTTCCACAAACATCGCAGACTCCGGTTTTTTTCGGAGGGCGGGTTTGGTCATGAAACATGGCGCCACAGTTGGAACACGATCGTCTTCCCGTCAGTCGAGTGATCAACTCCTGAGGGTTGACTTCAAAATCGATGACCGCATTTATTGCCAAATTCATTTCCTCAAGTGTTTCGTTGAGTTTCTCCGCCTGAACAATGGTTCTCGGAAAACCATCCAGAATGAACCCCCGAGAACAATCAGCTTCTTTTATTTTTTCTTTGATCAATTCGATGACAATCTCATCGGGAACCAATCGCCCGTCGTCCATAACCGCTCTGGCGCGTTTTCCAAGGTCCGTATCCTCACTCACCGCTTTTCTTAAAATATCCCCGGTGGATATCTGCGGGATATGAAATTTCTCCTTCAACATTTTTGCCTGCGTTCCTTTGCCCGCTCCTGGCGGACCCAACAAAATCAACCTCATGGATCAGCCCCGGCGGCTTTTCAATCTGCCTTTTTTGACAAAACCGTCATAACTTCTCATGACCATGTGGGATTCTATCTGCTGCATGGTGTCCAAAGAGACACCGACTACGATCAACAAGCTGGTTCCACCGAAATAGAATGGGATGTTGAAATATTTTATCAAATAATCGGGCAAAATGCAGATCAAAGAAAGATAAACCGCGCCATAAAAAGTCAACCGCGAGAGTATCGTATCAATATATTCCGAGGTCTTGGTCCCGGGGCGGATTCCCGGCACATAGCCCCCGTATTTTTTCATATTGTCCGCCACATCCACTGGATTGAAAATAACGGCGGTATAAAAATAGCAAAAGAAGAATATTGCGCCAATAAAAATCATGCTGTAGATGATCGTTCCCGGCGTCAAACTGGCGGAAACCGTCTGCATCCAGGGATGATCCACAAATTGCGCAATGGTCGCCGGAAACATGATGATGGACGAGGCAAAAATCGGCGGGATAACCCCAGACGTATTCACCTTCAAGGGCAGGTGCGTGTTCTGCCCGCCATACATCTTTCGCCCGACAACCCGCTTGGCGTACTGGATCGGGATCCTTCTCTGGCCGCCTTCCGTAAAAACAATGGCCCCGATCACCGCAATCATCAGCACCATCAAAAACAGCATGACCAGAACCGACAGTTCTCCGGTTCCCATCAAATCCATGGACTGAAAAATAGCCGCCGGCGTTCCCGCTACAATTCCCGCGAAAATGATAAGCGAAATCCCGTTGCCAATTCCCCTCTCTGTGATCTGTTCACCCAACCACATGAGAAATGTCGTCCCCGCGGTGAGGGTGAGAATGGCCATCAACCGGAAAGTCCATCCGGGTTCAGGAACGATCGGCGTTCCTGCCGGGCTTTTCATTGCTTCTAAACCCACGGCAATTCCAGATCCCTGCACGGTACACAACAGCACCGTTCCGTAGCGGGTGAACTGGGTGATTTTCTTCTGCCCGGCTTCACCTTCTTTTTTCAAACGCGCCAGGTAAGGAGACACCAGGGTCATCAATTGCAGTATGATCGATGCGCTGATGTAGGGCATGATGCCGAGGGCAAAAATCGTCAACCGGCTCAGCGCTCCGCCGGAAAACATATCAAAAAACCCGAGTATGGTACCCCGCGCCTGAGCAAACAGCTCAGCCAGCGCCGCCGAATTGATCCCCGGAGTCGGAATATGGGCGCCGATCCGGTAGACGATCAGCACTCCAAGCGTGAACAGAACCCGTTTTTTTAACTCCGGAATTCTAAATATATTGCCAAATGCAGCAGCGCCACTCATTAAATGATTATGGCCTTTCCACCAGACTTCTCAATTTTTTCCTTGGCGGACTTGCTGAATTTCTGCGCATGCACCGTGACCGCTACGGACAAATCTCCATTGGCTAAAACTTTGACCCTTTCCGGTTTCTTAATCAAGCCGTGCTCTTTCATGATTTCCGGCGTGATCGGAAGGTCACTGGAGATTTTGCCTAATCGACTGATGTCGACAATTTCATATTCTTTTCTAAAAATATTGGTGAACCCTCTCTTCGGCAAACGCCTTTGCAAGGGCATTTGTCCGCCTTCAAACCAGGGATGCGGATTGCCGCCGGATCGGGACTTTTGCCCCTTTTGCCCTCTCCCGGAAGTCTTTCCGGTTCCTGAACCTGGTCCTCGCCCAATGCGTTTGGGATTTTTTTTAACGCCCGGCGCTCGTTTCAAATTTGACAGTTTTATCATGAGTTTCCCTTAAATCTTCGCTCTGTATTTCGTAGCCTGCTCACAGACTTTAGCAGTCGTCTTCTTAAGAAGCCGATTTTCCACGCATCCTGGCAAAGTCTTTGGAATCGCGCAGAGACGTCAGACCTTCAATGGTCGCTTTGACCACGTTATGCGGGTTGTTGGTGCGAATACATTTGGTCAGGATATCGCGCACTCCCACAGCTTCCAAAACGGCGCGAACGGCGCCGCCCGCGATCAGACCGGTCCCTCGCGACGCGGGTTTCAACAGCACCCGGCCCGCACCATAGGCCCCGACAATTTCATGGGGAATGGTGGACCCATCCAGACTGATCTGGACCAGATTTTTTTTGGCTTTTTCCACACCTTTTCTGATTGCCTCGGGAACTTCGTTGGCTTTTCCCAGACCCCAGCCCACCTCGCCTTCCCGGTTGCCCACCACCACAAGCGCGCTGAAGCTGAATCTCCGGCCGCCTTTCACCACTTTGGCCACGCGGTTGATCTTGACCACTTTGTCAACGAATTCCTGCCTGTTATCCTGTTTTTCCGCCAATGAAACCTCCAGTCACCTGTTGGCATTTCGCGCTATGTGAAACGCTTCCAGCTCTACTTAAAATTTAACGCCTTTTTCTCTCACCGCATCCGCCAGGGCTTTCACTCGGCCCGCGTAAATGAACCCGTTGCGATCGTAATAGACTTCCTTGACTCCCAGACTGACCGCTTTTTCTCCCAGCAGACTTCCCACCAGGGCCGCGGCTTTCACGTTGCCTCCGGTGTTCATTTTTTCCTTGAACCCGGATGACGCCGAAGATGCTGACGCCAGGGTTTTCCCCGCTTTGTCGTCGACAATTTGTGCATAAATATGTTTGGAACTTCTAAAGACGGACAACCTGAGTTTCTCAGGGTTCACCTGGATCTTGCGTTTGATCCGTCTTTTCCTATTTTCTCTTAAGCGTTGTCGTTCTGCTGTTTTCATAATGAAATTAACCCTTACTTAGCCCCTGCGGCCGCTTTACCAGCTTTTCTCTGGATTCTTTCGGTTGAGTACATGACCCCTTTGCCCTTGTAAGGCTCTGGAGGTCGAAAATTTCTGATTTCCGCCGCCGCCTGGCCCACTTTTTGTTTATCGATCCCCTTCACGATGATCGTGTTCTTTTTCGGATCCACCTCGAATTCGACTCCCGCGATGGCCGGGTAATCAATGGGGTGGGAAAAGCCCAGATTGAGGAGCAGGTTTTTTCCTTTGAGTTCGACCCGATACCCCACTCCAACAATGTTAAGCTGTTTGGAAAACCCTTCGGTGACCCCTGCAACCATATTGTTGACCAAAGTCCGGGTCAGGCCGTGCAAGGACCGATCCTGCCTGCCGTCGGTCGGGCGTATGACTCGAATTTCCCCATCCTGCATCTCGATCTTCATGTTTGGATGCAAGGTTCTCTCCAACTGGCCTTTCGGGCCTTTGACCCGAAACACGCCGCCGTCGTTTTTGCAATCCACCCCGGAGGGGATCTTTATAGGTAATTTTCCAATTCTTGACATAGTTTTGAGAATCTCTAAAAATCTATATTCTTAGTTTTTGCTATCGGCAAATCCTTACTTGCTACCAAACAAAGCCGAGAACTTCGCCGCCAACACCTTTTGCCCGACATTCCTGATCAGTGATGACACCTGAGGACGTCGACACGATGGCGGTCCCCAATCCGTTGAGCACCTTGGGGATTTTCTCGCGCCCGACATAATTGCGTCGACCGGGTTTGCTGATTCTTTTTATCCCGTTAATGACCGGATCGTCATTATGATATTTAAGATAAATACGTAATATCCCCTGTTTGCCGTCTTCATAAACCTTATAGTTTTTGATATACCCTTCGTCTTTCAGGATTTCGGCGATACGGGCTTTCATGCGCGAACTGGGGATATCTACTTTGATGTGGTTGACCATCAGACCATTTCGAATACGGGTGAAAAGGTCGGCAATGGGATCTGTCATGGACATGTTTGAATGAATCTCCTAAGTTAAAACGTGTTGGTTGTTACCAACTGGCTTTGGTCACACCGGGGATTTCCCCGCGCAATGCCCGTCCTCTGAAACAAATGCGGCACATGCCGAATTTTCTCAGGAACGCCCGGGGTCTTCCACACACCCGGCACCGGTTATAACTTCTGACCTGAAATTTAGGTTTTCTCTTTGACTTGGCGATCAGTGACTTTTTTGCCATAAAAACTACCGTTGGTTACCCATCCCTAACAGGGATGAAAGTTATTTCCTTAAAGGCAGGCCCAGATTCTTCAACAGGCACCTGCCCTCTTCATCGTTCTTAGCCGACGTGC
Organism: Nitrospinaceae bacterium; assembly: GCA_021604505.1. NCBI lineage: Bacteria > Pseudomonadati > Nitrospinota > Nitrospinia > Nitrospinales > Nitrospinaceae > Nitrospinaceae bacterium. Next base: position 658,165 of record BQJC01000002.1, on the reverse strand, counting down.
AAATGGTAATGTTCATCCCTTTTATATGCTCTACCTTGTCGAAATTGATTTCCGGAAAAATCAATTGCTCCTTGACCCCCACGGTATAGTTTCCCCGACCATCAAACGCTTTTGGAGGAAGTCCCTTGAAATCCCGTACTCTGGGAAGCGCAAACGACACGAACCTCTCAAAAAATTCATACATTCGATGGCCCCGCAAGGTGACCATGACGCCGATCGGCACGCCTTCTCTCAGCTTAAAGTTGGAGATGGCTTTCTTCGCGCGCGTAATTACCGGTTTTTGGCCGGTGATCATTTGGATTTGCTCGACACCGGCTTCGATCAGCTTGGCATTTTGCAATGCTTCTCCAAGCCCCATGTTGACGACGATTTTTTTCAGCCGAGGAACCTGCATTACATTTTGCAGCCCCAGGTCTTTTTGGATCTGGGCGCGATACTTTTCTTTATAGTTGATTTCTAAATTCGACATATCACACCTTGTCCATCACTTCGTCACATTTAACACACACGCGGACGCGTTTCCCGTCTTCCAGTTTTTTGCGTTTGACGCGAACCCCTTTGCCACACTTATCGCAAACCAGAAGCACATTGGAAATGTCAATTTTTCCTTCGCGCTCCACGATGCCCGCCTGCCTGGTTTTACCGTCGCCTTTCATATGGCGTTTGTACATGTTCAGCTTTTCGACGAGCACCCGGTTTTCCAGAGGAAGAAGAGACAGGACTTTGCCCTTTTTACCTTTTTCGCGCCCGGAGATGACTTGCACAATATCATCTTTTTTCAGCTTCGATTTTTTTGGAATAACATTCATCACAAAACCTCCGGGGCCAGGGAAAGAATCTTCATGTATCTTCGGGCTCGCAACTCACGGGCAACGGGACCGAATATTCTTGTTCCCAGGGGTTCCCGCGTATCGTTGATCAAAACCGCGGCGTTATTGTCGAACTTGATGTAACTGCCGTTTGGCCTGCGGATTTCTTTTTTGGTTCGTACCACAACGGCTTTTTTAACCTCTCCTTTTTTAAAGGAGCCGTTGGGTTCCACTTCCTTTAACGCCACGACGATCACGTCTCCGATTCTCGCATAACGCCGACGCGACCCGCCTAAAACCTTGATGCATTGCACCACTCGGGCCCCAGAATTATCCGCCACTTCCAAAACGGTTCTCAGTTGTATCATTTCGCTTTTCCTTGATCCGCAAATGTGGCTTTTTTAATGATCGCAGTCAAACGCCAGCGCTTTTCCTTGCTAAGCGGCCGGGTCTCGCAAACACTGATGAAATCACCGGGCTGACACTCATTTTTCTCATCGTGAACTTTATACTTGTTGGTTGTCCGAACAACTTTTTTAAACGTTGGATGAGCAAACCGGCGCACCACTTTGATCACCACCGTTTTGTCCATTTTGTTGCTGACAACGGTTCCCGTCAGGGTTTTCTTATTGACCGCGCTCTTCAAAAGCTTCTCCTTGAAAATAACCTTTTAACCGGATCCTGATTTTTGCCTCAGGATTTCGCTTCTTCCTCGTTATTGGCATTACTCTGGGCTTCCCTCTGGATGGTTCTTATCCGGGCAATATCTCTTCGAATGAGTCTCAGCCGGCTCGGGTTTTCAATTTTCCCGGTCGCCAGTTGAAACTTCAGGTTGAAATACTCCTGTTGCAAATCATCCGCTTTTTCCTGCCTCTCTTTTTCAGAGAGGTCTCTGACATCTGATGCTTTCATAATCTTTCCAAAAATTTGCTGATAATTTTCTTATGATTCCGTGAGAAAACGGGTGGCCACCGGCAGCTTGTGGGCGGCCAGGCGAAATGCTTCCTTGGCCACCGCTTCCGGAACCCCCTCCATCTCATACAACACCCGTCCGGGCTTCACCACGGCCACCCAATATTCCGGATTCCCCTTGCCCTTGCCCATGCGGGTTTCGGCGGGTTTTTTAGAAACCGGTTTGTCGGGAAATATTCTGAGCCAAATCTTGCCGCCGCGCTTCACATAACGGGTCATCGCGATACGGGCCGCCTCAATTTGCCGGTTGGTGATCCGGCCGCATTCCGAAGCTTGCAGGCCAAATGAGCCAAAGCTCAACCTGCCGCCACGATACGCAGTCCCACGCATCCGGCCTTTGTGCCGCTTGCGGTATTTGACTTTCTTGGGCATCAACATGATGCCAACCCTCCAGATAAAAAATTATAATATTGTATTCGCTTAGAGGACTCGCCCCTTTTTCATGAGGCCATCCTGGATCAACTCTTTTCGCTGTCAGCTTTTCCCTTGGCAAACGCCGGAATCGAATCCCCTTTTTCAGGAAGGATGTCCCCGCGGTAAACCCACACTTTCACACCGATGATCCCAAAGGTGGTCTTCGAGGAAGCGGTTCCGTAATCGATGTCTGCCCGCAGAGTGTGCAAAGGCACCCGGCCCTGACGATACCATTCGCTCCTCGCAATCTCCGCACCCCCCAATCGTCCTGAAACCCGGATCTTTATCCCCTTCGCTCCAAAACGGAGGGCGGAAACAACGCTTTTCTTCATCGCCCGGCGAAATGATATTCTTTTTTCAAGTTGCAGAGCAATATTCTGCGCGATGAGGGCCGCATCCAACTCGCCCCTTCGGACTTCTTTGATATTGAGGCTGACCTGCTTGCCATTCATCACTTTTTGCAGTTCTTCCTTAAGACGGTCGACCTCCAACCCTTTTTTTCCGATGATGATCCCTGGCCGCGCGGTGTGGATATTGATGCGCACCCGGTTGGCGGAGCGTTCGATTTCCACTTTCGATATCCCTGCGTGCGAGAGTGAGTCGGTGATATATTTTCGGAGTTTGATATCGTCCACCAGAAAATCCGAATACTCCTTTCGGGCATACCAGTTGGATATCCACGTCTTGTTGTAGCCCAATCGAAAACCATAGGGATGAACTTTTTGACCCACGTTATTCCTCCGAAACCAGTTTTTCGTCTAATATTACGGTGATATGGCTTGTTCTCTTGCGAATCATCGTCGCCATTCCCCGGGCTCTTGGCATGTTGCGCTTCCAGGTCACACCTTCGTCGACATTTACCCTTTTGATCACCAGGTCATCCACATCGACGACTTTATGATTCTCTTCCGCATTGGCTATGGCCGACTTCAGCAGTTTTTGAAACTCCTGGGCAACTCGCTTGCGGAGAAACGCCAAGGTATTCATCGCATCGTTCACATTTTTTCCGCGAATCATATCCGCAACCAACCGGGCTTTCCGGGGGGCGGTTCGCGTGTGCTTGAGGATGGCTCTAACTTCCATGATGGCTCAATATTCCGTTTTGTTTATTTAGTGACGGCTTTTTTAGTTTTGCCGCCATGCGATCGAAAGGTTCGCGTTGGCGAAAACTCTCCCAGCTTATGGCCCACCATATTTTCGGCGACAAACACCGGGATGAACTTTTTCCCGTTATGCACCGCCAGGGTGTGACCGACAAAGTCGGGGGTTACTGTGGACCGGCGAGACCACGTCTTGATGATTTTTCTGTCGTTCAGCCGGTTCATCTCTTCCACTTTTTTTTCCAGGTGCCTGTCTACGAAAGGCCCTTTTTTTAACGAGCGTGCCATAATTTTTTCAACCCAGCCTCTAGGCTTTTATTTCTTTTTACGTTTAGACAAAATATATTTGTTCGACTCTTTTTTCACCTTACGGGTCTTCAAACCCTTGGCGATCTGCCCCCAGGGACTACAAGGATGCCGGCCTCCGGATGACCGACCTTCGCCACCGCCCATCGGGTGATCCACCGGATTCATCGCCACCGCCCGAACCCTGGGCCGGATTCCCATCCAGCGTTTCCTTCCGGCTTTTCCGATGGAAATATTTTCAAAGTCGGCGTTTCCAACCGTTCCGATCGTCGCGCGGCATTTTTTTTCCACCAGACGAACCTCTCCCGAGGAGAGTTTGAGTGTCGCAAACTGTCCTTCTTTAGCCATCAACTGGGTGGAGTTACCTGCGGTGCGCGCCAACTGGCCGCCTTTTCCGGGCCGCAGCTCCACATTGTGAACCAGGGTTCCCTCCGGGATATTTTCCAGAGGCAGGCAGTTGCCCACCTTGACCTCAGCATCCTTACCCGAGGAAACGATGTCTCCAACCGATAGCTTGGCAGGAGAAAGGATATAGCGCTTCTCCCCGTCCTTGTAAACCAGCAAGGCGATATTTGCGGAGCGGTTGGGGTCGTACTCGATTCCCGCCACCCGCGCTTCGATATTATCTTTGTTCCTCCTAAAATCAATCCGGCGATAAAGTTTCCTGTGCCCTCCACCACGCCGCTTGGCAGTGATCCGGCCCTTGTTGTTGCGGCCGCCCTTTCGGGGGATGTACACGAGAAGGCTTTTCTCAGGCGTGCTCTTGGTGATTTCGTCAAACCCGGAAATGGTTTGAAACCGCACTCCCGCCGACCGTGGATTTAATTTCCTAATGGGCATACCGATCAGACTCCCTCAAACATTTCGATTTTATCGCCATCTTTCAATCTCAGCATGGCCTTTTTCCAGTTTTTCGACACGCCGATGTTCCTGCCGAATCGACGGCTTTTACCGCGGACGTTTACCGTATTCACTTGAAGCACGCTGACATTGAAAATTTTCTCAATTGCTTTTTTGATCTGAATTTTATTTGCGCCCGGATTGACACGAAAGGCCACCCAGTTGCCATCTTCCTGCAATTGGGTGCTTTTTTCTGTCACCAGGGGTTTCTGTATAACGCGATAAAGATCCATCAGGCCAATCGCTCCTCAATTTTTTTCAACGCTTGCGGGGTACAAAACACTTTCTCATGCATCGCCAGATCGTAAACGTTGAGCCCGTCCACCAAAAGGACATCCACGTTGGGAATATTGCGGACTCCTAATTCCAGATTGGAATTTTTATCGGCAAGCAAAAACAGGGTTTTTCGCGAGGAATTCAAATTCTTTAAAAGCTGCACAGCCTCACTGGTCTTTGGGTTTTCCAGTGTCAGCTTATCCACCACTGCCAGCCTCTGATCCTTGACCATGTCGGTCAAAATGGATTTGAGGGCAAGTTTTTTCGATTTCTTCGACATTTTAAACCCGTAATCTCTGGGTGTGGGACCAAAAACCGTCATCCCGCCCCGCCAGATAGGAGACCGGGAATTACCCGCGCGGGCGCGGCCCGTTCCCTTCTGCTTCCAGGGCTTCTTACCGCTGCCGTGCAACTCGCCCTTATTGCTTTTGGTTGCGGCGTTTCCACCCCTGCGGGCGGCTAACTGATGCACCACATACTGGTGAACGAGGTGCTCTTTAACTTCGGCCTCGAATACTGAGGAGGAAGCCTCAACGGTTCCCACTTTTTTATTGTTCGCGTCCAGCAAATCCAGTTCCGGCATTTCTTCTAGGCTCTTTCAGACTTAATGATTTTCACGATACAACCGTTCGGCCCCGGGACCGCTCCCTGTATCAAAAGGACATTGTTCTCACTGTCCACGCGCACCACCTTGAGGTTCTGCACATGAACGGTTTTTCCTCCCATTCGACCGGGCATCTTTTTGCCCTTCAACACTCTTCCCGGATAGGTGTGCATACCAATCGATCCACCGCCGCGAAAAATTTCCGCATGCCCATGGGAGCCGGGAGCCCCGCCAAAGCCGTGGCGCTTCATGACACCTGCAAACCCGCGGCCCTTGGATTTCCCAATGACGCTGACCCGGTCCCCTTCACCAAACATATCCACCTTCAAGGGTTTTCCAATTTCGCCATCCTCCAGATCGCTGTCTCTAAATTCCGCGAGCAATCGTGCGGGCGAGGACTTGAGCTTGTCATAAAAACCCTGCATCGGTTGGTTTGTGTGCTTGGGTTTTCTTTCCCCATAAGCAACAAGCACCGCTTCATAGCCATTTTTCTCCTGGGTCCTCTTAAGAACTGGAACGCATTTATCCACCTGGATCACCGTCACCGGAATGCAATTCCCTTTCTCAGAGAAGACTTGCGTCATCCCTACTTTTTTTCCTAAAATGCCTTTCATATTTTCCTATATACCTTGCCAGGCCCGCCGTTTGAGATTAAAGCTTGATCTCGATATCCACCCCACCGGATAAATCCAGCTTCATCAGGGCATCCACCGTTTGCGGCGTGGGCTCCAGAATTTCCAAGATCCGCTTGTGGGTTCGAATCTCGAATTGTTCCCGGGATTTTTTATCCACATGCGGGGACCTGAGTACGGTCCATTTATTTTTCACCGTGGGAAGGGGAATTGGCCCCACCACTCTCGCGCCTGTGCGCCGGGTGGTTTCCACAATTTCGCTCACTGACCAGTCAAGAAGTTTATGGTCGTAAGCTTTGAGCTTAATCTTGATTTTTTGATCGTTCATTATTCCAGTATCTTGTTAACGACCCCGGCCCCAACAGTGCGACCGCCTTCGCGAATAGCGAAACGAAGCCCCTCTGCCATCGCCACAGGCGTGATCAATTGAATTTCAAGTGTGACATTATCCCCCGGCATCACCATCTCCACTCCCGACGGGAGGGTCGCGACACCGGTCACGTCCGTGGTTCGGAAATAAAACTGCGGACGATACCCGTTGAAAAACGGAGTGTGCCGCCCGCCTTCATCTTTCGTCAAAATATAAACTTCGGCACTGAACTTGGTGTGCGGAGTGATACTCCCAGGCTTGGCCAGAACCTGACCGCGCTCGATATCATCGCGCTTGGTTCCTCTCAGCAGGATGCCGACATTTTCTCCGGCCCGCCCCTCATCCAATAACTTCCGGAACATCTCCACGCCGGTCGCCACCGTTTTGGTCGTGGGACGAAACCCAACAATTTCCACCTCTTCTCCCACTTTGACGATTCCGGTTTCCACACGTCCGGTCGCCACCGTTCCGCGGCCCGAAATGCTGAAAATATCTTCGATCGGCATCAAAAAAGGCTTATCTACCGGGCGATCTGGAATCGGAAAGTAGGTGTCCAAGGCTTCCATCAACTCCCAGATGCACTTGGTCTTTTCCTCGTCGGCGGGATTTTCCAAGGCATGCAGCGCACTTCCCCGGATCACAGGGATTTCATCCCCAGGAAACTCGTATTTATCCAACAATTCCCGAACTTCCAGCTCTACCAGATCCAACAGCTCAGGATCATCGACCATGTCCACTTTGTTCATGAACACCACGATCTTCGGGACACCCACCTGACGCGCCAAAAGAATGTGCTCACGCGTCTGCGGCATTGGCCCGTCCGATGCGTTTAAAACCAAAATGGCGCCGTCCATTTGTGCGGCACCCGTGATCATATTTTTCACATAGTCGGCATGCCCCGGACAATCCACATGGGCATAATGCCGGCTTTCCGTATTGTATTCCACATGGGCGATGGCAATAGTGATGCCGCGTTCTTTTTCCTCGGGAGCCTTGTCGATCTGGTCAAAGGCAATTTTTTCCGCAAAGCCTTTTCCCGCCAATACCTCAGTGATCGCCGCCGTCAGGGTGGTTTTCCCATGATCCACATGACCAATGGTACCAACATTTAAATGAGGTTTATCCCGGACAAATTTTTCTTTTGCCATGCTGATTTACTCCAGATTATGTTTGTTTTTTTTGGTTTCTTGTTAGACCGCTAATTTTTCCTTGCCGGTCGCCTTAGCAATCAATTCTTCCGCAATTGCGGAGGGAATGGCTTCGTATTTCGAAAATTCCATGGAATAAGTGGCCCGGCCCTGCGTGGCCGACCGCAAATCCGTTGAGTACCCGAACATTCCAGAAAGCGGAACCTCAGAACGAATCACCTTGGCTCCCGCCCTGTCACTCAGATCTTTTATCTTCCCCCGCTTGGAGTTCAAGTTTCCGATCACATCCCCCATGAAATCCTCAGGGGTCACAACTTCCACATCCATGATGGGTTCCAATAAAACAGGGGCGGCTTTATTGCACGCCTCCTTGAAAGCGATAGAGGCACAGATCTTAAATGCCATTTCAGACGAATCCACATCGTGATAGGAACCGTCAACCAGGGTCACCCCCACATCCACCACGTTGTATCCACAAAGAACCCCCCGGCTCATCGCCTCCTCAACCCCCTTTTGAACGGCGGGGATATACTCTCTGGGAATCGCGCCACCAACAATCTTATTCACAAATTCAAATCCGGTTCCCGGCTCTCTCGGCTCAACCAGAATTTCCACATGCCCGTACTGGCCCCGTCCACCGGTTTGCTTGACGTACTTGAAATTGTGCTCAACGGGCTTGGTGATGGTCTCTTTGTAAGCCACCTGCGGCTTGGAAACATTCACGTCCAGAGAAAACTCACGGCGCATTCTGTCCACCAGAATCTCAAGGTGCAACTCGCCCATTCCGGAAATGACGGTTTGATTGGTTTCAGGATCCACTTTAACGTTGAAGGTCGGATCTTCCTGAAGAAGCTTAATGAGACAATCTGAAAGCTTATCCTGCTCCGCCTTGGTTTTGGGCTCGATGGCCACAGAGATGACCGGCTCGGGAAAGGAAATGGCTTCCAATATCACAGGATGATCCTGAACACAAAGAGTATCCCCCGTAAATGTTTTTTTCAGCCCCACTGCGGCGGCAATATCTCCCGCTTTCACAGACTGAACCTCTTCCCTCTTATTTGCGTGCATCCTGAGAAGGCGACCGACTCGCTCCCTCTGATTTTTCGTGGAGTTGTAAACATAAGACCCGCTTTTCAATTCTCCTGAATACACGCGAACAAACGCCAACTGTCCGACAAAGGGGTCCGTCATGATCTTAAAGGCTAACGCGGAAAGCGGCTCCTTAGAATCCGGCTCCCGCACCACCTCTTCCTGGGTATTGGGGTTCTCTGCCTTGATCGCCGGAATCTCCACCGGAGAGGGAAGGTAATGAACCACTGCATTGAGAAGCTGCTGCACGCCCTTATTCTTGAAGGCCGCTCCACAAAAAATGGGAGTGAATTTCAACTCCAGGGCCCCCTTACGCAAGGCCGCATAGATTTCCTCGGTCGAGACTTCCTCTCCACCAAGAAACCTCTCCATGATCGATTCATCGATATCGGAAACCGCCTCCATCAAATACTCCCTGTACTCTTCGGCCTGCTCCTTATATTCCTCGGGAATCTCAACCTCATCGAAAATCTCGCCCTTACCCTTCTCATCGCTATACACATTGGCCTTCATCAAGACCAGGTCGATCACACCGATAAATTTCTCTTCACTCCCCAGAGGCAATTGCAAAATGACAGGGTTGGCATTCAACCGATCTTTAATCTGACCCACGCACCCAAGAAAATCCGCCCCGGAGCGGTCCATCTTATTGACAAAACCGATTCTGGGAACCTTATACTTGGACGCCTGACGCCATACGGTTTCCGACTGCGGTTCCACACCTCCAACCGCACAGAAAACGCCGATGGCGCCGTCAAGAACACGCAGGGAACGCTCCACCTCCGCGGTAAAATCCACATGGCCGGGAGTGTCGATAATGTTGATCTGGTGGCCATCCCAAAAACAGGTGGTGGCGGCGGAAGTGATGGTTATTCCGCGCTCTTGCTCTTGCTCCATCCAGTCCATGGTTGCCGTGCCATCGTGCACTTCCCCAATTTTATGGCTTCGGCCGGTATAATACAGAATCCGCTCTGTCGTCGTGGTTTTCCCCGCGTCGATGTGGGCGATGATCCCAATATTGCGCCTTTTATCCACCTGTGAATTTTTGCTCATGCTGTTTATTTATTCTTTATCTGATGTTTGCTGGATTTTTACCACCGGTAATGCGCGAATGCCTTGTTGGCGTCTGCCATACGGTGCACTTCTTCCCTCTTTTTGATCGCGCCTCCGGCGTTATTGTAAGCATCCACAATTTCCCCGGTGAGCTTTTCGGACATGGATTTTCCCGCCCGGGATCTGGCATTTTGAATCACCCAGCGAATGCTGAGCGCAATCCGCCGGCTTTCATTCACCTCAACGGGCACCTGGTAAGTCGCCCCGCCAACGCGCCGCGACCGCACCTCAAGCAAAGGGGCCGCATTTTCAACGGCTTTCCTGAAGACCTTGATCGGATCGTCATTGACCTTTTCCCCAACCGCATCCAACGCGGAATAAAATATACGCTCCGCCAGGCTCTTTTTCCCCTGACGCAGAATATTATTGATGAACCGGCCCACGAGAATATCGTTATACTTGGGATCGGGGGAAACTTTTCTCTTTTGCGCTTCTCTTCTTCTTGCCATGACTTCCGGTTAGTTGAATATCTATTAATTTACGAGGTTTTCGGCATCTTCGCGCCGTACTTGGACCGTCCCTGCTTTCTGCTTTCAACCCCCAAGGTATCGAGGGAACCCCTGACAACGTGATAGCGAACGCCAGGAAGGTCTTTGACCCGCCCCCCGCGAATCATCACGATGGAGTGTTCCTGCAAATTGTGCCCGACGCCGGGGATATAGGTGGTCACTTCCATGCCGTTTGTCAGCCTGACCCTGGCAACTTTTCGCAATGCGGAATTTGGCTTTTTGGGGGTGGAGGTGTAAACCCTCACACACACACCTCTTTTTTGCGGACACGATTTCAGGGCCGGACTCGCAGTTTTCCTCTCAGGTGCCTTGCGGCCTGAGCGCACTAGTTGATTGATGGTCGGCAAATGGTACTCTCCTAATAAAATAACCACAGGGGCACAGGATCACCCAAGCTGGGCTCCTGAATGCCGCAATAAAATCAAATGGTTATAATTCGATAGTTCGAGGCGTGAAAAGTCAGTAATTCTAGCATCCTTTTCTCACGAGTCAAGCAAAATACGCCTGTTTAAAATGTTTATTCTACTTCCAAGGGCACTTCTTCCACTTGTTTTTCTACTTCTTCCATTTCCGGCTCTTCAATTCGAATTCCCGAATATGCGCGGCAACCCGTGCCAGCCGGAATCAAGCGGCCCATGATCACATTCTCTTTCAATCCGACCAGGTTGTCTTGCTTGCCGCTGACACTGACCTCGGTCAAAACCCGGGTCGTCTCCTGGAAGGATGCCGCAGAGATAAAGCTTTCTGTACTCAGTGAGGACTTTGTGATCCCCAATAGAACCGGAACTCCTTTGGCGGGCTTCTTTTTGCCCTTGATAACTTCCTGATTCACCTCATTGAATACTTTTTTGGTCACCTGTTCGCCGACCAAAAATTCCGTGTCTCCCGGATCTTCGACGATGAGATGTCTCAGCATCTGGCGGACGATCACTTCAATGTGCTTGTCGTTGATGGCTACGCCCTGTAAGCGGTAGACCTCCTGAACTTCGTTGACCAGATAATTTTGAAGCTCTTTTTCTCCCAATACCTTGAGGATATCATGCGGGTTTGAAGCGCCATCCATCAAGGCTTCGCCAGCCACCACTTCATCCTCCTCATGGACGTTGATGTGTTTGCCGCGGGGAATCAGGTATTCACATTCATCTCCGGCGTCGCTGACCACAACCACCTTCCTCATTCCCTTGACAAAACCGCCAAACTTCACCTTTCCGGAAATTTCGGAAATCGTGGCCTGCTCGTGCGGCTTTCTGGCCTCAAAAAGCTCTGCCACGCGCGGAAGACCCCCGGTGATATCTTTGGTCTTGGCGGATTCGCGGGGAATTTTGACGATGACATCGCCAGCGTTCACGGCGTCCCCTTCATGCACGTTGACGTGCGCCCCGGCCGGCAAAAGATAGCGGCGGACGGTTTCACCCTGCTCGTCCTTGATGGAGATACGTGGCTGCTTCTTTTCATCGCGGTGACTGATGATGACTTTGGTCGAAAGCCCGGTGATTTCATCGAAGTCTTCCTTCATGGTCAACCCTTCGATGAGGTCTCCGTAGGCGATGGTTCCAGCAACTTCCGTCAAAATGGAATTTGTATAAGGATCCCACTCCACCAGCGTTTGATCGGTCTGCACTTCCTGCTCGTCATTGACTTTTAACTTGGCGCCATAGACCACGGCATATTTTTCCTTCTCGCGGCCATTCTCATCCTGGATGATTATGTGACCGTTGCGGTTCATGACCACGATCTCGCCCCGTTGATTCTTGATGGTGCGCAACCCCTTATACTGAACAACTCCACCTCTTTTGGTGCTCAAGGTGGTTTGTTCCACCACGCGGCTTGCCGTGCCGCCAATGTGAAAAGTCCGCATGGTGAGCTGGGTCCCCGGTTCGCCGATCGACTGCGCCGCGATGACGCCGACGGGCTCGCCGACTTCCACCCAGTCCAGGGTCGCCATATTGCGTCCGTAACACTTGATGCAGATGCCGTGCTTTGATTCACAGGTAAGACAGGAGCGCAGCCATACGCTCTCGATACCGGCATTATCAATCGCCTCAACCCGACCCTCATCAATCAAGTCATTCGCCTTCACCAAAACCTCATCGGTGAAAGGATCGATCACATCTTCCAGAGCCGTCCGCCCAAGGATTCTCTCATTAAGAGGCTGAATGATCTCGCCGGCCTCGACGAGGGATGAAACGAGCGCCCCCTTCATGGTTCCGCAATCATCTTCCTGAATAATGATATCCTGGGCCACATCCACCAGGCGTCGGGTCAGATAGCCCGAATTGGCGGTTTTTAGAGCCGTGTCCGCCAGGCCTTTTCTAGCGCCGTGGGTGGAAATAAAATACTGTATGACCGACAAGCCTTCACGGAAATTTGCCGTGATGGGCGTTTCGATGATTTCACCGGAAGGCTTGGCCATCAAGCCGCGCATTCCAGCCAACTGGCGGAGTTGCTGGGCACTCCCTCTTGCGCCCGAATCGGCCATGATAAAAATGGAGTTGAAATTCTTCTCATCTTCACCGGCGATGATTCTCTCGTCTTCCTCTTCCAGTTCGCGAAACATTTCTTCGGACACTTTTTCGGTCACATGCGCCCAGATGTCGATGACTTTATTGTAGCGCTCGCCATTGGTTATCAGCCCATCGCGGTATTGGTTGTATACCCTGAGGACTTCGTCGTTGGTTTTTTTGACGAGTGTATTTTTCGCTTGCGGAATCCGCATTTGATCCATGGAAATCGTCAACCCCGCTTCTGTGGCATATTTAAAGCCCAATCGCTTGACGTCATCGAGCAATATCACGGTTCGCTCACGGCCCATGCGAAGAAAGGATTGCGAAATCAAGTCGGAGAGAGATTTCTTATCCAGCAGCCGGTTCACCAGGGAGAAAGGCATTTCCTTCGGCAATATTTCCCCCATGAGCACGCGGCCCGTGGTCGTCTGAACCAATTCCCCGTTGATTCTCACAATGATACGGGCCTGCAAGTCGACGGCATCGGCATCAAAGGCGGCAATCACCTCTTTTGGCCCGGCAAACACTTTTCCCTCACCCTGCATGGCACCGCGAATTTTGGTCATGTAGTAGCAACCCAGCACAATATCCTGAGAGGGCACGGCAATGGGCCGGCCATTGGAGGGAGACAATACATTGTTGGTGGACATCATCAACAGTTTCGACTCCACCCTGGCTTCCATCGACAAAGGAACGTGTACAGCCATCTGGTCACCGTCAAAATCGGCGTTGAACGCGGTACAAACGAGAGGATGGATCTGGATGGCCTTGCCTTCGATGAGAATGGGTTGAAATGCCTGGATTCCCAGCCTGTGCAGGGTGGGTGCGCGGTTCAAGAGAACGACATGATCCTGCACCACTTCTTCCAGCACCTCCCACACTTCGGATCGTTCCTGCTCGACCATCTTTTTCGCTGTTTTTATTGTGGCGGCATAGCCTTTTTGCTCGAGCCGGTTAAAAATAAACGGCTTGAACAATTCCAGCGCCATCTTTTTGGGAAGTCCGCACTGGTGAAACTTCAATTCCGGCCCCACGACGATTACCGAACGGCCCGAATAATCCACGCGCTTTCCTAACAGGTTCTGCCGAAACCGCCCTTGCTTTCCCTTCAACATATCGCTTAAGGATTTCAGCGGCCGCTTGTTGGTGCCGCGCAGGGTTCGCCCGCGTCTGCCGTTGTCAAACAGAGCAGAAACCGCTTCCTGCAACATGCGCTTTTCGTTGCGAATGATGATTTGCGGGGCTTTCAACTCCTGAAGCCGTTTCAAGCGGTTGTTCCTGTTGATGACCCTTCGATAGAGATCGTTCAAGTCCGATGTGGCAAACCTGCCGCCATCCAGCGGCACAAGCGGCCTGAGTTCCGGCGGTATTACCGGGATGACTTTTAGAATCATCCATTCCGGCCGGTTCCCCGATTTACGAAAGGCCTCAATGATTTTTAAACGTTTGGCGAACTTTCTCTTGTTCATGACCGACTTGGTGGTCAGCATGTCTTCTTTAAGCGTTACCGCCAATTCGTCCAGGTTGATCTGCTTTAACAGCTCCAGAATTCCTTCGGCGCCAATACTGGCCTTGAAGGTGTCGGCAAATTCCAGCTCATTTTCACGGAATTCGTCCTCGCTCAGGAGCTGCCCTTCTTTGAGGTCGGAATCGCCGGGGTCCACCACGATGTAGTTTTCAAAATAGATGACCCGCTCCAGATCCTTCAGACTGATATCCAGAATGTGGCCGAGCCGACTTGGAAGACCCTTGAAATACCAGATATGAGCCACCGGGCTGGCGAGTTCGATGTGGCCCATCCGCTCTCTTCGCACTTTGGACAGGATGACTTCAACACCGCACTTTTCACAAACCACTCCCTTGTGCTTCATGCGTTTGTACTTTCCGCAGTTGCATTCCCAATCCTTGACCGGACCGAAGATTTTTGCACAGAATAATCCATCCCGTTCGGGCTTAAATGTCCGGTAGTTGATGGTTTCGGGTTTCTTTACTTCTCCGTACGACCAGGAACGAATTTTCTCGGGTGACGCCAGTCGAACACGCATGGCGTCAAACATGATGGGATTTTTGGGCTTTTCAAATAATGTAAAGCTATCCACCAGGTTTATCTCCTATAGAGGATTTATAAAAACTCTTTTCAACCCTTGGGGTTGGATATGATTTCTGGAACTTTATTTTTCGGATTCTATCAATTCCACGTCGATCGCCAGACTCTGCAACTCCTTGACGAGAACGTTGAACGATTCGGGCAAACTGGGGTTTAAATTTGTATCGCCCTTGACGATCGCTTCGTACATTCGCTTGCGACCTTCGACATCATCGGATTTTACCGTCAACATCTCCTGCAGGGTATAGGCCGCACCATAAGCTTCCAGAGCCCAGACCTCCATTTCCCCGAGTCTTTGCCCACCGAACTGCGCCTTCCCTCCCAGCGGCTGCTGAGTGACCAGAGAATAGGGACCGGTGGAACGAGCATGGATTTTATCATCGACCAGGTGATGCAATTTCAGCATGTAAATATAGCCCACCATCACCTGCTGGCGAAAGGGATACCCGGCGCGTCCATCATAGAGGGTCACCTTGCCGGTCGGTGAACAGTTGCCCTCTTCCAGGAAAGCACGGACTTCTTCTTCCTTGGCGCCGTCAAAAACCGGAGTGGCCATGTGTTTCCCCGTGGCTTTTGCCGCCATCCCCAGGTTTGTTTCCAAGATCTGCCCCACATTCATTCGGGAGGGAACGCCGAGCGGGTTTAAAATGAGCTCGATCGGGGTTCCATCTTCCATGTATGGCAGGTCTTCTTCAGGAACGATTTTCGACACGACGCCTTTATTTCCGTGCCGTCCTGCCATCTTATCGCCTACCTGCAGTTTTCGCTTCATGGCCATGAACACCTTGACCAGCTTGATGACCCCAGGCGCAAGATCGTCACCTTTTTTTAATCGTGAGATTTTCTCGTCCATCATGGTTTTAAGGATATGCACCTGATCCTTACAGCTTTCTTCCATAGCCTCCAACTGATCGGGGTCGACATCTTTGGCTGGAATTTTCACCAGATCCTTGAGCCCGACTTTTGCCAGCATCTCCTCGGACAGCACATCTCCCTTTTTAAAACTGTGTTTGCCGATGGTGGCGGGCTTCGCGACCTGCTTGCCTAAAAGCAATTGAACGACCCCTTTTTCGGTCTCGCTTTTGACAATTTTAATCTCATCATTGAAATCGGTTTCGATGCGGCTGATTTCTTCTTCTTCAATAGCCAGCGTGCGGGAATCCTTATCGACGCCCTTTCTGGAGAACACCTTCACATCGATCACGGTTCCCGACACGCCTGGGGGAACGCGAAGTGAAGTGTCGCGCACGTCACCGGCTTTTTCGCCAAAAATGGCCTTCAAGAGTTTTTCTTCCGGGCTGAGCTGGGTTTCACCCTTTGGCGTCACCTTTCCCACCAGAATATCATTTGCCTTGACCGCTGCGCCGATTCGGATGATGCCGCTGTCGTCCAGATTTTTGAGAGCCTCTTCCCCGACGTTGGAAATGTCGCGGGTGATTTCTTCCTTCCCCTGCTTGGTATCGCGCGCCTCCACTTCAAACTCTTCAATGTGGATGGAGGTGTAAACATCTTCCTTGACCAACCGCTCACCAACGATGATCGCATCCTCAAAGTTGTAACCTTCCCAGGGCATGAACGCAACCAGCGCGTTTCGCCCCAGCGCCAACTCCCCGCGATCGGTCGAAGGCCCGTCGGCCAGAACATCGCCGGCCTTAACCTTCGTTCCGGAGGTCACCAACGGCTTCTGATTGATACAGGTGTTCTGATTCGACCGTTGATATTTATTCAGGGTATAGATATCCACATTCGAGTCAACCAATCGACTGCGTTTGTTTTTGACGTGTCCTCGCTTTTTACCCTGGGTTCTGACAACGATTCGGGTGGCATCGGCACTGATCACTTCTCCATCGTTTTCTGCAATGATGACGGCGCCGGAATCATGCGCCACCATCACCTCCATGCCCGTACCCACTAAAGGGGCCTCCGCCTGCAAAAGAGGAACGGCCTGGCGCTGCATATTGGAACCCATCAGAGCGCGGTTGGCGTCGTCGTTTTCCAAAAACGGAATGAGCGATGCGGCGACGCTGATCAACTGCTTGGGCGACACATCCATGTAATCGACTTTGTCGCTGGGGGAGAGAATAAAATCTCCGCCTTTACGCGCTGAAATGATCTCGTTGGAAAACTTTTTATCTTCATCCAGTTCCGCGTTCGCCTGAGCAATGATGAACTGGTCTTCAATCAATGCGGTGTGAAACTCTATATCGCTCTTGGCATAACCGTTTTTCACCTTTCGATACGGTGTTTCGATGAACCCGTATTCGTTGACCCTGGCGTAAGTGCTAAGAGATGCGATCAGTCCGATGTTGGGCCCCTCAGGAGTCTCGATCGGACAAATACGGCCATAATGCGTCGGATGCACATCACGAACTTCAAACCCGGCGCGCTCTCTTGTCAACCCGCCCGGACCCAAAGCGCTCAAACGGCGCTTGTGAGTGACCTCGGACAACGGATTGGTCTGGTCCATGAATTGCGACAACTGGCTGCTGCCAAAAAATTCTTTGATCGCCGCGGTCACCGGCTTGGAGTTGATCAGGTCATGCGGCATGGAGCCTTCCAAGTCCTGAATCGACATCCGCTCGATGATCGCCCGTTCCATCCGGACCAACCCGACACGAAACTGGTTTTCCAGCGATTCGCCGACTGCGCGAACCCGCCGATTGCCCAGATGGTCAATGTCGTCAATCTGACCGATGCCGTTTCTCAGGTCGATGATGTACTTCATGACGGCTTTGAGATCTTCCAGATTCAGCAGCCGGTTCTCCAATGGAATATCCAGACCGAACTTCTGGTTCATTTTGATGCGGCCCACAACCGAAAGATTGTAACGCTTGGGATTGGAAAACAAATTCCAGAAAAGCGATTTGGCTATCTCCGGCGTCGGTGGATCACCGGGACGCAGGCGCTTATAAATCTCGCGAATGGCGTCTTCCTGCGAGTCAATTTTTCCCGCCGCCAAAGTATCGCGCAGCGCCGTGTCGGAAGCATCTTCATCGATGCGCAGAATTTGAATCTCGGTAAGATGATTGTCTTTAATAAAATCGAGGATTTCCACCGTGATGGGCTGATTCACCTCGGCAAACACCTCGCCGGTTTCTTTATTCACGATCTCCTCAAAGAGGAAACGCCCAATCAGGCCTTCTTCATCAATTTCAACCTTGGACGAGCGGGCCAACCGGGAAATCTTTTTGGCAACCGCCGGGGTCACCTTCTTGTTGGCTTTCAAAATCACATCATTCGTCTTGGGGTCGATGATGTCTTCCAGAACCTTAAAACCGATCAATAGATTTTTTGACCCCATGGAGAACCGGGAATCCTTGGCGGATATGTTGATTTTTTCCACCGCATAAAAAGTCTCAAGAATCTCCTTGCTGGTCATGCCATAGGCTTGCAGTAAAATCGTCGCGGGAAGCTTGCGGCGCCTGTCGATTTTCACATGCAAAATATCCTTGATGTCAAACTCGAAATCGACCCAGGAACCCCGGTCCGGGATGATGCGCGCGGAAAATAGAATCTTGCCGCTGATGTGCGACTTCCCCTTGTCGTGAGAGAAGAAAGCACCTGGCGAACGGTGCATCTGACTCACGATCACCCGCTCGACCCCGTTGATCATGAAGGTCCCGGTCGGACCCATCATCGGCATCTCACCCAGAAATATTTTCTGCTCTTTGACTTCGCGAACGGAGTTTACGGTGATCTGTGGGATTTTCTCATCCAGCAGTTTTTGAACAACGTCTTCTGTGATTTCCGTCCGGGCGGGGACAATGGCCTTGCCTTTTTCGGTGAGCCTGACATCCTCAACAATATATTTTCCGATTAAGTCCTTCAGCGCTTTCGGGGTGACATCGACACGCTCGCGATCAAACAAAACCAACCGAACCATGAGCTTTATCGGATCGGCATAGGTCAGGCCTTTTTGCCGGCACTCGCTGAGCTTATGTTTTTCGTTATAAGCGACTTCCTGTCCGCACTTCTGACAGACCACTCCCGGTCCGCCCAGCTCCTTGTATTCCCCGCAACCACATTCCCAAACCCCAACCTCAAAGCCAACATATTCGATGCGGGCATTGATATTCAGGTCGGCAATAGGAAATACATCCTGAAAAACCTCTTCAAGGCCTTTGACTTCGCGTTTCTCGGGGGCAGTATCCCATTGAATAAAAGACTCAAAGGATTTCTTTTGAATTTCAATCAGGTTAGGAATTTCATCGATTACATGAATACGGGCAAAATTGTGTCTGGTTCTAAGGTTTCCAATCGCTCTCTGGGAACGCATTTCTGACATATTTTGTCTTACCTTTGAATGAATGAGAAAATTAATGAAATAGGGGTTCTCTCAGGCTCGCAGAGAAGTGGCTCCTCCTTCTTATTTGACCTCGACGGTCCCGCCAGCAGCCTCGATCTTTTTCTGAATCTCCTCAGCCTCTTCTTTTTTAACCCCTTCCTTAACGGGCTTTGGCGCCCCTTCCACCAAGTCCTTGGCGTCCTTGAGGCCCAGACCGGTGATCGCCCGCACTTCCTTAATCACTTGAATTTTCTTATCCCCGGCGGCAGTCAGAACGACATCGAACTCGGTCTTTTCCTCAGCGGCCTCAGCGGCGCCCCCTGCAGGGGCGGCAACGGCAACAGCTGCAGCTGCAGCAGTGACTCCATATTTATCTTCCAATTCCTTCACAAACTCGGACATCTCCAGCACGGTCATATTATCGATAAAGGAAACGACTTCCTCTTTGGTGACAGCCATCACGCTCTCCTTTCAACTTGCAATTTTTTAAATGGTTTAGTTTTTTCGATAAAACTATTTCAAACGGGAATCTCCCAATCCCCCCTGATAATAAATTCCTATAATTCTAATCAACCTGCCGCTTTTTTCTCTCGCACGGCATCAAGCGTACCCACGAGCTTTCTAAGCAAACTGCTGAACACACCGGCAAAACTGGTGGTGGGCCCCTGGAACACAGAAAGCATCTGAGAGAGCAGCTCTTCCCTGGAAGGCAAATCGGCCAGCGCCTTCACCTCATCGGCGGAAATCAACTTCCCGTCGACCAAGCCGCAAATCACCTTCGGGGTCTTTTTCGCATCCGCTTTTCGGCAGTCGGCCAGGGCTTTTGCAGGCGCCACCGGATCATCGAAACTCAGTAACACCGAAATCGGCCCTTTAAAATTGCTATCCAGCGCCTCGAAAGGAGTGTTTTTCGCCGCAAGCTTTGCCAGGGTGTTCTTGATGACTCGAAACTCCACCGCACGGCCCCTCATGTTTGACCGCAGAGCCGCAATACTGGGGGCATCGATCCCCTGATAATCGGCCAGCACACCTGCCGACGCCTTCTGAAACAACGCATTCAATTCCTTGACCGCTTCCTGCTTCGCTGGATTTGCCACAACACTGACCTTTCAATCAAATATTAGCCACCCGAATCAGCGGGCTTTCACGTCTTAAAACTCAGACTACGGAGTATAGGCCACCTTGACCCCCACCCCCATGGTGGTGGACACGGACACCCCTTTAACATAATGCCCCTTGCTGGATGCAGGCTTCATCTTGACCAGCGTGGACATCAGAGCGTTATAATTCTCTGCGAGGTCTTCCACTGAAAATCCGGCCTTACCCAATGGGGCATGCACGATCCCGCCCTTATCGACGCGAAAATCCACTTTTCCCGCCTGAATTTCTTCGATCGCTTTTTTAATGTCAAACGTCACGGTGCCGGTTTTAGGATTCGGCATCATTCCACGGGGCCCCAGAATTTTTCCCAACTTACCCACCTGACCCATCATGTCCGGAGTGGCGACGACCCGGTCGAACTCCAACCAGCCGTCCTGAATTTTTTTCACCAGATCTTCACCGCCAACCAGCTCGGCACCCGCCTCTTTTGCCTCGGTTTCTTTTTCGCCCTTGGCAAAAACCAGGACCCTGAATTTCTTTCCGGTTCCCCTGGGAAGCACCACACTGCCGCGAATGTTCTGATCCGCCTTCCGGGGATCCACCCCCAGATTAACCGCCACATCAACCGACTCATCGAACTTCACCGGACCGTTGCCCTTGGCAAGCCCCAGCGCTTCGCTCAGTTCGTATTTTTTGGTTCGGTCAACCTGCTTAATAGCCGCTTTTATTCTTTTTCCCTGTTTCGCCATGAGCTTTCACCTTGATTCCTTGTTAACCTTCAACCTTTAGCCCCATGCTATGAGCAGAACCTTCGATGATCCGCATCGCGGCTTCCACATCGTGGGCGTTTAAATCCTCCATCTTTAATTTGGCAATCTCCTCAACCTGCTGCCTGGTAACCTGCCCCACGGGTTCCTTGCTGGGATTGGAAGACCCCTTGGCAATTCCCGCGGCCTGTTTCAGCAGAACCGACGCAGGCGGGGACTTGGTTATAAAACTAAAACTCCGGTCTTTATACACCTCTATAATAACAGGAATGATCATCCCTTCCTGCCCTTGGGTCTTGGCGTTAAACGCCTTGCAGAAATCCATTATATTGACCCCGTGCTGACCCAGCGCCGGCCCAACCGGAGGAGACGGCGTTGCCTGCCCCGCGGGGATCTGCAACTTGATTTGCCCGGTTAATTCTTTAGTCGCCACGTTTTTCTTATCCTTCCCTCTTTTTTAATCGAAAAAATTTTGCCAGCCTCTTAACTTTTCTATCAAACTTTCTCTATCTGCGGAAATTCCAGCTCCACGGGCGTCGCTCTGCCGAATATGGAAACCATGACCTTGACCTTGCCCTTGTCCGGGTTCACATCGTCCACCACCCCGTTGAAATTAACAAACGGCCCATCGATCACCCGCACGCTCTCTCCCTTCTCGAAGGAGAACTTGGGCTTGGGGCGGGCGGACTCCCCCTTGATCTGATCCATGATCGTTTTGATCTCCCCCTCGGACAATGGCACCGGCGAGGAACCACCCCCTAAAAAACCGGTGACCTTGGGCGTATTTTTGATCAAATACCAAATCTCCTGGGTCATCTCGACATTGATCATGATATAGCCGGGGAAAAACTTCCTTGAAGAAATTTTCTTTTTCCCTTTACGCACCTCCACCACTTCTTCTGTCGGTATAATAATCTCTCCCAGCTTGTCCTTGTCATCGGAATGATCGAACTGCTCCTCCAGACTCAATTTCACCTTGCGCTCGTACCCGGAGTAGGTGTGAATGACATACCATTGTTTAGACAAAATAAATTCCCGAGTAAATGCTATAGAGCAATGAGAGCCTGAACCAACTCCGACAAAAGGGCGTCCACAACCCCTAAAAACAGTGCAACCAGAAAAACGACGATCACCACAACGGTGGTGCCGCCAATGGCCTCCTTCCTGGCAGGCCAAGTCACTTTTTTCACCTCAACTTTGACTTCTGACAGAAATTTTGTAGCTTTGGATATCATTTCAATCGCGACCCCAAAAGTTTGTCTACAGGCCAGGAGGGATTCGAACCCCCAACCCCCAGATTTGGAGTCCGGTGCTCTAGCCGTTCGAGCTACTGGCCTATACGAATTCCCCGATAACAATCCCGACAGGACTCCTGCTCAATAACAGCAACAGCGCCCAAGCCGTTTCCCGGCACTCCTAACCAATTTTCCTCACAACAACGCTAATTATTTGGTTTCCTTATGGGGGGTATGCTTTCTGCAGAACCGGCAAAACTTCTTTATTTCCAAACGACCCGTCGTTTTCTTCTTATTCTTGGTTGTGGAATAGTTTTTGCGCTTACAATCCCCACAAGCCAGATGGATTATATCTCTCATAGCCGCCTAAATTTTATCGGGAAACAAAAGTCGACACGCTCCTGACCATTTCCCTAAGTTACCTCAAAATCCTAAACTTTCAGAAAAAATACAAAGCCCACGATCGGATTTGAACCGATGGCCTCTTCCTTACCAAGGAAGTGCTCCACCCCTGAGCTACGTGGGCAAGACCTTTTATCCTTGCTCCCCTTCACACAAGCGAAAGGTGGAGCGGGAAACCGGACTCGAACCGGCGACCCTCAGCTTGGAAGGCTGACGCTCTAGCCAACTGAGCTATTCCCGCATATTCCCCCAGAAAAAAATGGGGAGGGGAGGATTCGAACCTCCGAAGGCGAAGCCGACAGATTTACAGTCTGTTCCCTTTGGCCACTCGGGAACCTCCCCGGACTCCTGGGAAATCATTTCCCATGCTATTAACAGGTCGGGCAACTTCCCCTGAAAAAACCGTACCTTGCGGGCCGTCAGGACCCTCACTATCTATCCCGGCGCACACTTTCAGATGGAGCTGGCAAAGGGACTCGAACCCCCGACCTGCTGATTACAAATCAGCTGCTCTACCAACTGAGCTACGCCAGCTCAATAAACGGAAAAACGCTCATCTTACTGACTTCATTTCATTTTTGTCAACAATTTTGTCAATAAAAAATGAAATATTTCAATAATTTTTGAATGTAGATGGGTTTTTTACCTCAGAGGGAATACAATGATGCGGAGTTTACCACGCTTAATTTACTTTTAATAGGGAAATTTGGCGCCCTCTGGCACATTTTTTTCATAAATAGTAACACAAGGCGTTTCACAAATTCCACCTTTATCCTGCTTTTGATCCAAACTTATTTTTTTCAAGGCGTTAGACGCGCTGAGGCAAAGAATATTGCTCTACCTTACTGCGTGTGTTTAAAAATTTATTTCATCATTGCACGCCAGTAATTCAACAGGTCCCCCAGGGTTTGGTCCAATGAAAATTGTGGACGCCAACCCGTCCTTTGCTGGAGAAGTGTATTTACACCGGAGACATTCACAGGTTTCGCTTCACGGAACAAACTGGGGTCGACCTCTGTTTTTATCGCCACACCCGAAATCTTGAGAAGGGTGTCCAGCAAAACCTTAACTCTCGTCATTTTCCCGGAGCAAACATTAAACACCTCTCCCGCTTCGGCTTTATCCATAACCGCATGGTAAGCACGGACGGTATCTCGGACATCGGTAAAATCCCGATAGGATTCCAGGTTTCCAGTTTTGATCAGCGGTTCGCAGCCATTTTCAATGGCTGCGATCTGCCGCGCAAACGATGAACAAACAAACCGGGAATCCTGCCTGGGGCCAATATGGTTGTAAGGCCGGACCCGGATCACATCCAATCCGTCGCGTGTAAAATACGATTGGGCAAGAAGGTCAGCCGCAGCCTTACTCACTCCATAAAGGGAAAAGGGCTTTAAGGCTCTGTCCTCCTTTATGAAACCCTCCTCCTGGGACACCATTCCATACTCTTCAGAAGATCCGACATAAAGAAACCGGCAGTCCGGCTTTAACTCCTTGACGGATTCCAGCAAATTCAAGGTCCCTAAAAGATTGGTTTCAAACGCCGCCGACCCCGCCTGTTCAACATCTGGAATAAAAGATACGGAAGCGAGGTGGTAAATTCGATCGGGACGAACCTCATTTAAAACTTTTTTAACCTCCTGCCGTTTGCGAATATCGCAGGAAAATGTCTGAATCTTTTTCTCGATGTGTTTTATGTTCTGATTGTCTGCTAAAGACCGAACGATACCAAATACTTGCTCGTTTCGCTCCAGAAGCAGATCCGCCATATGCGAGCCGGCAAACCCATGAATTCCAGTGATCAGATTTTTCAAAGTTTTCAAGTGAGTTATTTACAGTTTATGGATTTTCAAAAGTCCCAACTTGCGGGACTTTGTCATCAAATTTTTCAAGGTTTTTGGCTGAGGTTTTCTAGGGCTTGAGAATGTTCAATCGCTGACCCACGACTTGAAAAGCCTGCACGGCTTTTTTAAGATCAGCCATTTCGTGGGCGGCTGATATCTGAATACGAATGCGGGCTTCTCCTTTGGGAACTACCGGATAACTGAAGCCGATCACATACACGCCCTCAGCCAGCATTTGGTCGGCCATGTCATGCGCCAGGCGAGCGTCTCCCAGCATGATGGGTATGATGGGATGATCGCCCTGCCTGATTTCAAACCCGACTTCGGTTATCTTTTGCCTGAACCAGTCCACATTGTCCCGTAGTTTTTGCAAAAGGTGTTTCGAACGGGTGATGAGCTCGACCGCCTTCAACGTCGCCGCCGCAATCACGGGTGACAGGGAATTGGAAAACAGGTAAGGTCGGGACCGTTGACGCAATAACTCTACGATCTCTTTTCTGCCGCTGGCAAACCCTCCCGAAGCCCCGCCCAGAGCTTTACCGAAGGTGGACGTGATAATATCCACCCGCCCCAGCACGTTTTTAGTTTCCAGACTGCCCCGTCCCGTGGGACCGAAAAACCCGGTGGCGTGCGAATCGTCTACCATGACCCAGGCATCGTATTTCTCCGCTAGGTCGCAAATGCCATCCAAGGGAGCCACATCGCCATCCATGCTGAACACCCCGTCTGTGGCAATGATCCGAAACCGATGTTTCTGCGCACGTTTTAATTGAGTTTCCAGGTGGCCCATATCCGCGTGGTTGTAGCGAAAACGCTGGGCTTTGCACAACCGCACGCCATCGATGATGCTTGCATGGTTCAAGCGGTCGCTGATGATCGCGTCTTCTTTTTCTAGCAGGGTTTCAAACAATCCGGCGTTGGCGTCAAAACAAGAGGAATACAGGATCGTGTCTTCGGTTCCTAAAAACTGAGAAACCTGTTGTTCGAGGCGTTTGTGCACTTCCTGCGTTCCGCAGATGAAACGCACGGACGCCATTCCGTATCCGTAATGATCGAGCGCGTCTTTGGCCGCCTGGATGATGTCCGGATGGTTTGCAAGGCCAAGATAGTTGTTGGCGCAAAAATTCAGCACCTCTCCCTGAGAGATTTTTATCGAGACCTGCTGGGGGCCTTGAAGAACCCGCTCCGCTTTATACAGTCCAGCGCCACGAATGGATTCCAATTCCTCCGCAATGAATTCGGTCATTCTTTCCGGCACGAACTTTTCTCCAATTCGAATCGTTAATATTTTAAAATCACCTTGGGGTGCTGACGAATGATGCGGTCGAACGCCTCGCGGTCGAACTTGTCAAACGGTACGAGGGTTCCCTGTCCGCGGTTTAAGATGACTTCATAAATTTTATCCTGCAATTTATTGGATTTCGATTTTAGCAGGTTGCTCATGGTGTACCAGGTCTGAAATACCTTTCGCCCCACTATGCTGTGCAAGGTTTTGCCGTGCATGATAATGTTCTGAAAGTCGGTCAGGGTGAAATCCCCGGCGGACAACCCGAACAATATAATGTCGCCCCCCGCACGGGTAGCGGCGATGGCGGTATTTAACGCCTGGTTGCTTCCCGACATCTCAAACGCCACATCCACCCCTTCGCCAAAACACCGCTTGCGAATGGCTTCGACCATTTCTGTGTCCGGCTGGTATCCCATCTCCTTCATCTTCTCCCGATCCACATTAAAGGTCTGGTCCACACCCAGTTTTTCGGCCCGGTTCAGGTTGTCGGGATTGGGGTCCACGCCGATGATGATCGTCGCCCCCATCGCGCGCGCCACCAGAATCGAAAACAACCCGATTGTGCCGCATCCAAAAATCGCGACGGTTTTACCGCGAAGATCGATCCTGCTGCAGGCGTGCACCGCGTTTCCCAAGGGTTCCTGAATGGCGGCCACTTCAGGACGAATCTCATTCACATCCGTCGGCCACAATTCCTTGGCCGGCAGTTTGACGTAGTCCGCGAAACAACCGTTCGTGGAAATCCCGATGATCAAATGATCCGAACATACGTGCTCCTCGCCAATTTGACACTGGTGACATTTGCCGCAGAAAATATGCGATTCGGTGGAAACTACATCTCCCGGTTTGTAGCCATAGTGTTTGGCGGAATAGGATCCGGTTTCCACGACTTCACCCAATAACTCATGCCCGCCAATCCGTTGGGACTGACCTTCTTTTTCGAGAGAGTCGAAGATCATGTCCTTGAAGGCGTGGCGAAACCAGATGCCCTTGTCCGAACCGCAGAATCCCGTATATCGCGGTTTTATGATGACCTTATTGGAATCTTCCGGGCGTTTGGATTCGTCAAGTTCCGGTGCGGGGACATCGACTTGATTCATCCCGGTGGTCGATTCCCACTCCTCGCGCGCAATGTCCAGAACCAATGCTTTCATTCGGAATTCTCCAATTTTTAAACTCTACCCACCAATATAAGGGCCACGATCAAAGAAGAAAAGTTAAATCCCTCGACCCCCTTCTGTG
Organism: Nitrospinaceae bacterium; assembly: GCA_021604505.1. NCBI lineage: Bacteria > Pseudomonadati > Nitrospinota > Nitrospinia > Nitrospinales > Nitrospinaceae > Nitrospinaceae bacterium. The sequence continues at coordinate 631,148 of BQJC01000002.1, read as the reverse complement.
AAGGGGGAGAAAAAATAGTCATTGCTCATTTTTAATATTCTGTTTTCCGTGCACCACATTTCCCGCCACCATGGAAAAATCGACTCGCTCGCGGCCGGGATCGAAGGGAACGTCTGTCCAGGCGTTTGGGTTTTCCTGCACGCGAAATCCAATGAGGTCGGCGCTCATACCGGGAACGAGGGCCCCGGTGGATAGACCCAAAGCCGAGGCACCGCCCGCAGTCGCCATCTTTAAAATCTCGGACCGTGAAACATCAGGCAACATCTCATCGGCGATTCTGAGTTCGCGGAGAAAGTTCAACGATTCGTTACTGGCCAGGGAATCGCTCCCCAACCCCACCTTTACCCCGGCATCAAGCAGTTTGCGAACCGGCATGAATCGGGTTCGGCCAAACCATCGGGTGCTTCCCGGACAAAACACCGCCGAGGCGTTCCTCGCCGCCAATAGTCCCAGGTCATCGGCGATGTGGTTCAGGTGCACGCCAACCATCGAATCCAGCGCTCCGATTTCATCCAGATAGCGGACCGGGCTTTTTCCCGGCGGCTGCCAATCGTCGTCGAATACCCCTCGTTCCTCGAGAAACTCCTGCAGTTCTCCGCCGCCTTCTTTAAGGAACCTCTCCTCCTCGAAAAATTCCGCCACATGGCAGGTGAAGGGACAATCGTAGCGCCCGGCGAGTTTTTTTAGTTCACGAAACAGAACAGGAGACACGGAATAGGGTGCGTGCGGGGCCAGGCCCAGTTGCAACAAATGCCCTTTTGGGTTTTGCGAATTAAAAATGGTGGTCACTCGCGCCAGAATTTCCTGGACCCTGTTTTGTTTGAATCCAAGGACCTCCAGAAACTGAACCTGTCTGAAGGGAAGGGCGGCATATTCCGGTAACAGCTCCGGTTGAGACAGGATGTCAGCCAGCGTGGTGACACCGGATCCCGACAACTGGAGTGCGCCTGTTTGAACGGCCCGCACTCGCTCATCCCAGGGCAATTTGATGTTTTCGTTAAGAAGGGCACGCACCCAATCGGTGAATTTTTCCAACTTCGGGACTTTGTCGTGCAATGCAGAAAGAGACAGATGACAGTGGGCGTTCACAAATCCGGGAACCAGAAGGTGATCGGACAAATCAAGACTGTCGATAGGCGATGATCCGGTTTGCCGCCGTGAAACTTCCTGGATGCGGCCCTGTTCAATGAGCAACTCTCCGTTTTCGATCACTTCTCCCGCTACCGGCAAGAGGGCTTTGAATTGAATTTTTAAAGTCCGGGACATCCTTAACTATTTCAATGCTGATTGAATTTAAAAAGCTGGAATGGGCCGCCGGTCAAAATAAAGTTTTTGTCCGATAGGCCTGATAACGATCACCAAATTTTTCGAGCAGGGCTTTTTCTTCCTCCCTGGCGCGATACCAATTTAAAGGGAAAACGACCATGGCCAGATACACCATGCCAAAGATCGAACCGCAGGCCAAAAGCAACCCGAACAAGGTCAAATTGATCCCGGCATAAATGGGGTGTCGCAGAAACCTATAAATTCCCCCGGTTTTTAAAGTCTCTGATCCCGGCAGGACGGCCAGGGATTTTCCCAATGAAATCATTCCCAATATCCAGACGGCACAGCCTGTCGCTCCAATCGTCAACGCGAGGGGCACAACCGGCGGGTAGCCGAATCCAAAGTTTTTGGGAGAGAAATACGCCACTGCCAGCGGCAAAAGATAAAGCAAGGGAACAAAAATATTTAAAGCAAACCGTTGGTTGGAAGACAGGGATTTAAAATCGACCATCGCCGGACTCAATTTTTCAAAAGAAGCCGGGTAAAAACATCCCGGCCTTCAAGAATCACAACATCGACGACCACTTTCATCACCGGAAGCGAGAACATTGAAGGATCAATTTTGACGCCGTCTTTTTCCGACACCAGAATGTATTTTGCATGCGTTTTTCTCGCGGCCTGATCGATCGATTTTAAATCCTCCGCATCGTAACGATGATGGTCGCCAAACGCCCGGTAAAAAACCACACGCGCACCCGCCGCAACCAGAGTGGCTTTAAAGTCGCCCGGTTTGGCAATTCCACAAAAGGCCGCAACTGGCTGGCCCTTTAAACTTTCCACGTCCAAAGTTTCACTATTATCGAGGCGGACGATTGAATCTAATCTGAGCGCAGTTTTGACCACCGGGATGTGACCGGGAAGTGACGCCTGCAAAGAAGGAGACGGATTATTTCCCGAAGACCTCGTGATGCAGACCAGACCGGCGCGTCGGGATTCTGTCACCGATTCTCTCAATTCGCCTGCGGGAAACAGATTTCCATTACCCAGCGGTTTCTTCTGGTCAAAAAGCAGAATGTTGAGGTCGCGCGAAAGGGCCAGGTGCTGAAACCCGTCATCGAGGATCAGGGTGTCCGCGCCGAATCGGTCGATGGCATGATTTCCGGTCAAGTAGCGATTCTGTCCTGTGAGCACCGGAATGTTTTTTAGCCGTTCAGCGATCATGACCGGTTCGTCTCCTGCAGCCCTCGCTGAGAGTAAAACCTGTTGACCATCGCAAACGACATTGATCTTATCTTTTGAACTTCCGCCATATCCGCGGCTGAGAATTGCGGGCCTGTATCCATGACCGCGCAAGGTTTCGGCGACCATGATGACGACGGGAGTTTTCCCGGTTCCGCCCAGAGTCAAGTTTCCGACACTGATCACCCGGGCCTTCAGCCGCCGGGTGGGAAAAAATCCGCAACGATAAGCCAGGCGGTTCAGACGAAGGCCCAAAAAATAAAATATCGACGTCACCTTTAACAAAAGAAAAACCGGCACGTGATAAAACTTTCGTTCGGGAGAAATGATTCGGTAGTAGAGAGGTTCCCATCTCATAAAAGAAAGCTCATTTTTATAATTCGCGGTATACTTTCTCGCTATGGAAATTTTTTATCATACCATTGTCGCCGTTGCCATCCTAGCCGCATCCCCTTTTATTTTAATGCGAATGGCGCTCTCTGCCCCATTTCGCTCGGATCTTCTGGAGCGTCTCAAAGGCGGGAGATCCCTCCCTCAGTTGTCTGGATGTTTGTGGATTCACGCGTCATCGGCAGGAGAGGTTCGGGCCGCCAAAATTCTTCTGGACGCTCTTCTTCAAAATGGAAACGTGAAACCCATCGTTCTTTCGACCTTCACGCGAACGGGCTACGACCTGGCGAAAAAAGAAAACATCGAAAACGTTTTCCGTCTGCCGCCGGATTTCCCCCTGTGGCTCAATCCGCTTTTCACCAAACTGGACCCTTCGCAATTGGTTCTTATTGAAGCGGAACTTTGGCCCTCTCTTCTCAGGGGTTGTAAACGCCGCCACGTGACGGTTCTTTTGGTCAATGGCAGGATGTCGCAAAAATCAGCGGACCGTTACCAAAAAATTCTGCCGCTCTTTCGCTGGCTTGCGGATGCGGTTGCGGTTTTTTCGATGCGAACCCAAAGCGATGCGGACCGCGTTTTGGCTCTGGGCGTCAATCCGGAGAAAGTGCGTGTGGCGGGCAACATTAAATTTGACGCCCTGACAGGCAATTCATTGCAAAACGATAAAAATGCCTTCGCTGAGAAAAGCTCGCTGATCGTATTCGGTTCAACCCGGCCCGGAGACGAAGGCCCTGTCATGGAAACCATCCTGCGCTTGAAAGAAGACTTTCCCGATCTAAAATATGTGGTCGCACCCAGGCATCTGGAGCGCTGTCAGGAAATCGAAGGCCTGATCCAGGAATTTGGACTGGAGCTTAAATGGCACTCGAAACTTTCATCAAACTCCGAACGCGATGACGCGTTTCTCATTCTTGTGGACACCATGGGAGAACTCAATGATTACTATTCTCGGGCTTGCTTAGCTTTTGTCGGTGGAGGGTTCAATCCCAGGTTTGGCGGACAAAATATTTTAGAACCTGCCGCGTTCGGGATTCCGGTGGTCTTCGGAAAACACATGAATAACTTCGAGGAAGAAGCCAGGCTTTTGCAAGAATCCGGCGGCGGCATTCAAATCGAAAATTCCACTGCGTTGCATTCCACCCTGCATCGTCTTCTAGCAAACCCGGAAGAGCGGAGCCGGCGTGGCCGATCGGCGGCGGAAACCGTTCTGGCCAACCAGGGCGCTGTGCAACGAACCGTGGAGCTTATACAACAAACGCAGACGGATCGTTGATTCCGATGATGTGGGTTTATCATATTCTCTCAACGCTGACCGCATTCATAGCGGTTCCCTGTTTTGCCGTTTATTCCATTCTGACAAACAGCAAACGCCGGGGATTGTGGCATCACTTTGGCTTTGTTCCTGCATTACCGGAATCAGCCGAAAAAAAAACGCTGTGGATTTACGCTCTGTCTCTGGGCGAGGTCACCGCCGCCGCACCGGTGTTAAAAATCATTCACCAGAAGCGACCGGACCTCAGGCTCGTGGTCTCGGTCACCACCGATACTGGGTACGACGGCGCCCGGCAGAAAATCTCCTTTGCCGAGCAAATTTTTTTCCATCCGCTCGATTGCCTGCCCTTCACTTTGACGGCGCTGAACCGCATTCGTCCCGATGTATTCGTCGTGACGGACACCGGTTTCTGGCCGGGTCTTCTCGATCTTTTGGCCGGGCGCGAGATTCCTGCGTTACTTTTCAACGGACGTATCTCCCAGCGGTCTTTTACGCGCTACCAAATGTTGGGGTTTCTTTCCAAAAATTTATTCGATGGGTTCCGCCTTTTGTGCATGCAAAGCGAAGGAGGGAAAGAATCCCTTAAAAAGTTGGGGGTGGAGGCGGACCGGCTGAAGGTCATCGGCGACCCCAAATTCGACGCCTTGGAAACCGTCCCGGAAGGGGATCGTCGCGAAATTCGATCCGGTCTGGGGATTCCCGCAACAAGCCCTGTCTGGGTGGCGGGCAGTACGCATTCCGGGGAAGAAGAAATCATTCTTGAAACGTTTCAGAATTTGAGAAAAAAGTTTTCCGATTTGGTTTTGGTTCTGGCTCCTAGAAGGTTGGAGCGCGTGCATGATGTGGAAACGCTTTTGGAAACGCGAAAAATGCCCTTTGCCAGACGCACGGCCATCGGCGAAAGCTCTGCTGGTAAGAACCAGGTGATCCTGCTCAATACGATGGGTGAGCTCTCGAAACTGTATTCCATCGGTGAGATTACCTTCGTCGGCAAAAGCCTGATCCCTCCCGGAGGCGGCCACAGTCTCATGGAACCGGTGGCTCAGGGCAAACCCGTACTCCACGGACCTCATATTGAAAATTTCCGGCAGGTGGCGGACGAACTCAGGCAACAGGGTCTGGCTTTTCCGGTAAATAACGCAGAAGAAATGGAAACCGTACTTACGTCCTTTTTAGAAGATTCCTCGAAACGCGGCGGCCTGGTTGATAAGGCTAAATCCTGGATTCAAGCCAATAAAGGCGCATCCCGGCGAATGGCGGAAATTGTTTTGGAGCAGTTAAAAGACTGAACCATCAATTGTCACTTCGGGCTTTATCTGCAAAACCTTTATTTTCTGTTGTGCGACTGACCCACCAGAGGGCCAGACTGGAAAACAAAAATGCGGGAACCAGCTCATAGATCACCGCATCGGACAATCCCGAAACTTTCCAGATTATAGTCGTTAAAAATCCCGTGATCATTCCGGCAACCGCCCCCTGGAACGTAACGCGTCTGGAATAAAGCGTGAACAGGATAACCGGGCCGAAACTCGCCCCCAAACCCGACCAGGCGAACAACACGAACCAGAAGATCACCCGCGTTTCTATGAGGGCGATGGCCATCGCGCCCACCCCCAATACCAGGATGGTGACACGGCTCAACAGAATAATTTTTTCATGCGACAGGGTGCGGTTGAGCATCTTTGTATAAGTATCGTGTGCGATCGTCGATGCCGCCACGATGATCTGGGCGGAAACCGTGGACATGATCGCCGCCAGTACCCCGGTCAGGACGACAGCCGTCACGACTGTGGGCAACAATGCATCCGCCGCTTTGGGAAAGAGGTGCTCGGGGTCTTCTAATCCGGGAAACAAGGCGTTACCGGCGATGCCCAGGACAATGGCGGAAACGTAAATCAACAATCCCCAGGAAAAAGCGATCCAGATTCCCCGTTCGATGGTTTTCGTATCCTTCGCCGCCATGTAGCGGGTGATCACATGCGGCTGGCCGGGATAGCCAAGACCGATGCCCAGCAACCCCACCATCGACCCGAAAAATACGGAGGTGGTTTTCCCTCCCATCCAGGCGAGGGTATCGGGAGACGTTTCATTGACCTTTTGAACCATGCCTTTAAAACCGCCCAGGTCCGCCACCGCGACTGAAGCCAGCAAGACTATGCCGACAACCATGATCAATCCTTGAACGAAATCGGTCCAGGCCACCGCCCGGAACCCGCCCATCATGGTATAGAGAATCACGATGGCGCCGCCAACCGAAATGCTCAGGGTGTGCGGAATGCCAAAAATCGCGTCGAAGGTTTTGCCGATTGCGGTGAACTGAGCGGCAATATAAGCCATCATGCAGGAGAAAATGATGACGACTGATATGAGGCGGAGGATATTGGACTTGTCGTTGAAATGGGATTCCAGATAATCGGGGACGGTGAGGGCGTGTTTTTCATGGGAATATTTTCTGAGTTTTTCGGCGATGAACAGCCAATTGATGGCGTATCCTAAAAGGCACCCGGGCAAAAACCACATGGCCGACAAGCCGTCTTTATAGGCCAGACCCACGGTTCCCAAAACCGCCCAGGCGCTTTCGGAACTTGCGGTGGAGGAAATCGCCGTGACCCACGCTTTCAGGGACCGGTCGGCAAGAAAAAAATCGGCAGGGGAATGGGTGCTCCGGGAGGTGACATAACCGATTCCGATCATCAACAGCACATATAAAAAGAAAACCGTTCCGATGACTGCGGTCAGTTCCGTCATGGCCTGTTATTATAGCGAAGAATAACGCCCCTGATAGGTTTTTTGCCCGGACTCTGCCATTTTTATCGCGGCTGGATTATTTTGCCATTTTTGCTAGTATAAACACTTTTCCGAAAAACGGAGCCACGGCTGAATGCAAGATTACGATTTTAAGTCTATTGAAACAAAATGGCAGAAAACCTGGGAAGAGAACAAAACCTTCAGGGTGGAGCGGGACCCGGCTCAAGAAAAGTTTTATCTTCTGGAAATGTTTCCCTACCCCTCGGGACGAATCCACATGGGTCATGTTCGCAACTACGCCATCGGCGACGCGATCGCCCGGTTCAAACGCATGCAAGGGTTCAATGTCCTGCATCCTTTAGGCTGGGACGCGTTTGGCATGCCGGCGGAAAACGCCGCCATTCAAAACAAAACCCATCCGGCAAAGTGGACGTTTGAAAACATCCGCGCCATGCGCACGCAGATCAAAAGATTAGGGTTCGGCTATGACTGGGGTCGGGAGATCGCCACTTGCCGTCCTGAATATTACCGGTGGAATCAATGGTGCTTCCTCAAGTTCATGGAAAAGGGCCTCGTGGACCGCAAAAACGCCACGGTCAACTGGTGCGAGGTCTGCCAAACGGTTCTGGCCAACGAACAAGTGGTCGATGGTTGTTGCTGGCGATGCGACGGCCCGGTGCAACAGAAGAAACAGGAGAGCTGGTTCCTTAAAATAACCGATTACGCCGACAAATTGCTCGAAGGCTTGAAACATCTTTCCGGCAGTTGGCCGGAACAGGTGCTGACCATGCAGAAAAACTGGATCGGCAAAAGTTATGGCGCCGAAGTGGACTTCTCCATCCAGGGAAGCGGCGAGGTTATCAAAATTTTCACCACCCGGCCCGACACACTTTACGGAGCCACGTTCATGGTCCTGTCTCCCGAACACCCGTTGACCAAGAAACTGGCGCAGGGAACGGATCAGGAGAAACCGGTCGAAACATTCATCGCCCAAGTCGCGGGAGAAGACAAAATCCAGCGGACCAGTGAAACAGGAGATAAAGAAGGCGTCTTCACTGGAGCTTATGCCCTGAACCCGCTGACTGGCAAAGCGATCCCGGTCTGGTCCGCCAATTTCGTGCTGATGGAATATGGCACCGGCGCGATCATGTCGGTTCCGGCGCACGACCAGCGCGATCTGGATTTCGCCCGGAAATACGGGCTCCCCGTCAAAGCCGTCATTGAGCCCAGAGAAGGTTCTCTTGATGAAAGCACAATGACGGAAGCTTTTTCCGGGGAAGGCACGATGCGGCACTCCGGTCCGTTTGACGGGTTGTTCGGCAAGGAAGGCATCCGAAAGGTCTGCGAACATCTGGAATCTGAAAAGATTGGCAAAGCCACCGTCAATTATAAACTACGCGACTGGGGCGTCTCGAGACAGCGCTATTGGGGAACGCCGATTCCCATCGTGCATTGCGATGGCTGCGGCATCGTCCCGGTTCCTTATGACCAGCTTCCCGTTGAACTTCCACTGGACGCCCAACTGGGCGACCGCGGCCAGTCACCGCTTCATACCCTGGCTGAATTCATCAATACGCCTTGCCCGAAATGCGGTCAACCCGCCAGGCGTGAGACCGACACGCTGGACACTTTTGTCTGTTCCTCGTGGTATTTCGACCGTTTCACTTCCCCCCGCAACGACGCTGGGGCCTTTGCAAAAGAGGATGTCGATTACTGGATGCCAGTGGATCAATACATCGGCGGCATCGAGCATGCGATTCTTCATCTTTTGTACTCGCGGTTTTTTCACCTGGTGTTTAGGGATCTAGGACAGATCCGATCGCCGGAACCTTTTCAACGCTTGCTCACTCAGGGGATGGTGATCAAGGACGGAGCCAAGATGTCAAAATCGAAGGGCAATGTTGTTGATCCGGATGACATCATCAATAACTACGGGGCGGATACGGCACGGCTTTTTATTCTGTTCGCCGCGCCTCCGGTTAAGGATCTGGACTGGAGCGACAAGGGGGTCGAGGGGTGTTCTCGTTTTCTAAAAAGAGTGTGGCGAATTTGCGCAGAGTTCCTGCCGGATATCAAAAAAGCCGGCCCGTTGCCGGGCCCTGGTGCGGACCTGGCAAAAGAGTTGAAAGAGCTGCGAAGAATCACTCACATCACCATCAAACGGGTGACGGAAGACATCCAGAATCGAACACAATTCAACACCGCCATCGCGGCGACCATGGAACTGGTCAATCACCTGTATCTTTTTCGGGAATGGTGGAGTGCCTCCGGAAAACAGGAGGCTGACGGCAAAAGCGTCGTCCGGGAAGCGATCGACACTCTGGTATTGATGCTGTCGCCATTCGCTCCGCATATTGCGGAGGAAATCGGGTCCCTTATCGGTTACAGTCAAAGCGTCGGGAAAACCGTTTGGCCGGTTTATGAAGAAGCGCTTATCCAGGCTGAGGAAGTATTGATCGTGATTCAGGTCAATGGTAAAGTGAGACATAAAATCACGGTTCCCATTGAAATGAGCGATGAGGAATTAAAGTCTCATTCGCTTAAAGACCCGAAGATCCAGGAACTGACGCATGGAAAAGAGATAAAGAAGATCATTGTGGTTCCTAAAAAACTGATCAACATCGTTGCACAATGAGGAAAATGAAAACCCGATTTAAATGGCTGGGTTTCTTTACCGCCTTTCTGTTAGTGGCCGGTTGCGGATATCATCTGGTCGGCACCGGCTCTTCACTTCCACCGCATCTGAAAAGCATCTCCATTCCGGTATTCGGTAACACATCCTCGGAACCGGATATTCACCGGGACATGACCAATGTCATACGGGAATCCTTTATCAACGATGGCCGTCTGAAAGTGGTGAGCACAAAACAAGCAGATCTCGTGATGAAGGGGATATTAAACAGCTACGCCCTGCAGGCGGTGTCCTTCACCACCGAGGATGTGGCACAGGAATATTACGTTCAACTGGGGGTGAGCATCGACGTGATCGATCGGGTGAAAAAAAAGCGCTTCCTGAAACAAAATTTCACCACCAAATGGGATTTTCGAACCAACGCCGACGTGATCAATTCCGAAGCCGCCCGGCAGGACGCTCTCCAGGATGCTTATGCCGAACTGGGGAACCGCCTGGCAAGCATCGTCATCGACCAATTTTAACTTCTTTACCGTTTTGACCCCCGACGAAGCGTTTCAGCAGATCGAACAAGGGAAGATGGGCTGCCTTTATTTCCTGTACGGTGAGGAAAAGTTTTTTCACACCGAGATCATCCAAACCCTGCTGCAAAAGCTGCTCACTCCAGAAAACCGAGAGTTCAATCTCGAATCGTTCGAGGCAAAAAGCAGTTCCGTGAATGACTGGCTCTCAGCGGTCAAAACCTTGCCTTTCCTGGGCGGAACTAAAGTGGTGGTGGTAAAAGGTCTTCATGAGGTCACTCTACTTCCAAAGCAAACAGAATTGCTTTTGGGATATATCAAAGACCCCATCCCCGGAACTTGTCTGATTCTGACTGCCAACAAAGCCGACCGGAAAAAAAATATTTTCAAGGGTCTCACCAAAATTCAGGGAGCGGTATCCTGCGAGGCTCCTAAAGAATCGTCTCTCATTCCCTGGATCAAACAGCGGGCCCGATCCCTTGGCTACAACCTCTCCCAGGATGCGGCGCGGCAGATGGTGGAACGAACGGGCCCGAAACCGGGAATCCTGGCATCTGAACTGGAAAAAGTTGTGACCTTCGCCGGAAAAGAGCGGTCCGTTTCCGATCAGGATGTTCTGGCGGTGGTGGGCGATATCAAATTACAAAACCCCTTCGCGCTGACCGAGGCCTTAAAAGCGCGAAACGCGGAAAAAGCTTTCCAGTTGCTCCACAATCAGCTCGACCACGGAGAGGACCCCATTAAAATTTTAGGCACTATTGTCTGGCAATTCCGGGTCATCTGGGAGGTCAAGAGTTATCAGACGCAAAAACTTCCAGCGTTTAAAATCGCACAGGAGATGGGGGCAAAGCCCTTTTTAGTGGAGAAAGCGCTGAACCATACTAAAAATTTCAGCCGGCAGGAATTGACGCAGAATTTTAAAAATCTGGCACAAGCGGACCGCGAATTGAAAACATCCGGTCAAACCCCTCAGGGAATTCTGGATTCACTGATATTAAAACTCTGCTCCGGTAGCAATTGAGGGTGGGAGCCGCTAAGGTGGAACCGAAACTTCAGCCTCTCTTTTCAAGCAGAGGCGGACAGTTGATTCACTTTTTTAGAAAGACCGGAGATCTTCCGGGATGCCGTGCGTTTGTGAATGACCCCTTTACTGGCTACTTTGGAAATTGTTTTTATGGCATCTTTCAATTCCTTTTCCGCTTCGCCCTTATCCTTTGCTTCCACTTCGGCGAGAACCTTTTTGGTAGCCGATTTAAGTTGCGTGCGGTAGACCTTGTTTCTGGCGTATCTTTTCTCGTTTTGACGGTTGCGTTTGATTGCAGACTTATGATTGGCCAATGATTCTTCCTTTCTAAAATTAATTAAAGCGGATTTTAATACTTTCTGCCAAAAGTTTGGCGAACCTGCCCCAGCCAACAGGCCTGGGAAAACCGTAGTGGGAACTGAATCATATACTTTATTGTGACCCTGGTTGTCAAGCCTGCAGACCCCGCCACTCGATCCCCAGGAGAAATAAGGTTTGCTTGAGTGCGGTAAAAACTAAAACCTGCAGCCATTCCATGGAGTGGGCACCCCTTGAAATCGTTCGGCTTATTCGGTTAAGGGACCTTCGAATATCCGCACAATGGCATTTGGAATCGAATCCATCTTAACAGGCAACCCGTTGAAAATAAAGCGTTTTTTGAAAAATCAGCTATTAAAAACCCGCTCGCCTTGCATTCTCAATAATGTTGAAGTTTAACACGCGCTGAAACAGGAAAAATTTCCCTTTTCAGGACGCCCACGAACACTCTTCAGTATAAGACAGCAGGGAGAATGCTATGATATTCAGACCCCCTGTTACGCTGGGGCTGTGGCGCAGTTGGGAGCGCGCTTGAATCGCACTCAAGAGGTCGGGGGTTCGAATCCCCCCAGCTCCACTTTTATTCATAAGGGTTTAGGGCATTTTGCCTTAAACCCTTTTTGTTGTTTGGCAAAGGATTCAAGCAATCACTTAGAAAAGGTGAGTACGCTTAGCCATTACTTTAAAAAGAGTTATCTAGGTTTTGGAATCTTCTTTTTTCTGACTGCTTTAAAAACATTCAAGGAGTCAAAAACCTTTTGCTTATCGAACTCCTTAAATTGAAAAGGTTTATAGTCTTCAAAAACCTCCCATTTCGATGCAGTGTAGCTAAATTGTAGCCAATCGAATTGAGCCCTAAAGATGTCGTGCCTATTCGGACTGACTTTTTTTGTTTTCGGGATTATTTTTTATGAGGAAGTTTTAGTCGTCATCGGGCCTCTAAGCATACTCGCATGACGTTGTTGTTTTAATTGCTCGGTCTCATTTTTTTAATATCGGTGACTTCTTGAGAGTTTTCCTCGTGGGCGGTGTCTTCCATGAGACGCTTTTTACCTGCTTCCAGAAAATCTTGGCTCCAGCGGTAGTACAGGTTGGAGGGAATGCCCTCTCGACGGCAAAGGCTGGTAAGCCGAAAACTCCCTTCTAATCTAACAGCTAAATTTTTCCTGAAAATTTGCATTGATTAAGCAAGACTTTATTTGCGACCAGGCCCCAGAGTTTACGCGGTATGCGGGAATATTTGACCGGAACAGTTTGAATGCTTTAATTTTGGAATAAATTTCAAGAGATAACTTTTTGAGCAAAAAATACTGTTACATCGGGGTTTACCTGAGTTTCAGGATACATTTTCCGGTGCTGGAACAAAAAGGGCATATTATCGACGGGATCACCATAAATACATTCTAATGAATGGTGTGCAAACAACTCTGTCAACTGCCGGGGGCCTACAAGAAATAATAGTCCGTTTAGGCCTAAAGCCTGCGTTATTGAGATTACAATATTTTCCAAGGTTGCGGGGTCGCGATAATGCTTGAAAGGAATCCATCGAAAGATCATCCCATATTCTTCGTTGTATGCCGACTCCACGTTTTCTTTTTCCGCAAGAAAAGAAACTTCTCTGAGTTCCTCAAGTTGGTTTCGAGAAGCAGCATAATCCCATAATAGTTGTGCGTTTTTTTGGGCAAACTCAGGATCGTTAAATAAGACTTTATATTCACGTTTATGTGTACAATCGATGCAGCCAGAAATTACCGTATCGAAATTGTGGATAAGGACCCGGTCGACCTTTTCCAAGCAGTTCGGCATATCAGGAAACATTTCCATGTAATAAAAAATCTGATCTATAACCATCGGTTGAAGGGATAACTCCTCGATTTCGGATTTTCCCTCGGGGTAGAAGGGCACGGTAAGAATGGCCTTGACCGGATCAACTTTCGGAGTGCATCCTTTAAAAAACCATCTCCAATTGAAGGGATAAAGGGGTGGTTGAATTTTGGTCTCGGGCTGTGGAGAAATTTTCCACAGGGGCAATAAAGGAATTTCCCGGCACACTTCGTTGCCATCCACTAACAAGATTGAGTCATCTTTAACCACAAGATCTCGTTGGCAAGGCGCCTTTCCTCCCCGGGAGCAATTGATAAAAGGCAGAGCTACGGGGTCATTCAAGCCTGTGGCTTTAAAGGGAAAATGATCTTGTACCGTCAAGCAAACGGAGTTCTCATCGCTAAAATATCGCCAGGGAGGATCTGGTCTAAGGCCCCAGGTAATCTGGTAGGCGCGGTGGTGATCCATGAAAATCTCCATGAGGTCCTCACCCTCAGGAGCGGTGGGGGTAAAATAGGCAGTAAATATCTCAAACGCCTTTTTCGTTGGGTAAACCGGCAGACCCCGAAACCTTAAGGGTTCCGGCTTGGTTTCTCGAGATTGATCGTCATATAAGCCCCAAAAGAGCTCAAAACCGGCACCGCCCGCGCCAGGGGGAGCCGATTGAAAGAGTTCCACCACCGGAATGACATCCAGTGGGTCCAACTTCACCTTCGGCATGTAGCTGATGAAAATCGTCTGGTCGAACGTGCCGTCCACCAATACATAGAGCCCGTCTTTGGAAAGGTTAATGTCAAACTCCCCTACCCCCAAGGGAACAAAATTCTCATCTCTGTAAAAATGTTTTACATCGGAAAAGGGGATATCCCAGGCTTGAGCTACTTTGCTTCTCAGCTCGTCCAAGGTGATGTTTGCTGATCCTGGTTGATCTTTTAAGTCCAGAAAAGTGGAAAATGTTTTCGCTTCCGGTTTGATGCCAAACCATTGCCCGCAATCGAGTTGCATGCGGACTAAAACCAGCTTGATTTTTCCTGAACCTTCTTCTCTTTTCCATTCGCATTCGTGCAGGGGATGCCCCTCCGGGTCGGTGAATAGAAAACGCTTTCCCTCGGAGTTATAAAACACCATGTGTCCCGTCGGATAGACCTGAATCCTTGTATTGAGGACATTTGGCTGGTCGTTGAGGAACCAAAAGGTTCTGCCGTCAATTGTTGTTTTTTGGAAGTCGGCAAACTGATTTTTGATTGCCAAAACTTCTGCATGATTAGCGTTGAACCGAATGCTCTTCGGTCGAGTGAGGGAAGCGATAAGTTCTTCTTCTTTAAACATGAGGAAACCTGATTGCCGGAAAATTTAATTGGGCTCCCATTCCCATTCGAGCAAAGGGATATTTCGTCTAGCCGGGCACAACAAAAAGCTATCTTCTAAGCAAAAAAATCCATCCTAATTATATTTGCTTTCAGCGCACATCTGGATGCCAGGGGTTTAGTTACTATTCTAAAAAGCCTCCTTTTTCAGATTGGCCTCGAACCCCGAGAAGGTAGCCTTGAGCGGGGGAATGAGCTTTTTTTTAAGTTCCTCCGGGATCCAGTTAATTTTTTCCACCGGCCAATCTTCGACTTTGTGAATATCCAGGTTATGTCGATTATAAGGTCCCAGGAGCGCCTCTTCGAATCCGTAAATAAAGGCACTAGAATAGGCTCTGTAAAACAGATCATGGATAAGGTCGTTATCATGCAAACCCACCTTGAAATGTCCGAGTAATTCCTTCATAAATGGCTCGGCGTGTTCCATGAAATCCGGTGTCAATGCGTCCCGCAAGGTGTAATAGACAATGAGGATATCCTGCAAAGCGAACCGGAGTTCTTCCTTTACTTTATTAGGAGGCCGCTGGTTGAGATCGAGTAATTCCTTAAGTTGCTTTATATTGCGGAGGGTGTCAAAGATGAGAGACTCTTCCCACGTCGCGGTGTTCCAGACGAAGAAAGCGCGTAGGAAACTTATCTCGGTATTACTGGTTTCCCACATTTGCAGTGAGGTGGTGGGTTTAATTCTATTGGTGTAGGGAATGGGTTCTCCCCATTGTGGATTTTCAAATATCAGCCCGTAATGTTTGAAAATGCTTTGGCATGTTTGGTAATAAATTACCATTAAACGTTCAAAGTTTTCTTCCTTGTCAAGAGGACTGTTCTGCGGCAGGTTAACAATGCTGTAAAAACGAATGACTCGTGATATGACTGTTCCTTCCTCATCGGCCACCAGATAGGCTCCCCCCCACAATCCCGAAGGAATAGAAATATCAATCTGATGTTCCTCACGCATCCGATGAGAAACAATTGACGCGATATGTCTGAATACTTCATGCAGACAGTAAAGGTTTACTTTGCCGTCAAAGTTAAGCCGTTCGGGAAGTTTAGTTAGTTGTTCCATGAAAATCTTAGAAATATTAATGTCGGCTATGATTCCAGCCACAAATCAGCCAGGTTTCGGTTCGTAAAGACAATTCGGTTCCTCTTCAAGATAGTTTCCAGTTTCCTCAAAAGCCCGCGCCCGGCAACCGGAACAAATTCTCTTAAATTGGCACAACCCACATTTGCCTTCTAAAAGGTTCGCATCACGCAATGAATCAAAAACTGTGGAGTTTTCCCAGATATCTTTAAGGCTTTGTTCTCTGATATTTCCACAAATCATTGGAAGGTACCCACAAGGAAAGACTTCTCCTTTATGCGAAACAAAACAGATACCTGTCCCGGCGAGACAGCCCTTGGTCAATTGGTTCATGTTGGGGATATTATTTCTTCGCGGCAAGGGAGCCTTATTTTGCGCTAGGATTCTAAAATAATGGGGTGCGCAAATCGGTCGTATGTGGATCTTTCCTTCACGGGAAAACTGATGAATTCTTAGAAGACTCTCCTCATATTCTTCGGCACTCAATTGATATTCTTCCTTAATCTCCATTCCGCAACCCACAGGAACCAGCATGAAAAAATGCAGGCTGTCGGCACCCAGTTCGAGACAAAACCGGTAAATCGCTTCAAGTTCACCTAAATTATGCCGGGTCAGCGTTGTATTGATTTGAAACGGAACATTTAAAGAACGGAGGTGGGAAATGCCACTAATGGCCTTTTCAAAAGATCCCAACATTTTCCGAAAACTGTCATGTGTGTCTGGACAGGCTCCGTCCAAGCTGATGGAAACCCGTTTAATTCCTGAGGAAGCGATTTTCTTTGCAATGGGGGCATCTATCAATGTTCCATTCGTTGCTAAGGCCAACGGGACGTTTTTATTTTCGGCAAACCTTATAATATCCCAAATATCTGGGCGGACTAAAGGTTCTCCACCGCTAAGAACAAGAATCGGGGAAGGCTCGAAATGATCTGCAAGCCCTTCAATGAAATGAAAAACTTCCTTGAGAGAGAGATCCTCCCGTGACGGTTCCTGGGCGACTTCCAGTCGTCGGCAGTGCACACATTCGAGGTTGCAAGCTGTTGTGGTCTCCCAGAAAACAAGGGGAAGAGAATTTGGGTTTCTTAACATTTTCCTTGTAACCCGAACCATTAATCAAAAGAAGATTGGTTTAGATCTATTTGCTCATGGAACTTTAGAACTTCCCTAGGAGTTCTTTCACTTTAATTTCCTAATCTTGTTGCGATATTAATTTTAACTCTATTAATCCCATTAACCGAGATTTGCCATATGACGGTTACTATTTCTTGAAAATTTGCTCCTTTCATTCAAGTATGGCTTGAGAATAGAATAGTTTTCCAATGTCTTTTTTAAGAGCAAAAATAAAATGGTTTTATTCCTTATTTTGGGTGGATGTTTATGAAATACATGCAAATTAAGGTGGAAAAACGTCTCTAGGGTTAATCGGTTTCATTGCGTACCATTTTATGGATAGGTAGCACCATGGTCATCTTAAAATGCCCTAAACATGGCACAGTAAGAGCAACGGAGGTTAGGGTTATTTAGAAGGAAGTTTCACTTGGCTCCCAACACGACTGTAGCCAAACTGTAGCCAAAATTCTCAGAATTGAGGGGAAAATACCGGAAAATAGGGGAAAGAGGTCTGAAAAGGCAAGAAAAAGATAGTGGCTCAAAAGACGCCTAAATTGTTTTAAATAAATGCTTTATAAGGCGGCTGAAAATTGACTTTTGAAAAATGGTGAATTTAGCCCACTAAAATGGCACTCAAGAGGTCGGGGGTTCGAATCCCCCCAGCTCCATTTTAAAATCAAGCGGTTAGGTCCTCAAACTTCGCCCTTTTTTGTATTAAGTCAGCAAAAGGGCAACATTGACTCAACTTATGAACTGGACCGGTTTTCGGTGAGCAGGTCAACCCCCTGACCACAAAAGGCTGAATGGAAGCCAAAAACTGACTGCCAGCAAGATTGTAAACAGAAGGATAATCGCAACGTAGAGGGAACCCCCAAACAGTAACCAGTCAGAAAACTTTTCCCGATTCGGAAAACGCCATACCCCAACAAGCAGGGTTGCCGGACCCAACCATGTAATCCCTCCGAGCACGACTACCACAAAGATTGACATAAACGTTTGATCCCCAATTCCTAATACCGGTAATCCCAGGACGGTAGTGAGCACGGGCAAAGAATCTTCGAACCCGTTTATCAAGTTTCGATAAGTATGGGCAAACTCCCAGCGCAGGGGCCCACAAACGAACCCCAATGTGATGAACCAAATCAAAATAACGGCAGTTCCGATCATCCGTCTAAAAATCATTTTCCTTTCATCCCCTATTCCAAATCCAGAAATCGACCTCCTCCTCTCATTGCAAAATCATCACCTCTGAAAAACTTAATTTTAACCGAATTCTAAACTTTAGTCAGGTACGGTACCTAGGATGCTGACCAAATTATAATTATGGTTTCATGGAGGAATAGAATATTTCTCCATGCGGAATAGTCCAATTTGACAGTAATAGTTAAAGGAATATATTTCCTCGTATATATATTTAAAAAGAACATGAAATTCGGATAGTTCCAAATGGCTTCTAATCAAGGCCATTTGGTTCAGGTGAAGTGTCTTGAATTTCAGAAGGGGGGGTAGAACCTATGTTTAAGAAAACCTGCTCCTTATTGATTTTGATTTCGCTTTTAATAATGATTGGGGACGAGGCTAAAGCAGAGGAGAAGAAAAACACCTCGTCATCCACAAAAAATCAAATTAAATTTCATCCCCACCCCGGAGGTGAAGAAGATTGGAGGAAGGAAAAGCAAGTCAAGATTGAAGTCAGCATGAAAAATGGAGAAATAAACAGAATCGCTGTATTCGAACGCAAGGGGCCTGATCCCGGCTTTGGAGATTACAGCTTAACTTTTAAAAACCATCCAATCACCTTAACCTTTTCAATCGGTATGGAGGGATTTTTGAAAGTTGGAGCGGTTTTATTAAAAGGAAACGACCATGAGGATGTTTTTTTCCAGACTGCAGGGGGCGGAAGCGGAAGTTCTTACAGGAGTTTGAATTTATTTTGCCCCAAATACCTTGAGGTCATGCAATTGGGGATGGAATTTCCTCATAATGAGCAAGCGTATCCCATTCCGGGCGTGTTCAGAAGTGAAAATTTCACCAATAAAAACCTTTCCAACGAAAAAAAGTTTTTGGAAATAATTAAATTTGAAGAAGGATATATGGACGAAAGTGATCTTGATCTAAAAGACCCCCATTATGCGGTCTACATTTGGAAAAAAAATAATGGGAATATAGAAGACGGGGAATTATCCATCAAAAAGTACAAAAACCCGGTAACGGATGAATATGATGAGATTATTAAAAAGTTAAAAATTGGAGACAGGATTTATTTTGCCCGCGAACATCTGGGTATTGATGTCCACGACACCAAAACGGGCGAATACTACATTCTTTATTACAAAGATTACAAATGGTTTTATCCCACTGTCCTCAAAAATAAAGGGCCCTACTTAATTGCGGGGACAGATGGGCAAGGATTGTTTATTATCAATACGGAAACTTTCCATCTAAGACATCACACTTCCTTTTACAAGAAAAATCGTGCACCTGACCATGTTGAAAGAGTTGATATTTTACCGTCAAAAATTGTTGTGAACGGTAAAGTGGAGATTGATCTTCCGGAATTTTAAATAAGATTACATTTTCAGATGGAAAAAGTGAATGAGTCCTGCCATTAATTTGATGATTGGCAAGCAAAATAATAACAGGAGGGAGAGCCGTGAAAAAAATTTTTATCCATCTCCCATTCATTATTTTTTACTTGGTAGTGTTTGGTTCAGGAAATTATTCAGAGGCCGGACAAGATACGGGTGAAATGACAGATCCAAGAAAAGGAACACTGGTCATTCATAACAATACCAATGCCACTTTAACCATCAGCGCTTCGAGGATATTGGAAGATCCATCTGGCCTGCGCGATCACCCAGTGGAAGAAGTGGAAGTTCCTCCTGGAAAAAGGATGATTTTAAGCCATTTCCTTCCCCGAGGAAATGTAGAGGTAACTGCCGAGGCCAGGAAAACGCGTCCGAAAGTCCGGTCAATTTCCGAACGGTACTGGGTTTCCGGCGCCGCAAAAAAAGTAAGGGAATGGGAGATTTTTCCGGAGTATTTTGGGAAATCATTCATTTCCGATTCCACCGATGGCGATGTTTCGTTGCCAGTGGATAAAGCCGAAACGATGGTTGATGGTTGTGTGTTGTACTCATCGGGCTTCGGATTCAGGAGATTTGCTCTTTACGATCACATTATCACTAATTTTGTTTTAATTGCGGGCCAGAGAAAGGTGGAGCGGCTTCGAAAATTCGCGCTCTGGGGTTGGAGCAATTCCTTTCAAAAATCAAAATACGAAAGAGGAAAAGATATTTACAGGACTTCTTACCCGGATCTGAGAAAAATAACCGAAGGAACAAAAGAAGAGGTTTGCAGGGAAATCAGAAATTTATGCGGGAAAAATGATTGGCGTGGCCCCCCCGCCCTTTGCTACTGATTGACATCAACACCGGGCCATGAATTTTAAAATCTCGAATTGCAGCGCTTGAAACAAGCTCCTGATTCCAATCCCGATTATAAACTTTTTTCCAGCAAGCGGACGACGTCGGGGTTGTTCTCTTTTTTAGCGATATCCAGGGCTGTTTTCCCAGAGCTATTTACTGCTTTTGGATCGGCTCCTCCCGAAAGCAGTTCAGCGACCACCTGGGCATGACCCTCCATCGCGGCAGCCATCAAGGCGGTCCAACCGCCCTCATCTTCAAATCCTACCCCGCTTTTTACATTGATTTCTGCTCCGGATTGAATAAGGAGTTTTACGATGTCATTTCGACCTTCCGCGGCCGCAAACATCAGCGGAGTGGCTCCATACTTTGGGTCCAGAACATTCACATTCGCCCCCGCTTCGACCAAAGCCTTTATAGTATCCAAAGAAGAATGTTCCATTGCCTTGATCAAAATAAATTTTCCATTTTTGTCTCGAATATTTGGGTTCAGACCGAGTCTGAGGAGACCTTTCAATAGTTCCGTTTCTTCGCTTTCCAGAATATCAACCAGGTCCTGTTCCATGGATTGTTTTGCAAGATTTTTGGCTTTTAAAGGTTGCTGAAGTAGCCGAACTATCTCTGTACGATCTTTTTCAGAGGCGTATTGCAATGCAGTCTTCCCGTCTCCATTTTCTGCATCAACTTCGGCTCCGGCGAGAAGCAAAACCTGTACGGTTCTGAGGTTTCCATTTATAGCAGCTCCCATCAGCGCGGTGCTGTCCTTCGGGGGACCGGAGGGTTCAACAACACCGGTTGTTTTTGCATTCACATCCGCTCCTGCCTCAATCAAGGTTAGCAAAGCACGCAAATTGTCCGAAAGGGAGGCCATCAAAAGAGGGGTCATTCCCAATTTATTGACTGCATTTACGTTTGACCCTGAATCGATCAAAACCCGCAGGGTCTCGGATCTGTCGAACTCGGCTGCTATAAAAATGGGGGTTGCCCCCTGATAGCGTTTGGGGGCTTCATTGCTTTTTATTTTCTGATTCACATCCGCTCCCGCTTCGATCAAGGCTTGCAATACATCACTGTTCCCCATACCAGCAGCCACATTCAAAGCGGTCTGCCCGCGGGGCGCTTCCCAATTGGCATCGGCCCCAGCCTGAATCAGAGTCTTGACAATCTCAAGATACCCCCCACTGGCCGCCTTTCCGAGGGGGTTCGAACCGTCTTTACCCTGAGCATTCGCATTCGCGCCATCACTGATTGCCTGCCTGACTCGATCTAAATCCCCTTTTTTGACCGCATCAAGAAGTTCCCGGTCCAGGTTTGATAATTCCTGAGGCCGAGGTCTTTCAATTATTTGGGCGGAAGGAGGAGCTTCTTCTTCGCCCCAATTGATTATTTCCCCATTTCTGAGGAAAGCCCGCCTGGGCGTCCCTACGGTAGATTTTGTGACCAGAACGGGTTCCCGGTCACCGGGTTTCGGGTCGGGCAAAAGTTCGAAGTGGGAGTTCTCCTCTATTTCTTCCTGCAATTCGATCGGGTCTTCAGATGGCATACATTGAAAATCCCCAAACTCCTTTACGAATTGGTGAATGTATAGGTCGGACAATTTCTCAGGCAGTTTCCCCCTTATGACTTCATAAATTTGAATCCTTTTCCCCAGTTTGGCGAGCGACGGATCGCAGTTTGGGGATTTTTCCTGTGCTGAAAGTGTAGGGTTATAAATAGGGATAAAGGCTGCCGAAACAACCCATGAAATACAAACCAAAAGAATAAAACGAGAATGAATTTTCATAACAATCTCATGGAAGGGTCATTTGCCGGGGCCAATCCTGCCGTTTTCTGTTTTTCTGATCTTCCGTCAGGGGTTGGGGAGTGCCCCCGCCGATACCGCCAGTTCTCCACAGGTTAAGATTTTTTTCCAGGTAGCCTCGGGCGCTTGCAACATCATTGGCCGCCCCAATGAATAAATGCACCATGTCGCGATAGGTGCCTGTCATTCCAGAAGGAGTCTTGGATACGGATTGTGCTTTAGGAAGCAACTCTTTGGCAAGCGCCAAAGCTTCAGGTCCCCCGACCTTTGCTAGCATTTTGATGGCCCCCTTTAGGTTTTTAAAGTAGCTTCCCCGCAGTCGCTCCGGGGTTATTTTTCGCTGCGGATCTGTTTTGATTTGCAGGTATTTTTCCGCCCATCGAACCCTTTCCCTGATCAAGGGCAAAATGTCTTTTGCGGTGCCCTGACCTTGGTCTATCAAGGCCCGGGTGTAGCGAACATTACTGCCAATTAAATTGCCCAGTTCCCCTTGGGCGTACATATACCTGAACCCTTTAGGATCGAACTCGGCCACTTTTTGCCTGGCTCTGCCCAATTTTTCCCGCAATTGTGTGAGCTTGAATCCATTTTTTATCTCGACTTGAATTGAAAAGGAATCTGAAAAAGTTTCCCCATCTTCGGTAATCAGGGAAACGGCCACGTTATGCTTGCCATTGGGCAAGCCCAGACAGAATTTCGTTCCAAACGTTCTTCTTTCCCTTAAATGAGGATTGACTACAAACATGTAGTTGACTTGACCGTTGCAATTCGCCCGTATCAGATAATTTTTACTCACTCTTCCGATATAGTTTCTTGCTGCATAAGCCATGTAAGGTTTTCGATCCAGTCTTTTAGCGGCGGCATACCGTTTCTTCGCTTTTTCGGCATTGATCCCTACCCTTTCGACTTTTGGCTCAATAGACACCGCCGAACGGTGCGCCTTTTTCGGTTTTTTCTTTTTGATATTAGAAACGATGAACTGGGTTAACCCTGGAATATTTTCTTCCAAAGAAGCCGCCGGCAAAGCCGCCCTTACTTTTTGAACATACTCCTGGACCGGTTGGGATTTATGGCTCAAAACGAAGTTTCCGATTGTTTTGGGTTTTTCCTTCTTAGGGATCAATCTTTCAAATCCTAGAGATTGTCCCATTAGATAAAACTGTTTTCCGTTCAGGGAAACCCTGGTTATTGGCAGTTCCTCTATGGTTTCGGGAATAGCGTTTTTCAAATCCGGCATCCCGGAAGCAAATACGCTGACCAGCGTGATAAGCACCTCATCGTCTTTTAAATTGGTGGCCTTTTTTTCAAGGGTTCGCTTGAGGAGTTCGACCAGATCCTCTCCCAGTGCCATCCTTTTTATCCTTTTTGTACTCACGGCTCTCTTGGCATCCGATTTATTTAAAAAATGCACTTCGGTATGATACGGAGGGGTGTATAACTTGGGATCGGCCTGGATTTTTACGCTGACCTTAAATTCATGAATTTCCTTTTTCGGGTTTTCTGAATGTCCAGATGTTCTTTCCTTGTCGGAAATATGATAGACCGTCGCATCGATCTTTGGTGGATTCCGTTTTACAGCCACCCAACGCATGGCCGTTAAAATTTCCGCCATTTGATTTCGCAGCTCGGGTTTTTTATTAATTTGCTGAGCAAAAATTCCCGCCGCTTCGGCCTGATAGGCGTTGATTCGGTTTTGGATTTCTATTTCGCTTTTCTTCTTCCGTAGTTTTTCTCTTTTTTGAAATTCTTGGTAGAGGTTCGCGCTCTTCATGAAATCATGGTAGACCTGCTCTTTTAGCTGCTCCAGGGTGTTGGATGGGAGAGACTCTGGCATGATGGGCTGTTGGCTGGCTCCGAATTCACTCGTCCCCACGGGGATTTTCGCCCGCATCAACCCTTTGCGAACCAGTTGCGACACGATTTCTTTCTCATCATTGTCTTTCAGCCACTGATCGATAAAGGCATCCGGGTTGGTGAATCCCTTTTCCGTCAGCCACGGATACAGGCTGTCCCGCTTGAGCTTGAACATCAGCTCGGGTGACAATAATTTTGCTTCGATTTTGGTCATGCCTTCCGTACTGTCCGCACGTTTTAACGCCCGCTTTAAATAGCGCTGGGCTCTTTCGTATTGCGCTTTTTGAAGGTTCAACTCCTGATATTCCGCCGCCGCTCTTAACATCTCCTCTACCCCTGAGGCATTCTTTATTTCTTCTTCAAGTTCTTTCAATTTTTTTTTATCTTTAACAGGGTCAAAATCAGCGCGAAAATCGACGATGCCTGCGGGGGAAAAACTGATGATCGGCTCAACCTCCTTGAGAAGGTAGTTTTCGAAGAGCTTCAACTCCAACTGCGCCCCGGCCCCGGTAAAGAATCCTCCATAAGCTGAAGGATCCCGGAAATCTTCCCAGATCTTTTTCTTTTTTAGCAACAGGTTGATCTTAGGCTGAATCTGACCGGCCACCCGGTCATATTCCGCTTTTTCTTTTCTTTTTTGTTCGTCAAGGTCTCCCCACTCCCTTAAACGCCGATCCGGGGTATAAGTCGTTTTTAAAATTCTTTTCGCTTCCTCATTTAGTTTGGTTTCCAGCTTTGTAAGCTCTTCCTGATCGCTCAAGGTGAATTCCGGGGCATCATCATAAAAAGCGATTTCGGGGCCTGCAAACCCCCGGTAGACCGCGCTCACGATATTTCCCGAAGCGGGCCGGGCATATTCCAGTTCAAAAATGGCGTACCCCGCCTGTCCCACACTGTAAACAAGAAGAACTCCCCCGCCCACCGGGGAGGCCATTCCAGCTCCCATAAGAATAAGTCCCGGGATGTCCGCTCTGGAGGCGGAGACAATCTGACCAAACACCGGTATGGCCATTACGATTTCATCCAGGGTAACCACTTCAACCCGTTTCATGTCGCCCTTGCTTTCAACATAGGCACGGACGATCTGGGCCAGGGCGTCTATATTGCCGGGATCGTAGACTCTGTTGCCGACAAATTTTCCAAGACTCCATTCCAGATGGCGGGTCTCCAGAAAACCCCTGACGCGTTTAGCCTTCTCAACATTTTTAAACCCGATTTCTGAAAGAATATGACGCTGTACACCGTCATCCAGCTGTACCAGCCTTCCCCGAAGGTATTCACCATAAAGATGCTTATACAATTCCGGAGATCGCAAAACTCCCTCCACCCCTTGCAGCCGTCCCTGAAACCACAGTCCCAGAAGCTTTAAATCGCTGCCGGGGAAATCCTGCCGCAATCGTTTCAGGAGAGAAGCGCTCTTTACGATTCCCAAATCATAAAGTGAATAAAGGAAGGTCAGATGGGCGGCCTCTTTTATATTTTTTTTGATGTCGGGCCATTTCGGATCGTTTTCATAGGTTGTGAGGTGGCGGTATTGGTCCAAATTAAAAGGATCGATTTCACCGGGATCAAGTAACAGCTTAAGAGCCTCTTTCGAACTTTTATAGACCGATTCAAGACCGAATTCGCTTGCCAGCTTGCGATGCTCCTGAATGGCCATTTCAATATGTTTTCTTGAGGGATTATCGGGATCGAAATCATCCCCGAACATCTCCTGGGCCAATTCTTTGAATATCAGCTGCTCCTGAACCTTGCTGTTTTTTAGGACATCATCTGATTGCCCCGAAAAACTTGAAATTTTCTCCGGTTTGTTTTTATGCAGCAATCGTAAATCCGCGGAAATATCCAGAGCGATCTCATGCAGCCTTCTTTTGCCGGAGTCCTCAGGAAATAGCCGCCCCAGGATCTCTTCATTCAGGATTTTTCTCTCATCGGGATCCAGATCAAAATATTCCAGTTTGTGTTCTTTTTGCAGTCCCTTTTCAGCAAGCCACAGAACAAACAGAGAATCCTCCCAGATTCTAAGGTGGTATTTGCTTTCAAACTTTTTGGCTTTCATATAGCGCTGCATTTCCAGGTGATTCGCCATAGCGGCGCCGTAAGCATGGCCGGGCATCAGTTCCGGTTCGATTCCAAACATCGTTCTTATGGCTTCCTCCGAGTTAAAAGGAAGTTTTTTCCATTCCGGGCTTTCACCCGAGGGACCATAAAGTTGATAGGCACGGGGGTTTTGCATGATGATTTCGTTTAAAGCCCGAAGCTGCATTTGCTGTTTCACGGCGCCTGGATAAGTATAGGCCCCCGGTGTATTTCTCAATGCCTCGATGGTGCGGCGAAACTTTTTGGAAAACTCGATGGTGGTGTCCCTGGGGTCCGGGAAACGGTTGCGTCCCTCAATGGAGGCGATGTCCAGAGCCTCCAGGGAAATGCCCGGATGTTTTTGTTCCCATCTCTGTTTGAAAAGCTCGATAAATTCATTATCGCGCTTTTCATTGCGGACAAAAGATTTGCCATCGGAACTGCGTTCAAAAACATAAAACGTTTGATCCAGATCGCTTTTCATCCCGCTTGAAGTATTTCCTGAATCGGACCGTCCGATTTGCCAACCGTTATCCTCTCCAATTTTAAGAACGATCTCTTCGATCCAACGTTCCCTGTGTTTCGCCATTTCAACGCTGTGCTGGTTGGATATCTTATTCTCCTGGATGAGGTGGGCCAGTGTCTTAAACGCCGTGCTTCCTTCTCCCGCCGCCTTATAAATTTCAATCATTTTTTTTTCTGTGATGGGTCCCGGTCCACCCGGTTTATTTTTCCAGGCCTCATAAATTTTCAAGGCCTTTTCGGCGGAACCGCCTTGTTCTATCTTGACGATCTTTGGAATGAAATAGACCAGACGGGCAGGTGCCTCATGCTCTCGGGTGTCCACTCCCAAAAGGAATGGCAAGCATAAAAGGATGACGATCCACTGAAGGCGTTTTACCTTTAACGACCTTGAAGGATGATTATTCCAAATGCGTTGGGATAGCCATACGGGACGGCTCCCTTCTGGCACCTTGAAGGAGGAATTTATGTGACTTTTAAGAAAAAACTTGATTGAATAATGCATTAATTGAAAAAAATAATTTTAAAACTCCCATCTCTGTAAACAAAGATAAGACGATTGAAAACCGCATTAAATGGCAAACAGGATTTCAATAAAAATTAAGCCCGCCAAGGATTAATGTCAATACCTGATAACTTATTGAAAATAAAAACGGGATTTTCGGTTTATTCTTTTTTACAAACTCTTAGAATTGAATACTGAGTGTGGCCTGGAACCAAAAAGGGGGGTCAAGTTCTGGTACTTAGATTTGAGTTTAAAAAGGGATATCGGATTTTTTCTCAATTCCTTGGGACGATTACATGATCGTCAACCAGGGGGGAGAGGCCGGACGAAACTCTCAGACGAAAGCATGCCTTTTGATTTTCGACTGTATAGTTGACTGTATAGTGAACAGACAGGAACAAACGGGAAATGGTAGTCTGAGGAAGGCCAGTTTTACAGAACAAACACAACTAGATAGGACTAAACCCTACTTAGGCGGTTTCTTTGGATTCGGAATCGCACTCAAGAGGTCGGGGGTTCGAATCCCCCCAGCTCCACCACTCCGCGTGGGGCGAGTTCGCTCACGTCGCGCAGAATTTCTTGATTTTGGTTCGAACTTTTTTGCCAAACCGCCACCTGCGAAACACTGGACGCTTCATGGACGTACGATGGGTTCCTAACAATAAATCTGGTTTTTTGTATTTTGTTTGAAATTTTTCTCGAACCCGAGTTCCTAACCATAGAAACCGGATTCACGGATGCCGCAAACAAAAAATAGAGGTTTTTAATGATGTCATTACACCGAATTCCATGCATCGGGCTCATTGTCTTTTTTATCACCGCAGTTGTTGTGAACGCATCCCAGGCATCTTCAAAACTGGGAACGGTCGATTTTCCGACTTCAATTTCCAACAAGAAAGTACAAGAACATTTCCTCAGAGGCGTTGCCGCGCTGCATTCCTTCTGGTATGAGGAAGCCCTGGAAGCATTCCAACAATCCACTCAGGTCGATCCTGATTTCGTCATGGGTTATTGGGGCGAAGCCATGGCACACAACAAACCCCTCTGGGAAAGACAGGATACTCAGGCGGGAAAAGCGGCTCTGGCGAAAATCCAAGACACTCAAAATGTGACGGACCGGGAACGGGCGTTCGTGGATGCTGTCCGGCTTCTCTATGGCGAGGGCGATAAACTGCTCCGCGATCAGGCCTATTCGGATGCCATGCAAAAAATCTATCGCAAATATTCTGAAGATCTGGAGGCCGCCTGTTTTTACGCCTTGTCCCTTTTGGGCGTCTCCCGAAATTCCGACCATAAGTTGCGCCTTCAGGTTGAGGCGGGCGCCATCGGATTGGAGGTGTTTCGCAAAAGCCCCGACCACCCGTGCGCGGCGCATTACACCATTCACGCTTTCGACCATCCGGATCTGGCGATTCTCGGGCTGCCCGCCGCGCGGCGCTATGCAAAAATAGCCCCGGAATCGCACCACGCCCAACATATGCCGGCGCATATTTTTGTGCAGCTTGGCATGTGGCCGGAAGCTGCGGCTTCAAACGAGGCCGGCTGGCAAACGTCTGTAGACTGGGTGAAACGCAGTGGACTTCCCAGGGGCAAACGCGATTATCACAGCCTGCAATGGCTCCATTATGCGTACCTGCAACAAGGACGCTACCAAAAGGCGGATGCCATTTTTAAACTCAAGTTGGAGGACATGCGGGCGGCAGGCGGTGGGGACGCGGATTCAAAAACCAACCGCCGGACGGGGAAATACTATGAACGGATGGCCGGCGCTTCAGTGTTTGAAAGGGAACGTTGGGAATTGGCTGAGGCCCTCGCCGAACCTTCCGGATGGAACCTAAAAGGCCACTTTCAGGCCAGCCTCCTGTTCATTCGCGGGTTTGCGACGGCGATGCTGGGAAAAGGCGACGCGGCTTCCCATCTTAAAAATCTGCAAGCGATCCGCAGCCAGGGGATCAAGGGAAATTTTTTCGAACGGCCGGAACAACTTGATATCTGGGCCCTGGAAATTCGGGCGGTGATGGCGGCATCAAAAAAAGATTATCAAAACGCCATCGATCTGATGAAAAAAGCCACAGCCATCGAAGAAGCGCTTCCAGCGCCTTCAGGTCCACCGCGCATCATCAAACCCACTTTTGAGTTGTCGGGTGAAATTCTTTTGAGGGCGGGGAAGCCAAAGGACGCTCAACTACAGTTCGCGACGTCCCTTTTGCGCCATCCCAATCGGGCGCGGTCTTTGTTAGGCGCGGCACGCAGCGCCGCCGGCAGTGGCGACCGACCGCAAGCTGTCCGGCACTATTCAAAGTTCCTGACCATTTGGGCTGAGGCTGACCCGGCTTTGCCGGAGTTGGCAGAAGCGAGGGAATATCTGCAAAAGAGGCCCTGATTGATCTCAAACTGGTTGTTTTAATCGGGTTGTTCATCCATCCACATCACCTGATTTTTTGCATTCTTGATACAGGCGTAGTCCTCATCCGCTTTATCGTTGAGGGTGAGCGGTTCTTCTACGTCCACAACCAGGGCCGACACTTTTTCCATGTTGCCGCCCTGATGCAAAAATATTTGATCGCCATTGTCCAAACGGGCGCTTTTATAAACGAAGATAAAATTGTAGTAATGTGAGAAAAACAAGGGCACGTCTCCATATTCTTCAAACACCTCTTCTGTCGTCATCTCAAATTCCCTATCTTGTTCCGTTCCTGTCGTCAAACCCTTCCGCGACCCAGGCGATGATTTCATAAACTCCCCAGATAAGGGCAATCAATGCGATGATGCTCGAAACACCGGAATTGAACGCACTGAAATGATGAATTTTAAGAAAGGGGATGCTGAGCCCAATACTCAGCACTCCCAGAAAAACGATTCCCAGCCGGAGGAACCCTCTTTTCATTTTTATTTCTTTCATCGGAGTTTTTGTGAGAACTTTTATCCGCCTCCTTGCTTTTCCCGGTTCAGGGTGACCGCCAAAAGCTGGGACTCTAAAATCATGTTATTCCCGTTTGCGTACTTCCTGGCCAGTTTAAAATGTTCCTCTGCTTTTTTGGAGTTGCCCCGCTTATGGTAAGCCAACGCGATATTGAAATGAATTTCGCCTGTGGTTTTATCGGCGGCGTAGGCTTGCATGAATTGCAGCAAGGCGTCTTGGTAGCGTTTTGACTGGTAGTGCGAGATCCCCGAATCATTGTGCAATTTTGCTGAAGGTTCTGCCCCGACGGGCATTATCAGGGGACCTTCATTATCCTTCGCACAACTCAAAATGCTCGCAATAAAAACCAGGGTAAGAAATGCTTTTTTCATTTTTCTCTGATAATTCATTGAAAACTTCCTTTGGGGAACTGAGTTTTGCCAACAAACCTTCTCTGGAACCCGCTCTCTTTTGTTCTCTCGTAAATCAGGTTGTTTTGGCTCTATGAACAAAATGTGCATTATTTTATTGAAGTGTATGTGAATCTATAAACTATTTCTGAATAAAAAATCAGCTTGACAGGCAAACTCATTGTCTTTTCCCATTTTACCTGTTTTAACCTAATTTGGCAGGGTTTTTGCTCTACATTCAAAAACCCATCGGTAAAACTAAGGAAAATAACCCTCCAAAAAACTTCTAATTCGGTTTAGATAATGATACAGGAAACTGAGAGCCAACAAGAAGCCGACATATTCCAACAAGCCGTCGGTCTGGTTAAAGAAAACCAGAAGTTGGCTCGGGAAAGAGAAAAAGCCGAAGATGAACTGCAACAGGCCAATCGAAGAAATCAACTGATCCTGGATTCTGCTGGAGAGGGGATTTTCGGTCTGGACTTGAATGGAAATACAACATTTGCCAATCGCGCGGCTGAAAAAATGTTGGGATACACAAGGGGAGAACTACTCGGTAAACCTCAACACGCTCTGATCCATCACTCCAAACCGGATGGATCTCCCTATCCCCGTGAGGACTGCCCTATCTATGCCGCCTTCAGAGATGGCATGGTACATCGAGAATCTGAAGAAGTATTCTGGAGAAAAGACGGCACCTGCTTTCCCGTCGAGTATGTCAGCCGACCCATTCAGGAAGGTGAAAAACTAGTTGGTGCGGTGGTTACCTTTAGCGATATCTCAGAACGAAAGAAGGCCGAAGCTCAAAAACAACTGCAGTATGAATTGACTCGCATCTTTTTGGACGGCCCGTCCTT
>BQJC01000001.1:1437500-1600263 GCA_021604505.1 Nitrospinaceae bacterium | reverse complement strand
CTGTTCCAAGTTATCTTTAGGAATTTGAGCGAGGCTTTTTTGCCTGTATAAAATTATGGAGGAAGCGCGATTGGGATTGGTCAAAGGTATCAAATACGTGGTGGGGGATTGTTCAATTTCAACTAAAAAAGGGATTGACCCTGTCTTATTTCAATCGGCTCAACTGAACCAGTAGAAACTTCGGAGAAGGCACGAATTATTCGTTTAAGCACTCGCAGTTCTTTGATAAGACCGTCTAACTCATTTTTGAAAATATCTCGTGGAAGTTGAAACCCTATTTCAGCACTTCCCTCTTCTAAGTAGTCCGCTTCAATATTTAATGCAGTTAGGCTTTCATAGGTTATGTTTAATGTTTCTATATAATTCTCACGATTTTTCAAGAGGTCCCGCACTGCTTCCTCTACAACAGCAGGAGTCATTGAATTTTCTCGTATGGTCTCTTTTATGTTTTGGACGACTTTTTCTCCAAAATACTCAAGAGCCCCAATTCTATCTAAAAGCCTCATCTGGGGTGGATCGTACATTTCTACCATCTTAGAAACGTTTTTTTCTAAATCCTCTACCTTTTCTGAAACTTCAATTTGATAGGACGGTTCCGAAGGAGTCGCAACAAAATTTGTTAGTGCGGTATTTAATTGGGTTAAGTTCTCCTGAATATTTATTTCCTTTTCATTTTTAAGAAGAATTTCAATCAATCCTATCAATCTCTCTACATTCATATCTTATCTCTATAAAAGTAGTCAGGTATCTTCTTAATTTTAATTTTTGTACCTTCTATCATTGCAGTTTTTTTTGCGAACCTAAATGTAACCCAAATTTTGCTTTATGGTAAAGCCAAAACCCCCTCAATTCTTTCCAGGGCCCAGTCGATCTCGTTTTTCTGGATGATCAGGGGAGGGGCGAAGCGGATGACGTTTTCGTGGGTTTCTTTGCACAGCAGGCCTTTCTCAAGCAGGGTTTCGCAGAACTTCCTCGCGCCTCCGGCTTCGGGTTTCAGTTCCACGCCGATCAATAATCCTTTGCCGCGCACCTCTTTGACATGCGGCGACCGGATCTCCTTCAGCTTCTTTTGAAAATATTCCCCCTGCACGGCGGAGTTTTCGATCATCTTTTCTTCGAACAAAATTTTAAGGGCTTCTCGGGCCACGGCACAGCCCAGCGGATTGCCGCCAAAGGTGCTGCCATGATCGCCGGGCTTGAACACGCCCAATACTTCCTTATTCGACAGCACGGCGGAGACCGGATAAAATCCGCCCGATAGGGCTTTGCCCACCAGGGTGAGGTCGGATTGGATGCCTTCGTGCTCTTCGGCGAACAGTTTGCCCGTTCGGCCCAGCCCGGTCTGGATCTCGTCGAGGATGAGAATCACGTCGTGCCTGGTGCAGATTTCGCGGACGGCTTTCAAGTAGCCCGGCGGCGGCACGATGACTCCGCCTTCGCCTTGAATGGGCTCCACCAGAAACGCCACGGTGTTCGGGGTAATGGCTTTTTCCAGGGATTCTGCGTCTCCGAAAGGGATGATTTTGAATCCGGGGGTGAACGGGGCGTATCCGTCTTTATAGGCGGGTTCACTGCTGAAGCTGATAATGGTCAGGGTTCTGCCGTGAAAGTTGTTCTCGCAGACGATGATCTCGGCTTTGTCCGGGGCGACTTTTTTCATCTCATAGCCCCATTTGCGCACGGCTTTGATGGCGGATTCCACGGCTTCCGCGCCGCTGTTCATGGGCAAAACGCTGTGGGATTGCGTCCGCCGGCAGATTTCTTCATAAAACGGCCCCAGCTGGTCGTTTCTGAAGGCTCTGGAGACAAGGGTCAGGTTTTCCGCCTGTTTCGTGAGCGCCGCGAGGATTCTGGGGTGGCAATGGCCCTGGTTGACGGCGGAATAGGAGGACAGGCAATCCATGTATTTTTTGCCGTTCACGTCCCAGACCCAGATGCCTTCGCCGCGGTTGAGGACCACGTCCAGCGGCTTGTAATTCTTAGCTCCGTATTGGTTCTCCAGTCGGATATAATCTTTTGTTTTCATAATCGGATTAAAACCTGTTTTGAGGTTGAAATCTTGATATCTCCAGTCTATCATGGGTGCACGTGAAAATCCGGTCTTGATAATTGATGCATAAATGGTTATTGCGCCTTCCGCATGACGCGAAATCCTGCTAAACTATAGACCTCAGCTTTAAGTTTAAAGCGATCCCGCTAACCTTTTCCAAAAGAGAGCACAGCTATGGCTATTGATGATAAAGAATTGGAAGAATTGATGCCTACCACGGAATTAAACTGGACGGACGGTGCCGTGGAGCGCATGAAAAACGTTCCGTTTTTTGTCAGGAAAAGTGTGGTTCGCGGAATCGAGCAATACGCCAAGGATAAAGACATTGAAGTGGTGGACGATGAAGTGGTTTCCCGGGCCCGTCAGGAACGGGAAGGGGCCGCTATCGAGAACGCCAAGGCGCAACGGGCCGCTAAAGCTCAGGCGGCAAAAGACGCGGGCGAAAAGGAAGTCAAACGGCAGTTCGTCAATTTTGCGTTCTATAAAGTCGACCCTGCGTTTCGTCATCTTCCCGAAGAGGAACGTGAAAAAGGTAAAAAGGAATTTCTGGATGTTCTGGAGGAGTACGACACCAATTCCAATATGATCATTCTCAGTTACACGATGGTCGGGGTTCGCGCCGATGCGGACATCATGCTGTGGAGGATCAGCTATGAGCTGGAGGAATTCCAGAAAATGACCACCCGCATGATGAGGACGGGTCTGGGGCGGTATCTGAATATCACCTATTCCTATCTATCGCAGACCAAACGGTCGATGTATCAGGACATGTTCAATCCCGAGCATGAAGAAGACCGGACCCACATCATTCCCGGAAAGGCCAAATACCTTTTCATTTATCCTTTCGTCAAAACCCGGCAGTGGTATTTGCTGACTCAGTTCACGCGGCAGGGAATCATGGACGAGCATATCTTCGTCGGCAACAAATACCCGTCGGTAAAATTGAACACCACCTATTCGTTTGGCATCGACGATCAGGAGTTTGTCGTCGCGTTCGAGACGGACTATCCTTCGGACTTCGTCGATCTGGTCATGGATTTGCGGGAAACGCAGGGCAGTCTTTACGTGGAAAAGGACACGCCGATCTTCACCTGCATCGCCACGTCTCTTGAAGATGCGGTGGAAAGCCTGGGCTGTTAAGCCGAGGCCGTTACTTTGTGGATGGGTTTGTTGCCAAAAAAACTCAAGAGATTGTTGAGGGTCTTTTTTAAATCCCTGCGGTGTACCACACTGTCGATCAAACCGTGTTCGAGCAGGAACTCGGCCTTCTGAAATCCTTCCGGTAATTTTTGCTGAATTGTCTGTTCGATCACTCTGGGGCCGGCAAATCCAATCAAGGCCCCCGGCTCCGCGAGAATAACATCCCCCAGCATCGCAAAACTGGCCGACACGCCTCCGGTGGTCGGATCGGTCAAAATCGAAATATAGGGAAGCTTGCAATCCGCCAGCCGTCTGAGAGCGGAGGAGGTTTTCGCCATCTGCATCAGGGAAAAGATGCCCTCCTGCATGCGCGCCCCACCGGAACAACTCACGATGATCATCGCTGTTTTGTTCGCTATCGCCCGCTCGATACTGCGGGTGATTTTTTCTCCCACCACGGAACCCATGCTGCCGCCCATAAACTTGAACTCGAAAATCGAGATTTCCACCGGATGATCTCCCAAAACCCCGGAACCTGAAACGAGCGCATCGAGGGGCAACCCCTTTTTATGAGTGGTGCGGATGCGGTCCTTGTATTTCTTTTTATCTTTAAATTTTAAAGGGTCGGTGGAATACAGATCCGGGTCGTGTTCCACAAACGTTCCGGGATTGATCAGGTGGCTGATTCGCTCCCTGGCTTCGATGCGGAAATGGTAGTCGCAATTGGGACAGACCTTGAAGTTCTTTTCGACCTCGGCGATATAGAGCTGTTCCCCACAGCCTTTGCATTCGACCCAGATGATTTCCGGTTTGACGATTTTGCTGCCGATACCGGTTTTAACTTTGAGTTTATCAAGCCACGACATAGAACGTCCCTAGTGATCAACTGATTTCGGTACGGTGATCCAGAAATCAGGATTAAAAGTGTAACCCATTGTATTTATTCTATCAGGAATTTTTCGGAGGGGGGTGAATGTTTTCGGAAACTACTGATTTATTGCGTTTTTTCCAGGAAACCAGGTGACCGACGGGCCCCATCATGATGTAGGTGAAGCTGAGGACGAAAAGTGCGATCCGGGGTATGGTGGCCAGCACGTACAAAAACAGGATGACGAATAAAAACCGCGGAAACGCCACCCGCTTTTTGAAATCCAGCTTCTTCATGGCCGGATATTTGATGTTGCTCACCATGAGAAACGCCAGGGAATAAACCACAATGACCATCACAATGGGGTTGATGCGGGTGGCGGACAAGTCTTCAAAGCCGATGACGATGGAAGCCAGAATCGCCGCCGCCGCCGGTGTGGGAAGGCCGAGGAAATGGTCGCCGGCGGTATCCGGTTTGGTGACGTTGAAGCGGGCGAGTCTCAGCGCCGCACACAAGAGAAACAGAAACGCCGCCATCCAGCCCACACGGTCGAACGGTTGCAACACCCATGAGTAGACCAGGAATGCGGGAGCCATCCCGAAGGAAATGATATCGGCCAGAGAATCGTACTGCACGCCAAACGCGCTGGTGGTTTTGGTCATCCGGGCGATCCGTCCGTCCAGGACGTCGAAAATCATCGCCAGGACAATGGCCCAGGCCGCCACATAATACATCTCCTTGAAGACGGCGATGAAGGCGTAAAATCCGCAAAATACATTGCCCGTGGTGAACAGGCTGGGGAGGATGTGAATCCCCTTTTTCAGGTTTCTCGGCATTTTTTGATCGAATTTTTCGTAAGGATTCATATAACCCTAAATTCGTCTGACCAGGCCATTAGAATAACACTACCATTATGGCATCGAATTCAGATATCCGATAATCGTTTTTCCGCCTTCCACTCTCCCTCCCTCCTGGACCACTATTTTAGTGTCCGCCGGAAGCAGGAGGTCGACTCTGGAGCCAAAGCGGATCAGGCCGTAGCGTTGTCCCCGTTCGCATGCATCGCCTTCTTTAGCCCAGCAAACGATCCGGCGTGCGATCAAGCCGACGATCTGTTTGACGACGACCGTGGTGTTTCCATTTTTAATCACCAGGGCGTTCTGGACATTTTCCGCCGAAGCGGCTGGCATGTCCGCAACCAGATATTTGCCGTCTTTTTTGAGATCGATGCGCTCAATGGTTCCCGTCATGGGAATGCGGTTGATATGCACGTCCAGCACACTCAGGAAAATGGTGACCCGTGTACAACTTTCCCCGGTGAATGGGTTCTCTTCATTTTCAATAATGTGGTTGATGGTTCCATCCGCCGGCGAAGCCACGGCATTGGGTGAATCGTCATCAACGGTGCGTTCCGGATCGCGGAAAAAGCAAATGATAAGACCCATGATGACCAGGCAAACCAGAAAACCCGCGAATGTCGAAAAAATGGAGGCTACCAGCAGAATGACCGCCAGTATTCCCAAAGGGAAGAGAAATAGAAAAGCGTCTTCCGCAAAGTTCGGTATTTTGCTCAGTAGCTTTTTTTGCAGCAGGGCCGCCAAATCGGCGATTAACTTGACCATGAATCAAAAAATTCTTTATTTAAGTTTTTCGCCGACAAAAGGCATCATGCTGCGCAGTTTTTCTCCGACCGTTTCTATCAGATGGTTGGCATCCTGTTTGAGACGGGCGTTGAACACCGGCCGGTTGGCCTGGTTCTCCAAAATGAACTCGCGGGCGAAACTTCCACTTTGAATTTCCTGCAAAATTTTCTTCATCTCAGCGCGCGTTTCCTGAGTGATGAGTCTGGGTCCGCGGGTCACATCGCCATAGGCGGCTGTGGTGCTGATCGAGTAGCGCATGTTGCCGATGCCGCCCTCATAAACCAGGTCGACGATCAGTTTCAATTCGTGCAAACATTCAAAGTAGGCCAGGTCCGGGTTGTAGCCCGCTTCGACCAGGGTGTCGAAACCGGCACGGATCAACTCGGTGACGCCGCCGCAGAGCACGGCCTGTTCGCCAAAAAGGTCGGTTTCGGTTTCCTCCTGAAAACTGGTCTCGAGAACGCCGGCGCGTGTGCCGCCGATGCCCTTGGCATAGGCCAGGGCAACGTCCTTGGTGCTTCCACTCGGGTCCTGATAGATCGCCATGAGGCAGGGAACTCCGGCGCCCTGCTCGTAGGTGCGCCGCACCAGATGGCCCGGACCTTTGGGTGCGATCATGAACACATCCACCGTTTCTGGAGGAACGATTTGACCAAAATGGATGTTGAACCCATGACCCCAGGCAAGCGCCATGCCCTTTTCCAGATGCGGCGCGATGTCGCTTTCATACATGGCCCTTTGCTTGTCATCCGGGATCAGGATCATCAGAATATCAGCGGCTTTGGTCGCTTCCGGAACCGTCATCACGTTCAACCCGTCTTTTTTGGCCCGGTCCCAGAAATGGCTCTCTTTGCGCAATCCGACCACGACCTTGATGCCGCTGTCGTGTAGATTTCTGGCGTGCGCGTGGCCCTGGCTTCCATAGCCTATAATGGCAATTGTTTTTTTCTGGATGTATTTCAGGTCCGCCTGTTTTTCGTAATAGATGTTCGTCAATTTGATTTTTCCTTTTCGCTTTTAGTTGATTGATTTGGTTCCACGGCTGATGGCGATTCTGCCCGAGCGGACCACTTCCTGAATTCCCAGGGGTTGAAGAAGGTCCATGAACCCTTTTATCTTCGATTCGTTGCCGGTGATTTCAATGGTATAGGTATTGGCGCTGACATCCACCACTTTGGCTCGGAAAATTTCGACAATTCTTAAAATTTCTTCGCGGACCCGGGTTTCAGCGTTCATTTTAACCAGAATCATCTCCCGGTCGACAAAATTTTCTTCTGTGAGGTCCACCACTTTGATGACATCGACCAGCTTGTTCAATTGTTTGGTGATTTGCTCTACTTTCGCATCGTCTCCGCGGGTGACGATGGTCATGCGCGAGATATCGGGATCATTGGTCTCGGCGACGTTCAAACTTTCGATATTGAACCCCCGGCCACTGAACAAACCCGAAATTCTCGATAGAACTCCGAATCGGTTGACTACAAGAACGGATATTGTGTGTTGCATATAACTTGTGGTTGGATGGGTCCATCGGAACCCTCGGGATTAATAAGTTTAACCAAATGAGGGGGTTATACTAGCAAAAACGACGATATTTTACTATAGATTGTGGCGGCCCGGTTTGTCAACCAAGCCGTGGTATTTGCCCTGAGAATGAAAGGAAAGCTGGAATGGCTTCTTTTTGCTGTTCCTTAGGCCAAAATCTAATGTGTCCTTGATCCCCCTTTTTTCACTTTTTCCAATAATATTCCCTGTTTTATTAAATTTTGCTCACATTTTGACTGTCACCTCAAAACCTTTTATTTTTGAGAATACATTTTTTTCAGGCCCATTGCCTTGATACGTGTGGCCAGGGTCGTGGGTTTGACCCCTAAAAGTTGCGCCGCCCCATCTTTTCCATGAATTTTCCCACCACATTGATTCAGAGCGCGAAGCATATTTTCTTGCTCATGTTGTCGCATTTGTTTTTCAGTTAAGACTTCTTCAACTTTTGTTTCAGAAGTTTGTTTATCCGTTGCAAATTCTTCCCTTTCATCCATTTTTGGAAGGTCGAACTTTAAATTGCCTTTCTGGGAAGTAATAACCGCCCGTTCCAAAAGATTTTGCAGTTCCCTGATATTTCCAGGCCAGTCGTATTTTTGAAGCCTGGATATCTTTCCTGGCGGCAAGGGTTTGATGGGCTTGTTGAATTTTCTCGCAATCAGGCGGATGAAGTGGTTGACCAGCAATGGAATGTCCTCTTTGCGTTCCTTTAATGGAGGCAGTTCTATTGGGAAAACGTTTAACCGGTAGAAC
Source organism: Nitrospinaceae bacterium (assembly GCA_021604505.1). Lineage (NCBI taxonomy): Bacteria > Pseudomonadati > Nitrospinota > Nitrospinia > Nitrospinales > Nitrospinaceae > Nitrospinaceae bacterium. Next base: position 1,592,267 of record BQJC01000001.1, on the reverse strand, counting down.
AGGTCCTGCCGAAAGAGTCCTTTTGTCGTATCTTGTTTGAGATCCCGGTTGGTCGCGGCAAGAATTCGAACATCGGTTTGTTTCGTGCGCTCATCTCCTATCCGCTCGTATTCCCCTTCCTGTAAGACACGCAGAAGTTTGCTTTGAACATCCAATGGAATTTCCCCGACCTCATCCAGAAACAAGGTTCCCCCATTGGCCAATTCAAATCGACCCTTTCTATCCTGAATGGCTCCGGTGAACGATCCTCTTACATGACCGAAAAATTCACTCTCGTACAGGTCCTTGGGGATGGATGCGCAATTGACTTTTATTAAAGGTCTTTTCGAACGGTCACTTCTCTGGTGAATCTCACGTGCGACCAGTTCTTTTCCGGTTCCCGATTCACCGGTGATCAAAACGTTGGCATCCGTTTTTGCGACCATTTTGATTTGCTGAACAACGTTGTTCAAGGAAGGGCTGTGGCCAATGATGTCTCCGAAGGACTGAGATTCCACCAACTCCTGACTCAGATATTCATAGTCGTCTTCCAGTTGTTTATTTAGTTCTTCAATCTTTTCGAACGCCTCGGCGTTGGTGATGGATGCGGCAAGTTGATCAGCAACCAGGCGACTCCAGAACAAACCTTCTCCCTCGATTTCCGCTTCTTTCCAGGGAACACTGCCAAGCACACCCAGCACCTTTCCCTGGTGGACAAGAGGCTGAAGCGCCAGACCGATGACATCGGACTTCGCGGACCAGCGTTTGGACACCGCGAAAGGCATATCTTCATCCAGGCCCACAGCATCGACCGTTTCGCCGGTAACCGCGCATCGGCCTACCTTGCCCACACCCAACGGAATCCGCGTGTAGTCATCATTTATTGATTCTGTGTCCGGCTGGTGACCGGGTCCGTATTTTTCCGCCACAAGATGCAGGCAAAGGGTCTGGTCAAGACATTGCTCTCGCAATTTGCAGGAACTGCAGATGTCGCCTGGGCGGATCAGCCAGATGCGTGTGAGAGCAAGAAAGGGGTCTTCGGAGGATTTCTGCACCACCATTTCCAGGAGAGAGGAAACACATCTTTCCTGAGGCATCGCCAGAAGAAGAGTCCTTATATTTTCAAATTGAAAGTTTTTGTTCTCCTTTTTATCCATGCTCTTATTATAACGTAATTCCGTTTTTAGGAAACGTATTTCCGTTATTTTTTGAATAATCCGTTATCTAAAGAAACGCTGAAGTTAACTGAAAAATCATCTATTATATTGTTTTATTTGCGTTTATAAGACTTGGCACAGCGCTTGCTTTAGTCACAATTAACGAAACTTATTAATCCCCTTTTGAGGAGCGATAACATGAATCCTGTAAAACCCGAGTTTAAAAATGAGAACCCGTCACACCGTAAAAAACAGAGATTTTGGATTGCTTTCCTTATTGGAATCCTTGCATTGAATTTGACTGGATTCGCCCAGGCTGATGACGCTGATGAAAAAAGAGTTCTCAGCAGTTGGCGTTCTGACGGAACAGTTTATTCCATGAGTAAAAATATGGACTTTTATACCGGTGTGATGAAGGGGACATTTTTTGTCAAAGATCATACGGGCAAAACCCATTTCACACATGCAACTCGATTGACCTGCCCGTTTTCCGTACAAATTAACAAAGGTGGGAAAGATGAATTGCAGGGCATGTGTCAGTTGGTCAATCAGAGAGGCGACAGGGCCAACGCCAGGATTTCCTGCACGGGAGAAAAAGAAAATTGCAACGGTGATTGGAAGTTTACCGCCGGTAGTGGTGCCTTAAAGGGTATTAAAGGCGGCGGAAAATTGAAAATTCGGGTTGATCTTATCAAAGAGGATTCATCAGACAAATCAAACCTGGGCTTTGGAAATGAAATGGGTGCTTCTGGTTATCTGATCATTAACGACCTGCATGATAACGTGGACAGCTCACAAGAAATTCCAAAAGTTCAATAAAAACTCTCGGCCAGGCAGGAAATAATATTTCCTGCCCGGCAATGTGAGAAGAGTCTGTCCAACGAATTGAATAAGCTGATTCAGTAATTTGAAATACAAGGAGACTAAAACAATGGATGCTTTAAAAATAGCCCTCAAAACAGAGGATTCCTATAACCCTTTAATTCTTCGCCTCGCCCTCGGTATTGTGATGTTTCCGCACGGGGCGCAAAAAGTGTTTGGCTGGTTCGGCGGACACGGCTTCGAAGGCACGATGGGATTTTTCACTCAGCAGATGGGACTGCCCGCCGTCATCGCAATGATGGTCATCGCCGGAGAATTTTTAGGCTCGCTGGGGCTCATCACCGGTTTTCTCACGCGGTTGAGCTCTTTCGGTATCGCCGCCATTATGGGGGGCGCAGTGGCTACCGTCCATGCAAGCAACGGCTTTTTCATGAACTGGTCCGGCAAACAGGCCGGAGAGGGTTTCGAGTTCCACATTCTGGTGCTTGGGATGGCCATCGTGTTGATGATCGCCGGGGGTGGGAAGTTTTCTGTCGATCAATGGATTTCTAAATTTCTTTCAAAAAAAAGAAATTTAAACCCGGCTGCGGGCAACCAGGCTGTTTCTACTCAATAAAAATATAACGGAGGCTATCGTGAAAAATAAAATGGATTTATTTTCCCGGCGTAATTTTTTAAAGACCGGCTTGACCGCATTGGGAACGGTTGCAGGAACACTTGCGACAGGTTCGGCTTTTGGTCAAATGTTAAAACTGAACACTCCGCGACAAACCCTCGGGCCATTTTTCCCCGACCACGGGGATCCGGTTCACGAGATTCGGGAAAACCTTGACTTCCGGCTTCCCATCAGTGAAGCCAACGACAACGATCTCACTTTTATTAATGGGAACAAGGGAAAAGCCCAGGGCCAGGTCGTTTATGTAAAGGGAAAGGTGCTTTTTAACAGGGGAGGGAAGTTTGAATCCCAGCCGGGAGCCGTCATCCTCCTATGGAATGCATCCCACACAGGGCGCTACAACCACAGGGGAGACCTTGAAGCGACGCGATTCAAACATCCCGAAACCGGGGAGTGGATTGAAAGGGCTCACGATGAAAACTTTCAATACTGGGGCCGTTGCATCACGGATAAAGAGGGTAATTACTGGTTCAAGACCATCGTTCCCGGGTTTTATCCCGTCGATATCGAAAATGGCTGGTACCGTCCGCCCCATCTGCATTTCATGGTCACCGCCCCTGCTATTCCGCAACTTGTCACTCAACTGTACTTTAAAGGCGATCGGCTTAAAGGGAATGATTTGATTCAGCAGTTGAACGCCAAAGATAAAATCCTGAGAGATAAACGTCTTACGACTGAGGAACAGGAGAACTTGATCGTCGAGTTTAAGCCCGACGCTTCGGGGAAAATCCGCGATGGATTAGTGGGCCATTATGATTTTGTTCTGACTTTTTAGGAAAGCAAAATTTTAACCGCTGAAAGGTTCATAAAATGGAAAATCCGAACGCACCCAAAGAATTTGGAACAATGGCAAAATTTTTTCACTGGACTATTTTTCTTATCATTCTATTTGAATTTGTAATCGCCATCATTATGTATGGAGTGGCCACCAAGGAGTATCACCCCAAGGATTTATTTACGATTCATAAATCCATGGGAGTCCTGTTTTTCTTTTTAGCTGTTGCCCGACTGACGTGGAGGAAACTCACTCCTTTGCCTGCCTGGCCGGAATCGATGACGGAGTTTGAAAAGAAGGCTTTTCATTTTACGGAAATTGGATTGTACACGGTCATGATTGTGATGCCGTTGAGCGGATACATTTTTTCTTTGGCCGGAGGGCACGGCTTTAAATTTTTCGGGCTGTTCCAAATTCCCGACCTGATAGGAAAAAGCGACCTGTTATCCAGCATTGGAAAATACATCCACAGGATCACAGCGTTCTTGATCGTTGGGTTCGTCGCCGCCCACGTCGCATTGATCCTGAGACGTCATTTTGATTCGAAGGACAAATTCATCGAAAGAATGTCCTTTTTGAAGTCAGATAAATAATAACTTGAGGATGGAAACGCACATGTCTAATTACAAAATGCCGGCGCTTTTTCTGGGGCATGGAAGCCCCATGTATGTGATCGAAGAAAATCCGTTCGCAAAACGATGGGAAATTTTAGGAAAAAGTCTTCCCAGGCCGAAAGCGATATTATCGATTTCCGCCCACTGGGAAACGAGCGGAACCTTTGTGACCGGAATGGAGCATCCGCGCACGATTCACGATTTCGGGAATTTTCCACAGCCTTTGTATGATATTCAATATCCGGCAAAAGGAAATCTTGAGCTTGCTGAAAGGATTCAATCCCTGGTCACCGAGACCGAAGTGGGTTTGGACCACAAGTGGGGGCTGGATCATGGAACCTGGGCGGTGTTGATCAAAATGTATCCAATTGCGGATATTCCTGTTCTTCAGTTGAGTCTTGACCGAGGATTGACTCCAAAAGATCATTATGAAATCGGCAGGCAGTTAAAACCTTTGAGGGACGAAGGCGTTTTGATTCTGGGCAGTGGAAACATCGTGCATAATCTCAGCCAGATGAGTTTTGATCCTAAAGATAAGCCCGCGGATTGGGCAGTCGAGTTTGATGAACAAATCAAGCAATTCCTCTTAAAGGGAGATCATCAAGGAATCATTAATTATGAATCTTTGGGTGAGATTGCTCGTCTATCCGCCCCGACATCAGAGCATTTCATTCCACTGATTTATACCGTTGCCTTGCAGGAAAAAGATGAGAGGGTCACCTTTCCCGTCGAAGGAATGGTGCCGAAAGGCGTGTCGATGCGCGGAGTCATGGTCTTATAGAGCAACGGATTAAAAAACCAACTGTGAACTGTAAAAAATAAAGCGAAAAATTGTTTGGAGCATGCTATCTTTTTCCATTCAACCCTATCCACCTAAACAAAAGTCATCATGAATGTGAATCGAAATCTTGTTGTATTTTTTATTGCTTTTTTCCTGGCTGTGATCCCCTGGCAACCTGTCCGATCGGCTGAAGCGGATTCATCGGCGAACTTTCAGAAAATCCTGAAAACCGGAACCCTGCGAGTCGGGGTCTCTTTTTTCACTCCCTGGGTTTTTAAAGACAAAAAAGGGGAACTTGCGGGGTTTGAGATCGATGTGGCGAAAAAGCTTGCCAAGGACATGGGTCTGACGGCGCGTTTCGTTCCGCACGATTGGGACAGGTTGATCCCGGCTCTGCTGAACGATGAGATTGATATCATCATCGCAGGCATGGCCATCACCCCTTATAGGGCGTTAAAGGTCAACTTCAGTCAGCCCTATGCAACCGCGGGAGTCAATCTGGCGACCAATCTGGCGCTCACGAAAGACATCAAGAGCCTGAAAGAAATCAATCAGAAGAAAATTAAAATCGGGGTGGTGGCTAAAACCGTGGCGGAAGATCTCGCACGAAAGGTTTTTGAAAAAGCTTTATTAAAGACTTACAAAACCTCGGAAGAGGTCAAAGCCGATCTTATTTCCGGAAAGATCCATGTTTATCTCGAATCCAAACCGATCCCGCAATTTTTGGCTTTGGAGCATCCGGATAAAATCGACGTGCCTTTATCGAAACCGCTCCTGACGACAAAGGCGGGATTTGCCATTAAAAAGGGCGACCCGGATTTTCTAAATTTTCTCAACTCCTGGATCATTGCCCGGGAAACCGACACCTGGTTAAAATCCATTCACGATTTTTGGTTCACTTCCTTGAAATGGCGACAGAAATTTATTCAATAAATATCGGGGCAAAAAATTCCTCCTCGTTTCTGACGGCCCTTTTTTCGGTTACGTTTCTTGTGTTTTGGGCATGGGTCAATGCAACCGTTTCAGCGGCGCCGCCGTTGCCGAGAATAGATAATGATCGCAGAGATTCTCTTTCCGATCAGCTCCTGGGTCGTTCCAGTGACTGGAGAAAGCCCAGGGAACCTGAAAACCGCTGGCGGGAGGAGAAAGACTCGGATAAAAAGGAAAACAAAAGCAGGATTGAGAGGAAGCGTTTCAAACCTTATTTTTACGATCCCAGAAAAGAGGGGGAAACCTGGGACCCTTACACCTCAGGTGCCGATAAAAACGCCAACCCCAAACCGCCCACGCTCTTCCGGTTCCAGTTTTAAATCAGATTCGATTGATCCTTTAGGAACCGTTGATCCCACCCCCAGGCGGTTCAGGAGCTGAAGGTGGATAATAAGCAAATTTCCGTTGTGATTCGAAGAATCAAACGCGCGGCGGTTCATTGGAAAACCCCGGTGGTGACCGAAATCAGCCGGAGGAAGGAGCCGTTTCGGGTGCTGGTCAGTTGTATTCTCAGTTTGCGCACCCGCGATGAAGTGACGGACGCCGCCTCGGAACGCTTGTACGCCCAGGCGGACAGCCCGCAGAAATTGCTGACCCTGAAAGCGGGACAAATCGAAAAAGCGATTTATCCCGCCGCCTTTTACCGGAATAAGGCGCAAACCCTTCTCGATTTGAGCCGTGAACTGATCGACCATTACGGCGGCGCGGTTCCCGATACCCTGGATGGATTGCTTGCCTTAAAAGGAGTGGGGCGAAAAACCGCCAATCTGACCCTGATTCTGGGGCACGGGAAAATGGGCATCTGCGTCGACACCCATGTGCACCGGATATCCAACCGCTGGGGCTATGTGGCGACGAAATCTCCTGACGCAACCGAAATGGCGCTGCGGGAAAAACTTCCTAAAAAGTACTGGATGGAATACAACGACCTTTTGGTCACTTTCGGGCAAAACTGTTGCAAACCGCTTTCACCTTTCTGCAGTCAGTGCTGTGTGTCCGAGCAATGCGAAAAAAACGGGGTGGAGAAACACCGCTGATTTCCTTGGCCTGCCGTTTTGTTTGAACCATCTGGTGAATAGCTGAAATTTGATCTTTTTCGGATAAAATCCGCTTGCAGATCCGAAGCCAGTCTGTTATTTTGATGTTTTATATTTTCGTTTTTTATTCGCCTATGCATGTCCATTTGAATTGTCACAGCAATTATTCCCTTCTGGCCGGAGCGAACGGGATCGATGATCTTGTGCAGGCTGCTTCCCGAATGGGATTTTCGGCTCTGGCCCTCACGGACACGCACGGTCTTTATGGAGCCGTGCAATTTTACCGCTCCGCCCGGGAGGCGGGTATCCGGCCCATCTTCGGAGCGGAGATCAACGAAACCGGGAACCCGGCGGCGCCGGAAGGTTTGAACGGGCGGCGGGCGGTTCTGCTGGCAAAAAACCGGACGGGACTTGGGGAAATCTGCCGGGTTGTCAGCGACCGGCATTTGCAGGAAAACTTTTCCCTGACGGACTGTTTAAAGCAATTGACCGGCCACGTGATTGTCCTTTGCCCGAATGAGGAAATCCTCAAAGCCACTCTTCAAGAGCGGGGAGACCGGAATATTTACGCCGAACTCACGCGGGCGGGCGAATCCTGGAGCCGATCCACCCGGCTGATGTCTTTTGCGCGCGCACAGGGTTTGCCCTGTGCGGCCACCAACCGCGCTTTTTTTGTCCGCGAGCAGGACTGGCCGGTCCACCGGCTTCTTTCAGCGATACGAACAAACTCTACCATTCACTCTTTAGCCAGGGAAGCCGTGGTCGATCCTGAGGCATGGTTGAAACCGGAAAGCGAAATGCTGCGGTTGTTTTCGGATTGCCCGGAAGCCATTCGCAACACCCGGTTGATCGCCGAACAATGCGACGTTTCCCTGTCGATCGGCGAACTGAAAATGCCGCCGTTCGAAGATTTCCCTGTGGGTGAGAATCACTCTTCCTATCTTCGGAAACTGGCCTGGGCAGGAATCCAAAAACATTACCATCCGGTCACTTCCGCTGTTGAGGAGAGGGTTCGCTACGAACTGGACGTCATCGACCATTTGAACTTTGCGTCCTACTTCCTTCTGGTCTGGGACGTGGTTCGGGAGGCGGGAACGAGGGGAATCCCTATGGTTTGCAGAGGCTCCGCCGCCAACAGCGTGGTGTGCAAGGCGCTGGATATCACAGAAGTCGATCCCATTCGCTACAACCTTTACTTCGAGCGGTTTTTGAACCCAAAGCGAGTCGATTTCCCGGACATCGATATCGACTTTCCCTGGAACCGGCGCGATGAAATGCTCGATTACGTGTTCCAAAAATATGGCCACGAAAACGTGGCGCTCATTTCCACCCATATCCATTTACGAGGCCGGTCGGCTCTTCGGGAAGTGGGGAAGGCCCTTGGCGTTTCTGTTCCTGAAATCGACGCGTTCACCTCACAATTGCCTTTTTCGGCCGGGCTTTCTCAACTGGAGAAGGCCAGGGCGGAGGTGCCGGAATGCTGCGGTCTTCCTCTTGAGGATGAGCCGTACCGGTCGATGATCGCCTGGGGAAAAAAGATCGAAGGGTTTCCGCGTCATCTGTCCATTCATTGCGGGGGCATCGTTGTGAGCCCTGAACCCATCACGAATTTCATTCCTCTTCAGAAAACTCCCAAGGGGTTTGTGGTCACTCAATATGATATGTACCCCGTCGAAGATATGGGCCTGTTAAAAATTGACCTGCTCGCTCAAAAGGGACTGGCGGTGGAAGCCGATGCGGTTCGTGCGGTCAAAATGCATTACGGCAAAGCGCTTGATTTTTCCCGGATCGACCCCACCCAGGACGAAAAAACCAAAGCTCTCATCAAAAACGGCGACAGCATGGGTTGTTTTTATATTGAATCCCCCGGAATGCGCAACCTTCTCCAAAAGCTGGAAGTGGACTCTTTCGAAATGTTGACGGCGGCCAGCTCCATCATTCGGCCCGGAGTTTCGGAAAGCGGCATGATGAGGGCTTTCATCGACCGCCATAACGGCAAGGAGGCGGTCCAGTATCTTCACCCGATGATGGAACCGATTCTAAGAGAAACCTATGGAGTCATGATTTATCAGGAAGATGTCATCAAGGTGGCGAATGCAATCGCTGGAATGAGCTTGAGCGAAGCTGAGGGGTTGCGCAAATGCATGAGCAAGAAGCGCGACTGGGAAAGCATGGAAAATTACAAAGCCCGATTCCTTTCCGGCGCCCTTAAAAACGGTGTGTGCAAAACGGTGTCCGAGGAAATCTGGAGGGAAATGGAGAGTTTCGGTGGGTACGCTTTCTGCAAGGGCCACAGCGCTTCGTTTGCTTTGGTTTCCTACCGGGCCGCCTTCCTGAAAGCGCATTATCCTTCCGAATTCATGGCGGCCGTGCTGTCCAACAGAGGCGGGTTTTACGACGCCGGAGCCTATTTAGAAGAAGCCCGCCGGATGGGCCTGGAAATTCTTTTGCCCCACGTCAACCACAGCCGTTACGAGTTTTCGGCGGAATTTGCTCGCGAGGAGCCGGGGAACAGGAAAAAATTTATCGGACAAGACAGGCGCAACGCCATTCGGGCGGGGCTCATGCAGGTGAGAAACCTGAGCCGCGCGAGCATCAGCGCCATTTTGAAAAACCGGGAGCAAGGGCCTTATCGTTCTTTAAGGGATTTTTTAGCGCGGGTTGAGATGGATGACAGTGAAGTGGAAACTCTCATTTATTGCGGTGCGTTTGATGGCATGCGAAGTGCGCGGCTCGAACTGATGTGGGAGTTTCTACAGCTGCGGACGGCGAGGCGGAAATCGATAAAAGAAGGTACGACTTTATTTCCTGAACATGATCTGGATGCCTGCACAAACGTTCTGCCCTGGTGTGAAAAAGACTACACCCTGCATGAAAAATTGCGGGCGGAACTGGAGTGTCTCGATTTAACCGTCTCTGATCATATCTTGCGCCTTTACGATGCCGATTGCCGCAAACCGATCATTGCAAAGGATCTTCGCCGGTATTCAGGTAAGTTTGTTACGCTGGTCGGCTGGGTGGTTGCCTACAAGCGGACGCGCACGGCTAAAAATGAATTGATGAAATTTTTGACGCTGGAAGATAGAACGGCCACGTTTGAGGTGACCGTTTTCCCGGGAGTCTACCGCCGGGTGGGTCATATTTTGAAGAACCGTGGCCCCTTTATCGTGAAAGGATTCGTAGAGCAAGAGGGCCGGTGCTATAGCGTTACCGCTCACTGGCTCGGGGTATTGAGCGCAAGAACTGAAACCGGGAACCGTGCTTAATTCCAGGTTCCCAGGGCTTCGACAAATCCGCCATTTTGATTGAAGTCAGCTGATCATTGACTTGATTTTCTCAGGCACGCTTGTCATGCAATTTTTGTTTTTAACTCAAAATCATTGTCAGAAATCCAGGTTATTTCGAAATCATCAGGCAATTTGGTTCCTTTGCTGAGAATGGCTCTCTCCAATTGAGCGCAAGAAATATTGATTGCCTGCGATAAGTCGGCATCGGTGAGGTTTGCCTGAAAAAGGTCGGCGTCAAGCAAGTTGGCTTCCGCGAAATTTGTCCAGCTGAGGTCGGCCTCTATGAGTTTGACTCCCGTAAAATTAGTTTTCTTTAAATCCAGTCCACTGAGATTCGCGAAACTAAGATCGGAGCCGCTCAAATCAACGCCATTGAGATCATTCAGTCCGCTGAATTTCAGCCCGCTGAGATTTCTACCCTTGAGATTGTTTTTGGTTAATCTTTCTTCTTTTACGTTTGATTTTCTGCGCTCGGCTTTTCTCTTGCCGGATTTCCTGCGTTCAGACTTCCTCTGATCGGGAGTGCCCCGGACCGACGCTCTTCTGTCAGAAACCCGTCGATCGGAGTTTCTGCGATCCGATTTTCTGCGGTCAGAGCTCTTACGGTCGACCTTTTTGCGGTTAAATCGCGCACTCATAGATTTATTTACTCGCATTTGGACCCATATTACAGGACCTTTGCTTGTCAGGAGCCCCTTTGGTGAGGCATTAATCACCCAGTACCTTCTTCTGGATGGCGATAAGTTCTTTGATACCCTTATCGGCCAAAGAGAGCATGGACTCCATCTGTTTGTTGCTGAAAGGTTCTTTTTCCGCGGTTCCCTGAACCTCAACGAACCCTCCGGAACCGGTTTTCACGATATTCAGATCCACCGCGGCGCTGGAATCTTCATCGTAGTCGAGATCGAGAATATTGTTGCCGCCTGCGATCCCCACGCTGATGGCCGCCACGTAATCCTTGATGGGGATGGTTTCGATCACTTTTTCCTTTTTTAATTTTTTCAGGGCCAGGGAAAGCGCGATAAATGCACCCGTGATAGACGCACACCGAGTGCCTCCGTCTGCCTGAATGACATCGCAATCGATCCAGACGGTACGTTCTCCCAACTGTTCGAGATCCACCACGGTTCTCAAGGACCGGCCAATCAGCCGCTGAATTTCCTGGGTTCTGCCGCTCAATTTCCCCCGGCTGGCTTCACGGGTGGTTCGCGTGTGGGTGGAGCTCGGCATCATGGAATATTCGGCGGTGACCCACCCGGTTTTTTTGTCGCGCAGGAAGGGAGGCACTTTATTTTCTACGGTGGCGGCGCAACTGACTTTGGTTTTTCCCACTTGAATGAGCACCGATCCAGCCGGATAAATGATAAAATTTTTGGTGACTTTGACCTTCCGCATTTCGTTGTTGGCCCGACCTTCATTTCTTGCCATAGAGGTTCCCCGAGGGTTCGCGTTTCAGATATTTCGTAAATAATGATAAAATCAGGACCGAAATCCAAGGGGGCTAAAATAGCATAATTATTTCGTTAATCAACCTTTACGGGGCGTCAACACCCCATTTTTACACCGCTTGTTCATTTGAGTGAAAAAGGGTTGAAATTTCCCCTTTTATCAATTACACTAGGGGTAAACGATAAATTGTAACTTATTCAAAAATTTGGTATTATTTGATTTTCCAGATTTTTTGGACTGATTGACTCTATCCAAGTGGAATGGAAATGGTGAGTTATGGACTCTTATTTTGAACGTGGCGTGAAGTTGAAAGGAACCCTGCGGGTTAAGGGAGCGGTTCATTTCGACGGAGATCTTGAAGGAGAAATTTTTTCCTCGAACCACTTCATCGTTGGGAAAGAGGGCAAACTTCACGGAAATATCAATTCCCATAATTGCACGAATATGGGTTCGATTCAGGGGAATATTTTTGCCGAAAACCGGGTGACCCTGATGAACGGAAGCCAGTTGAAGGGAGACATTTCATCGTTCCATCTTGTGATTGATGAGGGCTCCAACTTTGAAGGGCTTTCAAAAATGGTGAGTCCTCCTAAAAATCCTGAAGAGCCGGAGGAAATTCCGGAGGCAATGGCCGTTTCTGTTTCCGCGTCCGCCCCGGCGCCGGAAAAAGTCCTTAAACCCGTCGTCAAGGAAAAAAATCGAAAAGTCCAGGCCGCTCTGGTCGGTTTGGGGCTTTTAGCGCTCGGGGGAGGAGGCTATCTTTATCTGACGCCGAGCAATGACCTCGAAGCTCTTGTCAACAAGGGATACGAGTATATCGAGGAAAGCCGGGTCGCCGATGCCGAAGCGTTATTTAAAAGGGCATTGGGCATGTCCAGGGCGAACCCCAAAGTTTACGCCGGTCTCGGAGAGGTTTATTACAGCAAAAATCGTTATAACGAGGCTTTGAGCCAGTTCCAGCGCTCCATCGATTTGAACCCCTCCAACAGCGACTACCGGATCAAGCTGGCCAAAACCCTGACCGCCACGGGAAAAATCAAAGAGGCGAAGCTTTCCTATAAAACCGCTATCGAGATGGACCCTGACAATCATCAGGCATTTTATAACCTCGGAGTGCTTTATCATAAGGAAGCCGACTCCCCGAAGGCTCTGGAAAACCTTCATCGGGCGGTTAAATTGAACCCGAATTTCCATAAGACTTATGAAGCATTGAGCGAAGTATACGTCGGGGAAAAGAAGTATTCACAGGCGGTGGAAGAGCTTCGGACAGCGGTCCGCATCAAAAAGGATGATCCTAAAATCCATCTGGCTCTCGCAGAGCTCCTGGCAAAAAGCGGTCAGGAGAAGGAATCCATCGGAGAATTCATGAAAATCGCCTCGAAATTTCCAGATAATCAAGAGGCGCATCGGTACCTGGGAAACTGGTATTATCAGGAAAACGATATGCAAAAATCTCTCAAGCACTATGAAGCGTCCCAGGCCCTGAAATCCGAAGATACAGAATCGTTGATTCGATTGGGAAGAATCTATTCCGAGCTCAACCGCCCCGACGACGCGCTGGTGGCTTACCAGCAGGCCGTTAAATTGCAGGCAAAAGACCCTGAAGGTTTTTATCAGATAGGTAAAATTCTTGCAGACCGGGAAAAATGGGAAGAGGCTCAAACCGCTTTGGAATCCGCCATTGATCTTCGAGGCAAGCATGCGGACTCCAGATATTATCTGGGAAAAGTATTGCAGGCTTCGGGAAAACAAGAGGAAGCGGTTGAAGAGTTTCAACAAGCCGTCAAATATGAGAAGAAGAACCCTCAGTATCTTTTGGATTATGGAACCGCACTCGTCGAGGTGAAGAAGGTGGATCAGGGCCTCAAACGGCTCTTGACGGCGATGGAGATCGAACCTGAAAATCACGCTATCGTTTTTGCGGTGTGTAACGTGTACAGCAAGAAACGGTTTTTTTCCGTCGCTGTAGGGCATTGCGAAAAAGCGCACAAACTGGCCCCCAAGGACTACTCCACCATGAACCGGTTGGCCTGGCTTTATGCGAAAAAGAAAATCAAACTGGATGAAGGAATCAAACTTTCCGAAAAAACTTTACGGGCTTTCCCGAAAAAGGCCGAATACATTGACACCATTTCGGAACTTCATTATGCCAGAGGAGATGTGGAAAAAGCGGTGGAGAACATTCAGGTGGCCATCAATCTGGTTCCAGACGAGCCTTATTACAAGCAACAGCTCTGGAGATTTAAAAATGTAAAACCGCCGGCGGGTTCGGTCACCAAGACCACGAAAAAACCTGACGAGAAAAAAGAAAAGGAAAAATCTGAAATCAACGGTTGATCAAAAGCCCCCCGCGCCTTTTACCCCAATGTAGGTGCAGTAGCAGAGCAGTAGAATAATCCCATCCTTTTTGGTCAGCGCGTTTTCCATCCAAATCAAAAAAATGAGAAGACACGAAAGTCCGGTGGTGAATATTAAGTCCGCGTGAATCGGTTCCTGAATATTCAGCGGCTTGACCAGAGACGTTGTGCCGAGGACCATCAGGATATTAAAGATATTGCTGCCGAATACATTGCCGATAGCCAGTTCTCCATGTCCCCGTCTTGCGGCCATGATCGAGGATACGATTTCCGGCAAACTGGTGCCGAGGGCAACGATAGAAATTCCGATGAACCACTCACTGACGCCAAGCGTTTTGGCAATGCCGACCGCTCCATCGACCAGAAACCGGGCTCCGAGAATCAACAGGACGAGACCGATGACAACCAGTAGAAACTGAAAAAAGATGCCTTTGTCTCCCCAGAGCCGGGTTTCCTCCTCGATTTCGATTTCGCTTTCCTCTTTTTTCCGGAAGGATAACCAAAGGTAGATGAACAGCAGAAGGAGCATGAATCCTCCCTCCCAGCGGTTCAAGTTGAAGTTCCAAACCAGAAACATGATCAAAAACGTTGTGAGCATAAATGCAGGCGCTTCGCTCTTTAAACGTTTTTTGCCGATGGTGAGCGGGATGAGAAAGGCCGTCAAGCCCAGGACAAGCCCGACATTGGCGATATTACTGCCGATCACATTTCCGAGGGCCAATTCCGGAGCGCCCTGAAATCCGGCCAGAACAGAAACGGCCAATTCGGGCGCAGATGTTCCAAACCCGACGACGGTAGCGCCTATGATAAAAGGACTGACCCTGAACTTCTGCCCCAGACGAATGCTTCCGGTGATCAGGAAATCGCCCCCAAAGTAAAGCATCGGGAGGCCGATCGCCAGTTGCAGAAAGTTGATCAGCATCCGGCTTCCTGAGTGCGGCCGGGTTCGAAGGGAGTGAGGAAAAATGTCATGTTTCGAATATTTAAATTTCCGGGTGGGAGATGGCGGGAACCAGCGCCCCCTGGGGGGCGCTTAATTTTTATATACCGGACGGATAACAGAAACTGAGCTTTGGCAGTGCCCTTTTAACGCATGCCACTGCCTTCCTCCATTTTTTCCTCTGAAGCGGCGGCGGGGCTTCCCATGCTACTGCCTTCCTCCATGGCCTTTTTTTCCTGCATTTCTTTTCTATGGCGCTTATAGGAAAAACTTCCCTCTTCTTCGCCTTCATGGCCGGATTCATACTCTTTTCCTTTAGCAGACGATTCCATTGCCGACGAACCGCTCCCTTCTTCCATCTTTTGATGTCCCATCGATCCCTTGCCGTGATCGGAGGATTCTCCATGACCGTGCCCTTTATCCGCGAAACTCAACGAGGGGAAGGCTAAACAAAGTGAAAATAGTATCGTGGAAACTGCCAAGCCCGCTTTTTTCATTGATTGCTCCTTTGCGTAAGACAAATTTTTTGAACTCCTGATTTTATAGATTATCTCAAATCAGGAAAGGAGAATTCCAGTAGAAAGGGATAAATTACGGATAATAAATCCAGTAATTATTTAACCCAAAAATCCCCCAATGAAAGGAAATCCCCGTTTTTTGCGCTATGTCGGTAAAAACAAGGATTCCTTTCACGCTCTTAGCGGATAAAACTACTGCTGAAACCCGCGCGTTCTATATTTCGCTGGGATTTTTTAGCCTGCGGGAGGCTGGCGAAGGGTCCGAGTTGAACGACGTGTATATGGGTTTTGACCTGACTTTTCCTGGCGCTGGAAAGAAACCCGTGGACACTCAATTGGTCTCTGAGATTTTCCGCTGAACTCAAAGTTTTAAATTTTCCAAGAACTAGGGTGTGCGAATTGTCCTCGAAATTTTCCATGACCGGATTGAATCCTTTGGCTTTTAAATCGCTGATGGCTTGATTTCCTCCCTCTTTACTGGAGAAACCGCCGACAAAGACGACATACCGGGACGCTTCGATGGATTTCGTTTGAATTTCGGGTTTGAAATTCTTTTCCCGGATGGTTTTTAAAAACCGCTTGGCATTGTCTTCCATCGAGAAAACACCCAGTTGAACATGGTATTGCCTGGTGGATGTTTTTTTCGCGGGTGCAGGCGGCGCCGGGGGGGCTGCGATTTCAGCGGTTTTAATTTTCTCTACAGGCGGAGCCACTGGCGCTTGAGCGACAACCGGAGCGATGGTTTTTTCAACGGGTGCTGCGGGGGAAATAGAAGCCGGGGGTTCCACTATCACAGCAGCGGCAGGAGCTGAAGATTCAGTTGCGTTCACAGCCGCCCCGTGTGCTGTTTCACTTATTTCTTCGCCGGGGACGGCGGCCTGGAGTTCTTCGGCAGGTTCTGGGACCTCATCCGCATTTTGAACGGGAGCTTCGGGAAGCAGGGTGGGTTCCACCGCTGGGGCCTGCGCCAGTTCGGGCAGGGGGCCGGTTTCATTTTCGGTTGCCGGGGTGGTTTGCGAGCCGGTTCTAACCTGAAAGTAAATAAAAGCAATCAGGGCGATGCCTACCAACGAGATTGACAGGAGCCGGGCGTTTTTCGACCGGACCTTTTTCTCGGCATCAATTTCCGCTTCGATTTCAGCGTCCTCAATCAGTTCATCGATGCGTTTGTGATAGGTTTTATCCTCTTCTTGGTCCTGGGCGGCTTGTGGCATAGCAAAAATTTGGTTAAGTTTATTAAAGTTTATATTAATTTACTGATTCAATGTATAAAGCATTCTTCGTTGCGTCAATAAAAAATTTCTCAGATTTATAGTTAAGGTATTGGTTTTTTGAGGAATGTTGCAGTCATGTGTTAGGATGCTTCTGCAACTTGCGGGCTTTCAGCCCCTTGATTTCCCATAATTATATCTTCCATGAGATAGGGAGTCAATACTTAGAGAGCGTTTTTTCGGACCAACCTCATTGTTAAAATGGCAGTTATTTCATTCCAGACGCAGTTTAAGGATTTTTCTAGGGTGGATTTGACATCCTGCAAACCGATATTTTGAGAGGAAAATGACGAGCGGAAACAATGTGGATCTTGCCGTTACATTGGGACGGCTTGAGTTGGACAATCCCGTGATCGCGGCTTCCGGGACATTTGGCTACGGACTGGAGTACCGTCCGTTCGTGGATTTGAACCGCCTGGGGGGATTCGCGACCAAGGGCCTTTCCATGCGACCCAGGTTTGGAAATCCCGTTCCCCGCATGGTGGAAACGGCGTCGGGCATGTTGAATGCTATCGGACTGGAAAATATCGGTCTGGAAAAGTTCCTGAGCGAAAAACTTCCCGTCCTGCAAAGCTATAACACCCGCATCATCGTCAATTTTTTTGGCGATACCCGTGCGGAATACATTGAAATGGCCGCCGCCCTGTCCGATGTCGAGCGGGTGGACGCGTTGGAGATGAATATTTCCTGCCCCAACGTGGAAGAGGGCGGTGTGCAGTTCAGCTCCGACCCCACAGTGGTGCATGACCTGGTCGAAGCGGTCCGAAAGGCCACGGGAAAATTTTTGATCGTCAAACTCTCGCCCAATGTGACCGATATCACCGCAATCGCCAAGGCCGCCGAAGATGGGGGGGCCGACGCGCTTTCCCTGATCAACACGCAGATCGGCATGTCCATCGACCTGGAAACGGGCAAACCCTGGCTGGCGAATCAAACCGGAGGGCTTTCCGGCCCCGCGATCAAGCCGATCGCGCTGCAGATGGTTTATAAAACGGTTCGCGCCGTCAAGACTCCGGTGATCGGCATCGGCGGCATCTCAAATACGGAAGACGCGCTGGAATTTTTAGCCGCGGGAGCGACCGCCATTCAAATCGGCACCGCCAATTTTATCGACCCTGCGATCACGATGAAGGTTGTTGATGGGATTCGGAATTACTGCCAAACCCACGGCATTCAAAGAGTGGATGACCTAAAGTTGAAAGAGGATTGATCCGGTCAAGGCAGATATACCCTCGGCACCCGCTTACTTACATTACACAGAATTTCATAAGAAATCGTCCCGCACTGTTCGGCCATATCATCGGCGGTGATGGTTTCTTCCCCCTGCGTTCCGATCAACACCACTTCATCTTCTAATTGTACGCCTTTTATATCCGTCACATCGACCAACGTCAGATCCATGCAGATGATGCCCACCTGCGGCGCCCGCTGTCCGCGGATGAGAACGTCCATATTGTTTGAAAGCGCGCGGTTCAACCCGTCGCCGTAGCCGGTGGGGAGGGTGGCGATCAGGCTGTCGCGTTCGGTGGTGAATTGCCGGTTGTAGCTCAAGGGCGCCCCTTTGGGCACCTGATTGATCTGGATGATTTTGCTTTTCCAACTCATGACCGGACGAAATGAAACATCGTGCGCTTTCATTGCGTCTACCGTTGGTTTCAGGTCAGGCGAGGGAAGGGCGCCGTATAGAATGATTCCCGGACGCACCATGTTGAGATGACTGTCGGGAACCATCAAAATAGCCGCGCTGTTGGCGACGTGAATCATGGGCAATGGAATTTTCTTGGCCTTCAATGCGGTCAGCGCGTGAAGCAGACGGGTGAATTGCAACTCAGTGTATTCCGTGTCCGGCTCATCGGCGGAGGACAGATGGGTGAATATCCCCTCGATCCGCAGGTTTTTTAAGGACTGTATTCGCTCCACGAGGCAGAGCAGGTCTTCGGGAAACATCCCGAGCCGTCCCATCCCGGTATCGACTTTCAGGTGGACGCCGACGGTCTTGCCCTGTTTCTCCGCTTGCTGGGAGAGCATCTCGGCCAGCGGCAGGGTGCTGACAGCGGTGGACAAGTCGTGACGAACGAGGTCGTTCGCCTCGTTGGGGAAAATACTTCCCATGACCAGGATGGGAACCGTGATGCCGTTTTCCCGGAGTTCGATGCCTTCTTCGAGGATGGCGACACCGAGCCAGTTGGTCCTGGCTTCGACCGCGGCTTTGGCGCAGGGGACCGCTCCGTGCCCATAAGCGTCTGCTTTGACGACGGCCATGATTTTGACCTGCGGAGCCACAAGGGAACGAATCTCCTTTAAATTGTGCTTGAAAGCGTCGAGGTCGATTTGGGCGACGGTTGCCCGGTGGTTTGACATAGAGAGGGATTTCGGGATGAAATTTAAAAAACCCTGATTGCGGCCGGTCAGGGGTGTTCCGTGAATCGAGTTCAGGTCATTCGCGCCGGGTTCTTCCGGTGGCGGACAGGCGGCCCTGTTTTTTGAGCTCCGGGCCGGAAGACCGAATGGGCCGGCATACCATGTTGCCTTCGTCGGAAGATTTCTTGCGCACCTGATACCCCCGGTCGCTGTAAAAATTATACGCCATGGCGTTGATCCCCTGTTCTTCGGCGCACCAATAGGTGGAGCCGCAGCCTTCCGGAAACACGTAATCGATGTGGACGATGTCCCCGTCGAAATCGGTGTTTTTGCACTCGTGATCGTAGAGATTGCGGCATTCCTGATTCTTGGGCACGCGCCAGTCGTCGTATCCGGCGAATTTCTGCTCGTTCAGCCAATCCACGAATTTATGAGCGGCTTTCCAGGTGATCCATTTGCCGCGCATCTGGTAACTGTCCTCTTTTGTCCACATCTTATTGTATTTGGTGTCGGTGACGGTGCCATCGCCGTTGTCGACGAAGCGTTCTCCTTCTTCTGCCATACTGATAATCCTTAGTCCGTTGAAATAGTGTTAATCCAGCAAAATATCGCGCTTCCTGAGAACTATAATAGTATTAATGCTTTTTGCCTGTAAATAAATTTTATATGGTATTTTTATACCATCCAAATTTATCAATCAAGGGGTTGCACACGGCCCCGATTCCTTTTTAGAAGGTGAACCATGCCCAAGATTGAGATTCAAAGCTTTTTTTACGACCTGATCCACTGCAAAGACAAAATTCTGTCAACGTTTGACGAATTTGACGAAAAATACGCCGAAGATGAGCGTGGCGCCCTGGTCGCGGGCATGCGGGAGATTCCGGACGCCAAACTCATCACCCTGCTGGTCAATATCCAAAAACTGGCCGCCGGCTACCAGCAGATCAAGGACCTGATCGACGAAGCGGAACAGGCCGAAGTGGACGAGTCTATAACGGACGACGATGACGACGATGATGATTTTTAGTTTATGAAATCGTTTAAAGCGTAAAAACTCAGGCTTTACCTGATAGAAAGTGTCAGATTTGGAATGACCGGTTGAAGTCGCAACTCAAAGCGGACATTCTTAACCCATTTGTAAGTAGTTCATGTTTGTCTGCCTACGTAAATTAAAATCTAGCCACAAATTGAACGATCATTTTTTGGGTCAAATAAGCCTTTCCGAAAAAAAATAAATAGAAAAACATGAAAACAGTAAGAACAATCCTGGTGAGTAGGGTCGTAATCGTAGGTATTTTTGGGCTGGCTGACCTTGCTATTCCAATAAATAAAATGGATCGAGAGTTGATCGATGCCTCAGAAAATAACAACCCTTCAAAGGTTCAGGAGCGGAGCCTGCCCGACCTACAACCTATCGTGAAGCGCTACAAAATCAACAGAACTGGCGCACTGATACTGATCACAGCGAACGGTTCGACCCTCACGGCACGGCGTCTGTAATGAGTAACTTGGATACCCGACGCAGCGAGTTCAAACAATTTCTAATGTCGTGGCTTGAGCTTCATGTTCCCGGTATTTCCGAAATCGTATTTGGTGGTCTCGTGGTGTTGTGGGTCGTCCTTTTTGCTATTGCCTTGCACTTCTTTCTGCACAAATTTTTGCGTAGCCGGCTGGTGCTCCTTGTCAGCAAACGAGGGCAACGCTGGCACCGCGTCCTATTGGCACATTATTTATTTCGACGACTATCGTATGTGCTCCAGGGCGTGGTAGTTCATGATCAAGCAGGTCTTTGGCTCGATGAGTCATCATCTTTGCTACGGCTAATTAAAACCGCGAGCAATCAATGGATTCTTCTATTCGGTCTCCTCGCATTTTTTTCTTTGCTCAATGTCTTCCAAACTTTGATGTATCAGCGTCCGGGTCCCATGCATTTTCCAATACGCGGGCTGATTCAAACGGTCAAATTGATTTCCAGCGTTCTTATTGGTTTATTGGCTATTTCATTTTTGATGGATAAGTCGCCACTTATTCTGTTTAGTGGTTTAGGTGCATTGTCAGCGGTCTTGCTGTTGGTATTCAAAGACCCCATTCTCGGGTTGGTAGCAGGTATCCAGTTATCCGCGAATGAAATGTTGTCTATTGGCGACTGGTTGGAAATGCCAAAGTACGGCGCCGATGGCGACGTCATCGATATCGCTTTAACAACTGTCAAGGTTCAGAATTGGGATAAAACGATCACCACAATACCGACCTATGCGCTGATCTCTGATTCGTTTAAGAATTGGCGTGGTATGTCGGAGGCAGGCGGGCGCCGGATCAAACGAAGCGTTCTGATAGAAACCGCCAGTATCCGGTTTTTGGATAAAGAGTTACTTCAGCGACTTAAAAAAGCTCATCTGCTGGACATTTACCTGGAAGAAAAGATAAAGGCAATCGAACACGCAAACAAAAAACCCCCGATGGATATGTCCATTCAAATAAATGGCCGCAGATTGACAAACGTCGGAACATTTAGAGCATATCTAGTTTCCTATTTGAAAGCGCATCCAGATATACATCAAGGCTTGACACTGATGGTTCGGCAACTCGACCCGACCAACGAAGGTCTTCCAATCCAAATCTACGCCTTTACCAAGACGACAGAATGGAATGAATATGAAGACATACAGTCGGACATTTTTGACCACATATTTTCTGTGTTGCCAGAATTCGGGCTTCGCGCCCATGAAGCACCGACGGGAAATGATGTTAGATCGCTAGTAGAGAAGAACGGAAATGCTTGAGCTGGAGTAGATGAGAAAAGCGTTTACAGGCGAAGATTTGCAGTAAAGAAGAGTCAGGATTTCCCGGTTAAGATAAGTTCTACGAAGAACCTTATAACCTTGTTCTTCAAAGCAGCAGGTCGCGTATAATTCTGTTCGACAATCTTTCTATCCCGCATTGTTAGTGAAGAGGCAGAATACATAAAAATTATTCACAATAAAAATATATTTTTTAATTTATATGTTTACGGTATGAGTAATTTATAGAAATACGAATTTTCAGAAGAATTATTACGGTTGCATTGATTCATAATACTACGTACCGAGTACCGAGGGGTTATCTAAACATAGTCGCCAGTGTGATAATAGTTGGTATGGAAAAGCGGACGTTAAATATTTCGAAAAATTCATACACAATTATCCTATGCCAATTTTGTCTATCAAATATTGCTTCAAAACCAGAATCAGCTGTTCCACAGGCATGGATTGAGTCTGCCAGACGCGATATTACAACTTGAAAACCGTCACATCGGGCCCGACGGGGAACCGACGCTTGGAAATGCACTTCTTCTGGCTATAAAAGAATGGCGATCGGGCAATCGTGATAGAGAACTTCGTCTGCATCTACTTTATCTTTCCTGGTACTGCAACCTTGAGCCTTCACATATAACCGGATTGGATGAAGATCTTTCTCCATTATTAATATTGGATTCCCTGTTTCACAACGTATACGAAACGTTCGCGGCAAATATTCAAAATGATGTCGAATCCCTATTTGTTATAGGTATTATAGCGGGGATTTCGCCGTGGCTACTCGGCGAAGATATCCCAACATGGGATGCTCGAAGGGAAACGTTTCGACTTCGCACCCGTGAATTGTTGCCGGAGGGACTTTATCCAACACATTTTGAGGGACGTGGAGCATACGGCGAATATTTTGCTAGTCAGGCCGCAGTAATCGGCGGCTTTTGATATTAGCGTCACCGTCTGCTTTTGCAGATAGCGGTTTTTCAAGGTCCGAGAACCTTTTACACTGTCTGTCAGATTGGATGCCAATAAATACCTTATCTTTCCTCTGCGTCCTTTGCGTCTTTGCGGTGAAATCAAATCCCCCCAGCCCCCTTCACAGAAGGGGGAGCATGATTTTCCCCCTTTATAAAGGGGGGGCAGGGGGATTTTCAGTTTTTTTTCAATCTACCTTAATCAACTCCCGCGACTGGGGATCGAATTTGAAGCGGTTCATGCCGCGATGGCTTCCCATCCACAAGGAGTGATCTTCACTGAAAGCGATGCTGAAGACGTACGATCCGATCATGCCGTTCAGTTCCGAATAGTTCACGAACGTCATCCCATTGAAGCGGCTCAAGCCGCCGTTGGAGCCGATCCACAGGTTGCCATAAGGCCCTTCCTCGATAGACAAGATGTAGTTTCCCGGCAGTCCGTCCTGTACGGTGAAGTTGCGGAAATTTTCCGTGCGGGTGTCGAACACGCTCAAGCCTCCACCCCAGGTCCCGATCCACAGCCGTCCTTTTTGATCGAGCAACATGGAGACGACGTAGTTGGGCCTATAGTCGGCGCTTGCGACATTGGGCAGGTCGGCGGCGTGCTGGTTGTGATGGGTTCCTGCGAATTGCGACATGGCCCCCTGGTTGTCGTTTTTCACATGCTTGAGTTCCGCGCCGAGGCCGTTTTCATGGTTCCAGGCTTTCCATTTTGATCCGTCGTACATGGAGATGCCGGATTCGGTGCCGAACCACACGCGTCCGTCTTCGCCCACTTCTATGGCGTAGACCCAGTCGTCGATCAATCCGCCGTTTGTGTTTTCCCTAGTGAAACTTTCCCATGACTTTCGATCCCACAAATCACCACGGACTCGATTCGCGCCGCTCCAGGTGGCGATCCACAGGGTGTTTCCGGATTGAGACTCCAGATCGTAGACGAACGAATCGCACAGTCCGTGTGGCGTGTTGATGTTGATCCATTGCTTGCCGTCGAAATGGCTGAGGCCGCCGCCATAGGTCGCGACCCATGGGTTTTTGTTGCCGTCGATGACGATGCCGAAAATTCCGTTGCTCAACAGTCCGTTTTTGTTGTCAAAAATTTCGTATTGGTTGGCGGTGGTGGTGTCGTATTTGAGGACTCCGTTGGCGGTGCCGATCCACAGGGTTTTCCCCTGTGCTGTGAGAACCTTCACGTTGCGGGTGTTCAGGGAAAACTCATCGGTTCTAAGAATATGCGAATAAGCCTTGCCGATGGTTTTGGCGGCCAGGCGTTTTTCAAAGGCGTCTGCCGGAGCCGGGAGAAACCCCGCAAGTATCGAAAGTATTAGGAGAAACGGCAATCTTTTCATATAGTGATAGGGTTGGCCTGGTAGTTACATATAAAAATCACATGGGTTGCAAAAATGCCTGATCTTGAGAAATATATAATAACACTTTCAATCTGTCTTTTGATTTTCCTGCCGGGATGCGGTGATTCGGGAGAGGAATTAAAGCCTGCGGAAATCTCCCCGGTCGCTGAAAAGGAAATGGTTCTGATTCCTGCCGGGGAATTCATCATGGGGACGGATAAAACCGACCCTGAAAACACGCAGCAGAAAATCGGCACGGTGAAACCTCTATACCAGGATCAGCATCCGGAGAGAAAAGTTCATCTGGATGCCTATTACATCGACCGTTATGAAGTGACCAATGCCGAGTACAAGGTGTACATGGACGACATCAAATATCCGGATTTTCCGGCTCACTGGGTGGATGGGACCTATCTGGAGGGTAAGGGAGATCACCCGGTGAATAATGTCATCTGGCAGGAAGCGCTGGCTTATTGCCTGTGGGCGGGCAAGCGTCTGCCCAGTGAAGAGCAGTGGGAGAAAGCCGCTCGTGGCCCGGACGGGCTCTCTTTTCCCTGGGGCAACGAGTATGTGAAGGGCAAGGCCAATGTCGGCATCGAGGGGGAGAAAACCACCGTTCCCGTGGGCAGCAAACCGGAGGATGTCAGCCCCTATCAGGTTTATGGCATGGCGGGCAACGTGATGGAGTGGACGCTGGACTGGTACGAGGCGTACCCGGGGAACACTCACAAAGATCCGCGTTTTGGGAAAAAAATGAAAGTTCTGCGGGGCAACGGTTTCCAAAAAGCCGGTCATTATTTTCTCGATGCCTACCGTTATGCGTTCAACCGGACGGAAGTGCCGCCGGATGAATATTTCGAAAATGTCGGTTTCCGCTGTGTGGCTTCGGCTACTGAGTCTTAGGTGTTTTTTTCACGGGATGCCAGATAAAAGACGAAAACACCAATGCGGCGAAACAAAGATCCAGTATCAGGACGTGGACGGGATCGAACCACTCAAGATAAATGATGCGGTTGAGCCAGGAAGCGATGAACGATCCCGCATAGGATGAATCGCGCATGGCTTCCTCCAGGGTTGTGAGAGGGCAGGGGATGCCGAGCACCATGAGCAGGGTCACAATGGCAAGGGCGGCGCTGTGAAAAATCCGGAACCCGCGGTGATTCACCTTCAGGCCAATGGGAAACCCCACGATGAAGAAAAGTATGACGAGTAAATGCAGGATGAGAATGAAGGTGGCCATCGGCTGTCCCGGTCAGGGCGGGTCAGGTTTTTTTAACTACCCTCATTTTAGGCCGGATGCAAACTTTGGGAAAGGACATTCTTCAAGCAGAAGGTCATTGCAAAATGGTGTTTTCCAGGTTGGCTCCCTGGGTGTTGGCCTTGGCGATGTTGGCATCGACAACGTAGGCGTCCTTGAG
This sequence comes from Nitrospinaceae bacterium, assembly GCA_021604505.1. Classification (NCBI taxonomy): domain Bacteria; kingdom Pseudomonadati; phylum Nitrospinota; class Nitrospinia; order Nitrospinales; family Nitrospinaceae; species Nitrospinaceae bacterium. The sequence continues at coordinate 1,566,723 of BQJC01000001.1, read as the reverse complement.
GTTGGCGTTTGACAAGTTGGCGCCGTGCAGATTGGCTTCCAGAAGAAATGCGTTCTCCAAATCGGAACCTTCCAGGTTGGCGTACGTCAGATCGACCCCTTCCAGATTGGCTTCTTTGATGGTAATTTTCTGACAATGAGCGTCCTTCATTTCCGCCCCCATCAGGTTGGCGTTGCTCAAGTTGACTTTGTCGAAGGTGCAGGAGTTGAGGTCGGTGTATTTTAATACGGAGCCGCGAAAATCCGTTCCCTCAATTTTACAAAAACTCAAATCCGATCCCCTGAGGTTGATGCCATTCAATTGCGAGTCGTGGATTTCAACTTTCCACAGGTATCCGTACATCAACCTTGCGAAAGACAGGTCGCATTTGTTCAATTTCGCTGAAGACAGGTTGACATGGCTGAGGTTACTTCCCCTCAAATCACAGCCTTCCAGGGTTGCCGAGTCCAATGCACCGTTTTCAAGGGAAGCGTTATTGAAATTGCAGTTGATCAGCAGGGCCTTCTGGAAATTCACGCCCTGAAGCTGGGCTCCGGAAAAGTCCGTGTTCTTTATTTTTGCTTTTTGAAACGAGACGTTGTTGAGCCGTGAGTTGGAAAATTTGACCTCGATGATTTCGGCTCCTTCGAAGTCGGTACCGTCGAAAATTGAATTTTCGAAATTCAGTCCGTTCAGGCCGACTCCCTTGAGTTGATAGGAACTGAAGTTGGCTCCCTGTTGGTCCTTACTCGAACCGATTGCCGAAAGAAATTCGTTGACGTTGGACATGGGTTAATCCCTTTGCTGGTCAGGAGGTAATAATGCGTTCATATTTTTGCGAATTTTTTTAGGATTGGTGCGCTCATAGATTCCTAATACGCCCACTTTGATGGCCCGGTAGAGCATGGTTTCACTTTCCGTCCGCGTGTGCAGTTTGGACACGATCGGAGTGATCACCAGATTGGCCAGAATGAGCCCGTAAAACGTGGTGATCAAAGCGGTCGCCAGGGACGGCCCGATGGTTGCCGGATTGTTCACATTGATGAGCATCTGGATCAGGCCGATCAAGGTTCCGCACATTCCGAATACCGGCGCCTGGACTCCCATGAACCGCAGGATTTTCTGCCCTGCGTTGTGTCTTTCCACCATGGAGGAAAGTTCGCGGTCCATGATTTCCTGAATCTCACGGGAGTTATAGCCATCCACAACCATCGACACACCGCTTTTGATCAAGCGGTTCTTCAAAAACTGTTCTTCCGACTCCAGCCGTTTCGTCCCTCCGGAACGGTAAGTGGAGGCAAGGTCTATGATTTCTTCGACGTAATCCGAAGGTTGAAAAACCTCCGGCTTGAAAGCGTTGATCACCACGGGAACCATCATGAAAATTTTCTTGGATGAAAAAGCAATGAAGGTGGTGGCCGCCGTTCCTCCCAACACGATGAGAGCGCTGTTCAGATTGATAAAAACCCCAGGTGAGCCGCCGTTCAGAATGGCGAGAACGATTAAAAAGACTCCTGAGAGAACACCCAGAACGGTTCCCTTGTCCATTTGGGCGCTTTCCTGCGGCGGCCGGCCCGGAATGGGGTCTAAAAACTCAGCTTCGTTTGCGATTGGATTTGCCATAATATTGGTCAGCAAGCCTCTTGATGAGCGACAGCGGGTTTCTTATTTTTCATGGACCGGATCAGGTATTTGTTCAACCAGGGAATCTCCAGAGGTTTGCTTTCCTGGCTGGGAATAAATACTTTTAAGAAATCCCGGTCTTCAAAGGTTTCCGGTACGATCTGGCCGCTTATTTCTTCCATACAGCGATGTAAGGAGTGAAGCCCTGAATAAGTTTTGCAAAATACCTCACCCCAGGAGGTGCGGTAGATCGTCGATAAACTTTGAATCTTATCCATTCGTTTGTTGATGAATAGCTTCAAGTCTGCATTGGTTTTGCACTGTTTAATATTTCCTGTAAGAATTTCTTTGGGAACGGGAATTCCAAAGTCGAGGATCATGTACAGTCTGGTGATGCGTACCGGCGACATCAAATCTTTGTTGTGAATGGCGTTGATGCTCACCGGACCCAAAAAGGTGTCCAGTTGAGTCAGAGTGGTTTCCAGATTGGTTTTTGTTATCGACAGCGTTTCCGGGCGGATGAAAAGCTCTGTCGAATTTTGGAACAATTGGTTGAAAGCGGTGAAGGCGATCAGAAACTGTAGAGAAGACGCCTTCTTAATGATATTTTCCTGGCCCACCCTGGAGATATCGGTCGAGAACTTTCCACGGATCAGATACCAGACCGGGTTTTTACTGGAGTTGTTCTTATCCAGAAGGAAGGTCAGGGTGGCTTCCGCGGTGTTCCCATCTACAAGGGAATACAGGTTTTCGACCTTGTTTGGGGCCTTGCGGTAGAAACTGAATAGCTTGCGGCCCAATAGATGCGTGTCCTTTTTGGTTATCAAAGTTTCCGCCGGGTCCAGAGTTTTGTTCTTTTCCGAAATAGCCTCGTAGGAATTCATGAGAATTTTATTGATGCGATTCCCCATGGCAACCTTTTGGTTCATTTGCCAGGTATTGTAGGCGTTTAGATGCTTCAATTTGGTGTCGGGCCATTCCCATTCGGTCAGCTTGTCTGCCAGGATGGATTTTTTTGAATCGTCCAAGGTTGCATCCGGTTCGCTGGAGTCGACCTTGGCTCCTATTTTCATATAAAAAGCGATGCGCAGGGCATCGGTTTCCTTTTCGGATTTTGAGCCTTGAAAAAACCTTTCGACACGTTCGTACAACATGATGTAAGGGTCGGCCAGGTGAGGGGAGTCACCGGAAAACACTTTTTCCTTGATCTGGTGGCAAAGGAGATTGAAGGAGGTCTTGTTGAACATATAATCCTCCAGCAGACCCATCTTCAGTAATGTTTTGAACGGTGATTTGAACGATTTGATCAGGGTCCAGATAGAGCCGCCAAAAAATTCTCCATCGGAGATATCAGCGATATTGCCGATGTCAATAAACTCGTCTCCATTGAGGAGGGTCTTTCCTGCATGGACTTCATGAAACAGGCGTTCATAGTTTTCATCATCGGTTTCCACCGGCACGATCCACCAAAACGGAATTTTTCCCGCGGCGAGAATCATGGTCCGGTACATCTCCTCCTTGAGCAGTTTCGCGAGGGCGGAACCTGTGCTCTCACTGTCACTTTCTCCGAAGATATTGTCTTTGACTTCCTGAATATCGTTGATGAAGAAGTGGGTTTCCAGTTCAAACTCGAACATCACCCACCGTTCGATCAACTTCAGCTTTTTTTTCAGAACCTTAATGTCGTTTTCAGAGAGACTGGATTTATCGACCAAAAGAGTGTAGTCCAGATCCGACTTTTGATTCTGCGCAATGGAACCCACGCTTCCCACCAGTAACAGAGAATGAATGACCGGATTCAAGTTTTTGGGACGCCGGCTGATGGTCTTGGGAAAAAGTTTCTCCGTATAAACCTGAGTCTGTGGGTCGATCGTATAATTATGAATTCCGCAAGGCACTTCGTCTCCCAGGTAACCCGGCAAACCCTCCTGGTTCACATGCAGGAGTCTGGGAATGACCATAAATACCATGCGGGCGGTTTCGGAAAATGACGCCAACGCCCGCTGAATTTTGTATTGGTTGAATTGCAGAAAAACCCCACGGTTTTTTAACAATTTCGACGAGTTGTCGTGCAAAAAATCATGCATGGCGTGCGCTTGAAAAATCCGGGTCCGCAGGGCATAATTCCCCCCTGAAGAAGTTCATAAGTATATATATATCAATATTATAAGGCGATTTTGATGGAAATGAAAAAATATTATTCAGACGTCAAATTTCTCGCGGAATATTAAGGGTTTTGGGCAGAAGCCGCTGAAGGAGGGCGCGTCGGAAGAATGATATTTCTCCCCAATTGCGACTTCGCATCCGGACTTTTGGCAGGGTCGAATCCCTTTTTTTCATCCTCAAGCTGGACATCTTTAAGTATTTTAATATCCACCCGCCGATTCAGGCCGCGATTCAAATCGCTGTTATTGGGTTTGAATGGCCGGTGTTGCCCGTATCCGGTAACCACCATGCGATCCCCGGAGAATTTAAATTTGTCGATGATGACCCTCGCCACATGAGCGGCCCGCACGGCGGAAAGTTCCCAGTTGGATGGGAATTCACTGTTAGGTTTTATTGGAACGTCGTCGGTGTGCCCGTTGACATCGACCTGCTTGACCCCGTCCTGCATTTCCTCTTTTATCGAATCGAGGATCAACTCCTCTGCTCCTGGAATCAATTCCGCACTGCCCGGAAGGAACAGGTCGGATGATTTCAAGCGGATCAGAACGGTTCTCACATCACTGCGGACCAGGCTTTCCGGGTCGACGTTGTCCTTGACCAATTCCCGCACCCGTTTGAGCATTTCCAGTTCTTTTTTGTTCAGCCAGACATTTTGGCTTTCATAGCGTTGTTCGTTTTCCTGAAAAGAAGAAAATGCTTCCGAAAATTTTTCGTGATCGATGTTCGAAACGGAATACAGCAGGACGAAAATGACCAGGATGAGCGTGATCAGATCGGAATAGGTCACGAGAAAACTTTCCAGTCCTCCGGAAAATTCCGTGGTGACCGCGATACGGCTTTCTGTGTTGGGTCTGTTTTCGGCGGCCTCTACGATGCCCTGCTCCTTGAGCATCATCATTTTGGATTCCAGCTCGCGGTTTTCTTCCAGAAGAAACTCCATCTCCATCGCCAGTTTTTTGTTTTTTTCGTAGTGCTTTTCCAGGTCCGCCTTCAGCCCTTGAATGATGGTTGCCGGAGGGACTCCCTTTTTATCCGCGGCGGTATCTCCATAGAGAAAGCTCTCGTATTTTTTGATCAACAATTTGTTCTTTAAAATGTCTTCATTTTCCTGCCGGATTTTTTGCGGGAGGTCATTGAGGCTATCTGGTGAAGAGGAGTGAGAAACGGTCTTTCGCGGTTCGAAAACCAGGGAGCGCCGCCGAATCAGTTGCTCTTCATTTCTCTTTATGGTTTCTTTGAGGGCGTTGATCTCAACCCGGTTGTTCGCAATTAAACTCCTGAGATCCTCCAGGGACTTTTCCTTCTCCGTCTTGATTTTTTTCAACTCAAGGGACTGCTTTTTAATTTGCTCTTTAAATTTTTGCAAATTGACAGGGTTGTGCATTGCCTTGAATTCCGCGAAATGACCCTCCCGGAAACGTTAGCGGGACGATGCATTTACAGCCTGGATAAAGATTATAAAAAAACGGAGAAATTTAAGTTATATATTGATTTTATTTGACTTATCCGGATTTTGTCAATTGGCTTTTGGGTTGAGATCGCCGATAGCGCAACAACTGCCGGTTTTTCAATTCAAAATCAGTAAAAACAAATAATTAGCTGAAACTTTCGCCCTGGTCATTTATCAATAAAAAACCATAAATTTGATGTAAATTTATTTAAACTATTGAAAATAAAGGAATTTCTGTTATCCTTTTTCTGTGGCTAGCGAAAATAACCTTCCGACATTGAGGTCCCTGGCGAACGTCCGTATTGGAACGGTGCTTGTGCTGGGGTTTTCCTCTGGATTGCCACTGGCTTTGACGGGGGGCACCCTGCAAGCCTGGATGGCGGTGGAAGGGGTGGATCTGGGGACGATAGGAATATTCACCCTGGTGGGTTTGCCCTACACCCTTAAATTCATCTGGTCGCCCATTCTGGATCGATTTGTTCCCCCGTTTCTGGGAAGAAGGCGGGGTTGGATGCTGATTTGTCAGCTTGCGCTGATGGGCCTCATTGCGACAATGGGCGGATTTTCGCCAAAAAGCTTTCCCTGGATCGTGGCTTTTTTGGCGGTGATGATTACTTTTATGTCGGCCTCGCAGGATGTGGTTGTGGATGCCTACCGCACGGACGTCTTGCGGGAGCGCGAACGAGGATTGGGCGCCGGGGTCTTTGTGACCGGGTACCGGATTGCCATGCTGGTTTCAGGAGCCCTGGCCCTGATTTTTTCAGAGGTATTGGGCTGGCGGTTGACCTACCTCCTGATGGCGGCCTTATTGACGATAGGAGTGCTGGCAACCCTTTTCGGGCCGGAACCGGAGGAAAAGGTGATTCCACCCCGGACGCTTGCAGAAGCGGTGGGCGGGCCGCTCAAGGAATTTTTTTCAAGGCCTGGCGCCTGGGCGCTTTTGGCATTGATCGTTCTTTATAAGCTGGGCGACGCCTTTGCAGGGACCTTGACCACGGCTTTTTTGATACGCGGACCGGAGTTTTCCGTCGCTGAGGTGGGGGCCATCAATAAGGGCATGGGTTTGTTCGCCACCATCATAGGAGCGCTTTTCGGCGGGGTGATCATGGCCCGACTGGGGATGTTTCGCTCTCTATTATACTTTGGAATTTTGCAGGCGGTTTCGAACCTGTCGTTCATGGTTCTCGCCATGCTGGGCAAGAATTACACCATGATGGTGTTTGCAGTGGCCTTTGAAAACCTGGCCGGAGGCATGGGCACCGCATCGTTTGTCGGATTCCTCATGGCGCTTTGTGACCACCGTTATACCGCGACCCAATTTGCCTTGTTGTCGGCCTTGGCATCGCTGGGGCGGGTGTTTGTGGGCCCGCCTTCCGGGTTTCTTGCGGATGTGACAGGTTGGCCGGTTTTCTTTTTTATTACCTTTCTGGTGGCTCTCCCTGGCCTGGGGCTTTTGTGGTGGATGCGGGAAACCGTTCAAGGCATGAATCACAGCGGTTCCGAAAAGCAGGCAAGCGGTTGACGGTTTACTCCTGGAAGCTTTTGGAAAGAAGGAGAAAGTTTTGAAAAACTGGCAAATACGGGCAACTCAATTGTGGCGCGGATAATTTATCTGCATGGGTTTGCCTCCGGGCCGGGATCGACCAAGGCGACTGCGTTTAAAAAGTTTTTTGACGGGTTTTCCGTGCCCCTGACGATTCCCGATTTGGAAGGCGGGGATTTTCAAAGGTTATCGTTGTCCGGACAGATAAAAATAATTGAAGCCTGTATGGACGAAACCCCAGGCGAACAATTCGGTTTGATCGGCAGCAGTATGGGGGGATACCTTGCGACACTGACAGCGCAAATGCGCAAAGAAGTCTCCGCAATTTATCTCATGGCGCCGGGTTTTAATTTTCTCAATAGATGGCAGTCCCTCGTTCAGGGCCATTTTATGCGCTCTAACGACATTCCAGACTTGATCAAAGTGTTTCATTATCGGTATAATAAAGAGATGCACTTGAGTACCGATATTTTTCGCGACGCTGAAAAATGGAACCGAATGACGTTGGACAGGGAATTGCCGACGCGGATCGTTCATGGAATTCATGACGACACTGTCGATATTTTAGAGTCCCGGAACTTTGTTGAGGCGCATTCGTGGTGTCAATTGCAGGAATTGGATTCGGATCATCAATTGATTTCCCATATCGACTGGATCGTAGACGACTGTTTTTCTTTTTTTAGAAGCAAGGGCCTGATTTAAAAAACAAATTTTAAATGGATAAAACAAGTCAAATCAGGCAAGTCAAAAAAGCCGTTGTTCTGGCAAGAAAGTTTCATGCCGGTCAGGTTCGAAAGGGACCGAAAGGGGAGGCGTTTTACAATCATCCCCGTCGTGTCTGTAAATACTATTTGACCTATAAGCAAAAATCGATAGCCGGGATGCTGGCCTCCATTTGTCATGATCTGGTGGAAGACACAGCGCTCTCGATTGAAGAGATTGAAGGTGTTTTTGGCATGGAAGTACGGGAAATCGTGTCGGATTTGACCAAGCCGGATCATTTTTCCAGCGAGGAATACGCGGCTGAAATTGGCACCTGGAGTCTGGAGTCGAAGAAAATAAAATTGTGCGACATCGAGGACAATATTTTGAGTTCGCGGGCTATCGACTCCAATCGACGAACCTGTATGTTGCTTCGCTGGAAAAAATACCTGGACCAGTTGGGAAAAATTTCTTCTGATGGAATGGCGGCGCAAAAGGAATTCAGGCATAAGTGGATTGCGGTGAACAAATTACACACCGAGGAGTTGAAGGGTCTGACGGCAGGTTGACTTTTAAACGGATCTAAAATCGGGATCATTTTTTCAAGGAACGTCTAAAATGAAAAATAATATTTTATTGGTGGATGACGACAAGGATTTGGTTGCGGCCCTGGAACTGAAGCTGAGTAAAGAGGGGTTCAAAGTCGAAACGGCTTCCGATGGCGAAGGCGCTATCAAGAAAATCCGCTTAAAAGTTCCCGACCTGTTGGTTTTGGATGTCAATATGCCGGGCATGAGCGGCATGGATGTCTGTAAGACCCTGCGTTCCGAAAACCGCACGGCCACCGTTCCCATCATTATGTTGACTGCGCGGGATGAAGAAATCGACCGCGTCCTGGGGTTGGAGTTTGGCGCCGACGATTATATGACGAAACCTTTCAATACGCGAGAGCTGGTGCTTCGAATCAAAAGCGTTTTGAAACGCGTTTATGCTCCGCCGGAAGCTAAGGAGCAGTTTAAATATGGATGTCTATTCGTGAACCTTGCCAATCACGCGGTCACGGTAAAAAATAAGGAAGTGGATTTGACCCTGACGGAGTTCAAACTTCTTGCGCGTTTGATTGAAAGCCCGGGGAAAATCAAGCCTCGCGATGTTCTCCTTGAACAGATTTGGGAATACGGAGACGGCGTTTTTTCGCGGACGATAGACACTCACATCCAAAGGCTCCGCTCTAAGCTAAAGGATGCCGGTGGTTATATTGAAACCGTCCGCGGTGTGGGTTACCGGTTTCAGGATCAAAAGTAGCGTTTTAAATTTTAAAAATTGTGCCGGAAAATTTAAAATTTTTCCTGTCGCCCGTGCGGGTCATTCCACCCTTCCTTCCTCAGTTTTCCCTGATTTTTCCAGCCTTTTCTTCCCGTGCCCCGATCTCCAGAAACGTTGCAGAACTGTGACTTTCGCTTAACGATATCGCCATACGGTCTCCCTATTCTAATAAAACACGAATCAAGGAAGCGTCTCCTTCCGGTGAATCCTGATTTTTCAAGGAATCTCGATTTATTTATTTAATCTTTTTAAGACTAAGGGCTATATACGATGAGGGAAGCTATGACGAATGAAAGCAATGGATCGCAGGAAACGATTACGATCACGACGGTGGGGAAGCGGCTGAAAGCCTGGCGCAAATATTCCCTGCTCAAACTGGTGGAGTTGTCCAAAAAAATCCGCGTTTCTCAGGGTTCCCTTTCGGATTTGGAAAACGACAAATCTCTTCCTTCCGCAACGACCTTGGCCAATTTGTGCTTATTTTCCGATATCAATATCTACTGGCTTCTCACTGGTCGGGGTCCCATGATCCGGCAGGAATCAGAGAGTGTCGAAAAATCCATTTTCCAAAAAGAATTTGCTCAACTTCTCCAGGATCAAAAATTAAGAGAAATCATAGAGAAAGTCATCCGCGTCTACCGCAGAGGGGATACGGAGAAGAAAGCACATTTGGAAGGTTTTCTGGTTGGAGCTGACCCGGATAATTCCTGAACCATTGAGACGGTTTAAGCCAGCTTAAAGAGGGTGTTTTCGATCTCCTTGTCAGGAATTTCCAGGGGAGGGCATAGCCCTTTTCGCTTAATGGGTTACAACGGTCTTGAGACCTCGGCCAAACTATTAATTTTAACTTAAGCCCTTCCAATGCAAAATGAAGTTGAACCAACGTATTTATTGATTGTAGAGGATTGTAAGGAGCAGGGAGAGCTTCTGCGCCACACCCTCACAAAACAGGATTATGTCGTCAAGGTGGCCATGAATGGCGAAGACGCTTTGGCCATGATCCGCGAAAAAGCCCCGAATGTCGTGTTCACTGATATTCAGATGCCTGAAATGGATGGGTTCGAACTGTGCCGGGTGATCAAAAAAGACCCCGAACTGTCACATATCCCTGTCGTTTTGCTCACCGCTTCATGGGACATGAAAACTCTTCTCACGGGTCTCGAGTCAGGCGCGGATCTGCATTTTTTCAAACCCTGGGACAAGGGCAGTTTGCTGTCCCGGACCGCGGAAATGGTCAACAAGGGTTGTATCCTGATTGAGGAAAAGGATAAAGAGCATCTCAGGGTGCAATACAACGGGACACAGCATTCCATTTCCCTCAACCGGCAACAGATTCTGCATCAATTGATTTCTACCTACGACGTGGCCGTAAAGGAAAAAAAGAAAAACCTTAAGTTGCGCCTCGACACGGAATAAACCCTTCGGGTTCATCCCTCCGCGTTTACCGCCACAGGCACGGATTTAAATGAAGGCGTTCTGGATTGTTTGTCGTGATGCCTGGGAACCAGGACATTGGCTTCCGGGTAGTACATCATGATATTTCCTGATTTGATCGGAAAAGAAATGATTTTCAGACTGGTCAACTCACCCGTGTCGTTTGCCACCGTAACTTTTTGCCCCTCCTGAAATCCGTGTGACCGGATGTCTTCAGGATTCATCAGAACCACATCCCTCGACGGAATTCCCCGGTATCGATCTTCCAGGTCGTACACAACGGTATTGAATTGCCCTTCCGACCGAACGGTCATCAGTTGAAAGGAATTTTTTCCCCTATCCGTATGGGAAATGTTGGGAAGTGCGCATATCTGAAACCTGGCTTTCCCGGTTTCCGTTGGAAAATTCGGGGAATGCAGAATCCTGCCGTTAATATGAAACTCCTTTCGGGTGGCGTCTATTTCCTGCATTTTTTCAAACCCCGGGATGACGGTCCCGATCAGTTTCCGGATATTTTCATGTTGTCTGAGTTCGTTCCAGGGAATGGGATGTTGATCGAGAACCCTTGCGGCAATTTCCGCGATCACGCTCACTTCGCTTCGAGGGCCCAAATGGCGGGGGTCGCCACCGTCGCTCATGCGGACATAACTGAACATGCTTTCCTGAGTGGTGGCTTGCGGTTCTTCATCGCGGGCCAGAACCGGGAGGATGAGTGAGGTTTTGCCTCTGCCCAGGAAATGGCTCTGATTGAGAGTGGTGTTCATGTACAGGACAAAATCGATATTGCTCAATGCCTCTCTGGCGAATTTTGAATCGGGATTGGAGCCGAACAGGTTGCCGCCCAGGTTCCAGGCAAAATCGAATTGTCCTTCTTTACTCGCTTCCATACAGCCCAGCGTGTCCAGCCCCTTTTGGGATGGAAGGGATATTTTGCAGGAGGTTTCAAGATTGTTAAAAATTTTCTGTTTTAACTCCGGCGTAAAGCCGATGGAACCGATTCCCTGAACGTTACTGTGACCGCGCAAAGGCAAAAGGCCGGCGTTTTTGCGGGCCACCATGCCGCGCATCAACGCCAGATTGACGATGGAATGCACGTTTTCGACGCCATGAGCATGGTGGGTGATGCCCATCGCCCAGGCGAAGACGACATTTTTCGCACGGGAATATTGGCGGGCGATGTCCTGCATGACTTCCTGAGCGATGCCTGAGTCCTTTTCCAAAATTTCCCAGGATGTTTCTTCCAGATCTTTTTTGTAAGCGAGATAATCTTCGGTGTGGTTTTCAATAAATTCCGGGACGAGAATTTCAGGTTCTTTTCCCGAAATTTCGATGAGTGCCTTGCCAATTCCTTTTAAAAGCGCGATGTCGCCGCCGATATTGGGTTGCACATAGGTGCTGGCAATTTCCGAACCAAAGAGCAGGCTTCTGACATCCGATGGAACGCTGAAATTTTCCAGACCCGGTTCCCGGGCCGGGTTGATGACGACGACTTTTCCGCCCCGGCGGCGGATTTCCATGAGGGTGCGCATGAAGCGCGGATGATTGGATGCGGGGTTGGCGCCTATCAAAAAGATCAGATCCGTTGCATCCAGGTCTTCCAGTTGCACCGTAGCCGTCCCGGAGCCGATGCTCTGCGATAAACCCACTCCCGATGCCTGGTGGCAATAGTAAGAACAGTTGTTGACGTTGTTGGTTCCGAAAGACCGGGCGAAAAGCTGAAGCAGAAACCCGGCTTCGTTGGAGGAGCGCCCGCTGGAATAAAAAAATGTCCGGTCCGGAGAGGTTGCCTGGATCTTGTCAACGATGCGTTCTGCGGCATCGGTCCAGGAAATGGGGCGGTAATGAGTGGCATTGGGTTCACAGAGAACCGGCTGAGTCAGACGTCCGCTCAATTCGAGTTGCCTGGGCGACCATTGGGACAATGTCGCTATATCGTGACGGTCGAAGAAATCGATGGGCAGGGCACCCTGCATATCCGACGCCTGGGCGAGAAACGATTTGTTGCAAACCTCCGGGAAACTTCCCCGTTCGTTTTTCATCCCGCCCTGTTGCCCGCCCATGCCCAGAGCACAGCTTTTACAGCTGTTCCGGGAATACAAGGCCCGCAACATGGGCCACAGGCCGCCCGCCTTCCGGGCCCATTTCAGGGAAAAAAGTATGGCCCCCCAACCACCAGCCGAATGGCGCGTTTTAAAAGCCATAGTTGCTCTCCGATTTTCAGAGGTTAGACGCCGATGAATCTGCTTTGCGTCCAGCCTTTTTTTCCATCGTTCAATTCTATCTGAACCCAGTCTTTTTTCCGCTCAACGATAGAAACCACTGCCCCTTCGTGCAACTGGAACAAAGTGACGTTGTCTACACCCTGGGCCGATTTCACAGCTACTTCCCCGGCCAGGATGACACCGGTGTCCGATTGGGAATCTATATTCATTTTAACCCCAAATGACAGAACCGCGATAAAAAGAAACGTCATTGTGATTTTCTTCGCCAGACTCCAGAATTCCGTTCGACGGACGGTCCAACCTCCCAGGGACGTCCAAAAAAGCAGGTTGACGATCAGCAAAAAATTCAAGTGCTCGGAAAGGTTGAAATTGTTTACCCAGAAAAAGACCGAACTCAAGCCTGTGGAGGATTTGGGCTCCAGTTGGTCTTTGGTCTTCTGGATGGCGTAATTCAAATTGGCGGTCAGAGATTCGTCACGCGGCAGGAGCCGTTTGGCGCGAATGTAATTGAGGATGGAAGGCCCGGTCTGTCCCATACGGATATAGGTGTTTCCCAGATTGTAGTACAGGTAACCGTTTTCGAATCCCCGGTTGATCAGGTCCTGATACAAACTGGCGGCTTCCTTGTACTGGCTCTTTGCATAGTGGTCGTTGGCCTTGGCGATTTGGGCGAGGGCCGCGTCGTCCTGCGCCGCGCAGGGAACAGCCGTAACCAGAAACATCAGAATGAAGGAGCCGAAGAAAATAGAGAGCGGATGTTTCATGCCTGCTTCTCCAGTTGGTTCAATAAATCTCTGGATTCATTGATCAGGTCTTCATTTTTGCCGAGATTGCCGGGAGCGTATTGCAGGTTTTCATATTTTTCCAGCAATTTACGCGTCGAAACCGCCTGCGCCTCGGAATAGTGGCGGTCGATGAGTTTGCGTTCCACCTCCGATGAAGTGATGGCTTTTCCCGGCAGGTTCAGTTTGTCACCGATGTATTCCCGGAAAATCTCCGATAATTCCCTGCCAAAGTTCCTGGGGTTGTTTTCAGGAGGGGCTGATGAAAGGTGCTTTAATTTTTGCTGGGCGACTTTATAGGCTTTGCGGTTGCGGACAAAGGCTATGTCGTATCTAAGTCGAAGGTTATAGCGCATATAGGCCGTGAACATTAGAAAAAGGACAGGAGGAATCATCAATCCCGCGGTGTACGGCAATAGATTGGAGCGGTCTGTCGATTGAGTTTCAAAATCCGACAGCCGGGTGTGGATGGGAAGAATGTCCTCTCCCAGGATTTTAATATTGTTCCCTGATTCATTCCCGGTGGAAAGGGTCGATTCGGCCAGGTTCAACTTTTCTGTGCCACTGCCGGGAAGGACAGTCAGTTCCCTGGGGCTCGTTGTTGCGGTTTGATAGGTTTCTGAGACCGGGTCAAAATAGGGTATTGTTATCGAGGGCAGGGTCAGCCGTCCACTTTTTAAAGGAACCAGCGCAAATTTAAAAACCTTTTCACCGACCAGTTCATTGCCTTTAGCGAGGGTTCGCGATTCGGGCTGGTCCGGATAAATTTTAAACGCATCTTCCATCTCAGGAAGGGCAAGCGATAACTCTTTGACGTTTCCCGGCCCGGTCACGGTGAGGGTCAGTGTGGTGGTGTCACCCACCTGCAATTTATCTTTGCCAAGCGTGGACGAAAGTTGCAGCTTCCCCACCAGATTTGAAAAGTCCCGCGGTTTTCCCTTTTCAGGGAGAGGGCGGACCGTCACCGGGATGGGATCGGAACGCAGCACCTTGTGGACGGATGAAGCCCTGGAGCCAAAAAAAGAATCGTCAAAAAAACCTGGAAATGGATTCCGATGCCTGGAATTTCTCGGCCGGTTGATGAGATCGAGTTCAAGCGTTGCCGGTGGAATTTCAACCTGCCCGGCATGGATCGGGTAAAGGGCCGCCGATAACTCGTGGATCTGGTATTGCACTCCATTGATCAGACTGGAGTAGGTTTTAGCATCGCCCATGTCCTCTTTGCGGAAATCCTCATCTTCATAAGCCATGATGAGGTTGAAATTTTTTGCTTCCATCCGGCGGTACAGTTTGAACGTGTATGTCAACTGCTCATTGACGAAGGGGCTGTCATTGGAAACCGAAGTTTCTATGAAGGCCGGTGATTCGCTTTTTACGGCGCTCTGGCCCGCTGGGGCAACTGTCAGAGTGATGGGTTCGGTGCGATAAGTCACCCCCGCCAGTTCCAGGCTTGCAGACCCTACGGTAAAAGTTCCTGTACTGTGCGGAATGAGCAAATAATTGTAAGTGACTGAAACGTTCATGGTTCCGTTGACGATTTGCGTGGATGAGGACGTGCCGGCGGACCGAATCTGAAAATCGGGAAGCTCAGGCAGTTGCGGTTCCGGAGCGTTTTGTACTCCCTGGACGGTGAGGGACAGGCGGACGCTGTCTTCCAGGGACAGCTGGTTTTTGTCGACGCTTGCGGAAATCTTTATTTCATCGGCTCCGGCCAGATTTGGAAGTCCTACAGACGCTGCGAGCGCAACACCTGCGAGAAATAAACCGCTGATTATTTTTGAGAGCCTCGGGTGCATGAAATGATTTGGATTACCAATCCCTGTTTTGGTTGTGCGTTCCGGTTTTCTCTTTCCGGGCCTGTTTCTGGCGGAATTTCTTAAGATCTTCATCGAGGGCGCTCAACCAATGGTCGGCCTGATCCTTTGAGATCGAACCCTCCTGAGGCTGGGCGAGTTGTGTTTTTGGTGGTTCTTGTGGCTCTGGGTTTTGCTCTGCCTTTCCTGCGGAGGGGGAGTTTTGATCCTTCAGACTCTCATTGTTTTCTGGCGAGGGATTTTGGTCCTGATCCTTATCCCCCTCTGAGTTTGAATCCGAAGGTTTATTTTGATTTTTTTGCTTTTGCTGATTTTCCTCTTTCTTCTTTAATTGTTCGCGGACGAACTCCAGATTAAATTTGGCGTCCATGTCCCTGGGATTCATTTCCAGAACTTTTTTATAAGCCGCCGCCGACTCTTCAAGCTTTCCCAAACGGAAAAGGGTGTTCCCACTATTGAATAAGGAATTTTGCTTTATTTTCGAGGGCGTGTCATCGGCCATCGCCTGGGTGTACGTTTGCAGGGCCTCTTGGAATTTTCCGGTTTTGTACCGGCTGTTTCCTAGGTTGTAATTCAGTTTCGGGTTGTCGGGGAGTTCCTCTGTAGCCTGAAAAAAATTCGATTCCGCCTGCTCAAATTCATTTTGATGGTAGTTGTCGATGCCTTTCCGGATGGTCGCATTGACCGATTCAGCTTGCACCCATTGGGCTGGAAAAAATAAAAGAATAGCAGAGAGAGTGGGGATCAGACCGGAACGGGCGAGTGAAGCGGTTGAAGTTTTTAATGCGCGATGGAACCCGAACATGATCACTGTCAGGAGTTTTATTATAGAGATTTTTGGTTGACTCCGGTTCTTCTCGATGATGTTAGGAGAGAATAAATCCCCCTACCCCCCTTTAAAAAAGGGGGGTAGGAGGATTTTCTTGAGAAATCTTTCCTATCAAAAACAAATGGTATCGACTCATAGTTCATGCCGAATCTTTCGAGGCTCACCTAAAAAATATTACCTTCTGTCTCCCATAATCCTCAGGAGCATCAGGAAGAGGTTGATGAAATCCAGGTAAAGCCGCAGTGCGCCGGATACCGCTTCTTTGGTGTCTTCATCCGTGCCTTCGTTTCCCAGGATATTCATTTCCTTGATTTTCTGGGTATCGTAGGCTGTCAACCCCACAAATATGAGCACGCCTGCATAGGTGATGATCCAATGCATGGCCTCATTCTGCAAAAACAGGTTGACCAGGGAAGCGATGATGATTCCGATCAACCCCATAAAAAGGAAGCTTCCCCAGGAGGTCAGATCCTTTTTGGTGGTGTACCCATAAAAGCTCATCGCTGCGAACGTCCCGGCAGTGACGAAAAATGTCGAGGTGATGGAGGCGGTCGTATAAGCCATAAAGATAAAGGAAAACGTCAGTCCGGTCAGCCCCGCATATAACATGAAGATACCTGTGGCCTGACTGGCAGACATTTTTTCAATCCAGCCGGACAGGTAAATCACCAAACCCAACTGCGCGACGATCAGTACGATGGGAACGATCGGGTTGCCGTGGACAATATTCATCATCGTCTCACTCGTCGAGACGTAGAAAGCTAAAAACCCGGTCACACCCAAACCGGCTGTCATCCAGTTGTAAACCCGAACCATGAAACGCTGTTGTTCCGCCGCGACTGCGTCCACGCTCATTGTTCTTGGCATATTTTCCATAATTACGATAATCCTTTCAAAAAGTTAAAAATAATCCGAATCTCCGGGATTCGGTTTATTCCTTCACAGGGAAATAGATAAGACCGCTCCTTTGGATTGTCAAGGACACGCCAATGAAGCATTCTATTCCATTTTAACAAAATCCGGCCTTCCGGGTGGAATAATTATTGATTGGAAAAGGGGTGCCGAAGCGGCCGCTCACGGATCATAAATTCAATGAGAAGGCAGGCAAGCGCCAGAAAAATCGGCCATTGAAAGCGCTCCGTCCACAGTTTTCGGCGCTGGGTTTTCAGCTCCTTTTTATCGATTTTGGGTTTGATGTTTTCCAGATAGATTTTTTCGAGGTCGAGGTCGCCTGTGACCGACCGCACATAGGCGCCTCCGGTTTCCAGAGCGATTTGCTGTAGGGTGGTCTCATCCAGCCGGGTCAGCACGATTTCACCCTTTTCATCCTTTTTGAAACCACCAGTGGCATCCGGGATGGGCGCTCCGGTGTCTTTCCCGATGCCGATGGTAAAAATTTTCACCCCTTGCTCGGCGGCCCATTGTGCGGCTTTTAAAGGATCGTCTTCGTGGCTTTCGCCGTCGGTGATCAGAATGATAGCTTTGGATTTTTTCTCCAGAGACCGGAATGCTGCCACGCTTTTGCGGATGGCCCCGGCCAATGCCGTTCCCTGGGCGGAAAGAAGCTCGGTGTCGGTGGCGTCGAGAAAAAGTTTGGCGGCGGAATAATCCAGCGTGAGAGGGCATTGCACGAAAGCCGTTCCCGCAAAGGCCACGAGGCCGATGCGGTCGCCTTCCAGCATATCCAATAGGTCGGAGATTTTCCGTTTGGCGCGGCTCAAGCGGTTGGGTTTGATGTCTTCGGCCAGCATGCTTTTTGAAACGTCCAGAGCGACGACGATGTCCACGCCTTCCTGAGTGAGGTCTTTCCATTCATACCCCCAACGGGGCTGGGTGAGGGCCAGGGTCATAAAAATCACGGCTAAAAGAATAAAAGCCGCTTTCATTTTCTGCCGGCGGCGGGTCGTTTCTTCGACGAATTTGGCCGCCAGAGCCGGACTGCAAAATTGTGCGGTCAGGGCGCGTTTTTTCCGCAGGGCCCACGCCAGAAAAAAGATCAATACCGGCACCAGCCAGAGTAAGTTGAAATACATGGGGTCGCCAAAACGCACCTTAAGGAATCCTCCGCAGCCAGGTATTGGTTAAAATGATTTCCAGAAGGACCAGAAGAAATCCGGGAATGAGGAAATAGTGAAAGAGTTCTTTGTATTCCGAGCGGTCGAGAATTTTGACTTCCGACTTTTCCAGACGGTCGATCTGGTCATAAATGGTCTTTAGAGATTCCGTGTCCGTGGCCCGGAAATATTGAGCTCCTGTTTTCCCGGCAATTTCTTTCAGGGTTTTTTCATCGATTTTTACATCCTGATAGATGTATTGCTTGCCAAAGATGGAGTCCACAAGAAAAGGGGCTTTGCCGTGCGTTCCTACGCCGATTGTATAGATTTTAATCCCGTAGGCTTTGCCGATTTCCGCTGCCTGCACGGGTGAGATACTTCCGGCGTTGTTGCGCCCGTCGGTTAAAAGAATGATGACTTTCGATTTCGATTTCAGATCCTTCAGACGCTTGACCGCAATTCCCACAGCGGAGCCGATGGCGGTGGAATCGCCCGCGATGCCGATTTCCAGATTGCGCAGAAAGGCAAGCAGAATGTCGTGGTCGAGGGTCAGGGGGCACTGAGTGAACGCTTCCTCGCCGAAAACCACCATGCCCATGCGGTCGTTCTCGCGGTTTTTTATGAATCCGGAAACGACGTCCTTGACCACCTCCAGGCGGTCGATGCGATTGCCATCCTTAGTGAAATCCAGTGCCTGCATACTGCCGGAGGTGTCGATGGCCAGGATGATGTCCACGCCTGCCGAAAGGATTTCGGCGCGTTTTTGTCCTTCCTGCGGCTTGGCCAGGGCGAGGATCAGAAAAGCGCACGCCAGAGCCCGCAGAACTTTTGGTGTGGCGGAAATAATATTCGTTCGGGCGGTCTGGACGGTCTTTAAATGCCCGATGGAAGAGTAGGGGATGACCGCCTCTCGGTTTTTATAGGTCCAAACGGCGAACAGGGGAAACAGGAAGAAAAGGAATAGATACCAGGGATCTTCAAAACGAAAAAATGTCATGCATCCCCCGATGAGTGGTTGAGAGCCGGATCGGGCTCTTCGGTGCGGGAGGTGGCTTGCACGAAGAGTGTGATTTCTTCCATTATATTTTCCTGGGGGGGCGTGGGAATTTCGGCGAATTTCACAAGGTCGGTGCGCTCGAGAATATTGCGAACTCTGTCTTTAAAGGGTGCTTCCATTAAAAATGAACTTGCGAGATGGTTTTTAATTTCTTCCGTGGTCCAATCCAGGGCCTGGAATTCATACCGGGCGCCCAGGTAGCGGCGAAATATTTCCGACAACTCGAAATAGTGTTCCCGGACCAATCCCTTTTCGAGCAGTTCCTTGTTTTTTAGAATTTCAAGTTCCCGCAACGCGGCCTCTTGCGGTGAAAGGTTTTCGGGCAGAGGGGATGGCGTAACCTTTGCGTTTTTACCGCGCCTGCGGATCAGAAAAACGATCAAAGCTATGGCAATGATCGCGGCGATGGTCCCCATTATCCAGGGAAGCCAGTCTCTGCCGATTTCTTCAAGGGGTTTGATGTCGCGGATGTCGGTCGGCGGGCCCTCAAGATGGAGAATCGATTGAATTTCCAAATCCGCTTTGGGTGTGGAAACGTATCCGGGAATTTTTTTGCTTCCATTTTCAGCTTTGACAGCCTGGAAGGGCAGGGGAATCGGTGGGAAGGTGTATGAGCCCACTCGATCCGCCCTCAAACTGAACCAAAACTCCCGCTCCAACTGGTTTCGTTTTTTGGGTAGTTTTCTTGTTCCCTGATCGACGGACTCCAGTCCCTCGGGCGGCGCGAATTTCGGTGGAGCGGGTTCGATGCCGGGGTCGTGCCGCACGCGGATCGAGTAGGTGATGATGTCGCCAATCGTGGCCTGAGTCGGAGCGACATGGACTTCTACGGAAATCGGCGATCTGATTTCGGCATCGCCTGCTTGAGCGTATGCCGACGTCAGGCTCCAGACAAGGTACAGGAGGCCGGCGAACATTTGTGGGAGGTGCTTGTGATAAAAAGTTACGAAAACCATTTTTAAGGCTGGCTGGAATTTATTTCTTTCAGGCAGGCGGCGATTTGCGATTCCAGACCCTGCACGCGTCCGGCATCGGGCCCGGCGGCCTGGGCACGGTAAAACCAGGCCAACCCTGCGCGGCAGTCGCCAAGCTCGACATAAAGCTCTCCGATGGTTTCAGAAACCTGGGCACGGGTTTTAGAGTCCACTCTAGCGCGTTGCAAAAATTCTGAATACTGTTCGATGGCCTGTTTTCTGAGGCCGGCCTTTTTCAATTTGTCTCCTACAACTTGCAATTCCTGATGCCAGGATTCTTCTATTACTTGCGAAGAAACTTTTTCGGACGAAGACGTTTTAGCTGATGAAGAAAATTTAATGATTAACCTCAGGAAAAATGCACTGAAAGCGATCACGGTCACGATGGTCAGCAGGATCACGAAAACTTTGATTTTCAGGCTGACGCCGCTATCGGGTTTGTCCTGATTATCCATCCTAGTGCCTTTTTTCTCTCATTTTGAAATAACGGATGATGGGCTCGACCAGTGAGCCGTCGGTCCGTATTTCGATGATATCGATGCCGATGGAGTTTAGGAATCGTTTCATCTTTAAGAAGTCCTTTTTGCTCAGTTGAGCAAATTGCTCAACCATTGCCTTATCGGAGGTATCGACAAGAATCGATTCCCCGGTTTCCGCATCTTCCAGCGTGGCCAGGCCGACATCGGGAAGGTTGCGTTCATTAGGATCGTAGATCCAGAGAGCGATGAGGTCGTGTTTCTGCTTGGCCAGTTTGAGGGTGTTTTCATAGCCTTTGGCCTGAAAGTCTGAAATTAAAAACGTCACCGTTTTGCGTTTCTGGATTTTTAATAAATATTCGAGGGGAATGTTCAAATCGGTGCCTTTCCCTTCCGGGTTGAAATCCAGGATGGTGCGGATGATATTCCAGACATGGGATTTGCCCTTTTTGGGCGGGACATAATGCTCGATATTATCCGAGAAAACGATCAGACCGATTTTGTCGTTATTTTTGATGGCCGCGAACGCCAGAATGGAAGCGATTTCGGCGGCGATCTCACTTTTCAATTTTCCCACCGAACCGAACCCTCCGGAAGAACTGACATCGACGAGTAGCATCAGGGTCAACTCCCGCTCTTCCTTGAATTCCTTAATAAAAGGAATGCCCATTCTGGCCGTGACGTTCCATTCTATCAGGCGGATGTCGTCTCCCGGCTGGTATTCCCGGACCCCGCTGAACTCCATTCCCCGGCCTTTAAATGCCGAGACGTATTCGCCGGTCATGATGTCGTTGACGAGATAATTGGTCTTGACTTGAATGGCTCGAACTTTTTGAAGTAAATCCGGGGAAATTCCGGCTTCCGGTTCTGGCGGAGGAGGAACGTGAAACCAGTCAAAAAATGTTGTAACGAAGTTTGAACTCATGATCGCTTGGGCGGCTCCTAAGGCACTTCCACGGTGTCGAAGATTTTTTGCAGGATGTCGTCGGAAGTCAGGTTTTCCGCCTCGGCCTCGTAGGAGAGAATGACACGGTGCCTGAGAACGTCCCGTCCGATGGTCTTGATGTCGTGCGGGACCACATAGCCGCGCCCCTGCATGAAGGCATAGGCTTTGGCCACGCGGTTCAGGAAAATGGAAGCCCTGGGAGAAGCTCCGTACTGGATGGTTTTCGTCAACGCCTCCAGATTGTATTGTGCGGGTTCGCGGGTGCAGGACACCAGGTTGATGATGTAATCCTGCAGATTTTCATCAATGTATATGGAGTCGAACACCCCTCTTGCTTTCACCAGCTCTTCGGGATGAAGTACGGGCATGACTTTCTGATGGTTATTGGTGGTGGCCATTCGCTGCATGATGAGTTTTTCTTCTTCCCTGGAAGGATAATCGATGTGCAATTTGAACATGAAACGGTCCACCTGCGCTTCGGGAAGGGGATAGGTTCCCTCCTGTTCAATGGGATTCTGCGTGGCGATGACCATGAAGGGCTCTTCCAGGTTGAAGGTTTGCCCGCCGATGGTGATCTGCCTCTCCTGCATGGCTTCCAGCAGGGCGCTTTGCACCTTTGCGGGAGCCCGGTTGATTTCGTCGGCCAAAATGATATTGGCGAAAAGCGGCCCTTTTTTGATGCTGAATTCTCCGGTTTTCGGCTGGTATATTTGCGTTCCCAGAAGATCCGCCGGCAGGAGGTCGGGCGTGAACTGGATGCGCTTGAAATCAGCCCGGACGGTCTGGGACAGGGTTTTGACGGCGGTCGTCTTGGCCAGGCCGGGAACGCCTTCCACCAGGATGTGCTCGCCTGTCAGCAGGCCCAGAATCAACCGTTCGGTCAGGTATTTCTGGCCGACGAGAACCTTTTCCAGTTCCTGAAGGAGCGGTGAAATAAAGGCTCCGGCCTCTTTCACCTGATGCGTTATTTCGTCTATCTTGTGTTGCATGAGTCGTGATTCGGGTTTATAAGTTGAGTTTTGGGAAGGGGATAATCCTGTCTCACCGTGGGGATAAAATTTAAATCCATGAAAATCCGCAAAAAAAAATTATAAAATTTCTCAAAAAAATGTTTAAATTATTTTAACCCATTGCATTGAAATTACAATCCACTCGTTTCATTTGCCTTCCCAGAATAGTTTCTCCTGCCTGGGGCGGAATTTTAGGCAATTTAAGCTTTACAATAATGAATACAAACTGAATAATAAAATACTTCACAGGCAAAACTTCAACTTTAAAGATTCATTTTTTTCCAAGGATAGGACGTATGGCGGCGAAAACCGAAAAAGATATCGATGGCCTGATCGAGCAGAGCTTGAGTGAGGATAAGAGCGAACTGGACCTTCGGGAAAAAGAAATTGACGACGAGGATTTGAAAGCCATCGTTGGATCTGACAAGGTCAAAGGCGTGACCGCGGCATTTCTGGAATTCAACGACATCGGCGACGAAGGCTTGAAAGCGCTTCTGGATTCGGACCATTTCAAACACCTCACCGCTCTCAATCTGTTTAAAAATAAAATTACAGATGAAGGTGTGAAAGCCCTTGCGGCTTCTAAAAACCTCATCAACCTTTCCGAATTGATATTGAGCGACAACGAGGTGGGCGCCGAAGGAGCGAAAGCCATCGCCCAATCCAAAACCCTGGCCAACCTGGTTTCCCTGTGGCTGGGAGATAAACTGGGGGATGAAGGCGTCGAAGCTCTGGCGACTTCCGATACTCTGACTCATCTCAACCTGCTGTCGCTATACCGCAACAACATCGGCAATGAAGGGGTGTTGGCCATCGCCAATTCTAAAAACCTGGCTTCCCTGACCGAACTGAACCTGAACTGGAATTACATCGAAGCGGAGGGAATCGAAGCTCTGGCGCAATCGGAGACGGTGAAGAATCTGACGCAATTGACTCTGACTTATAACCCCATCGGTCCGCGCGGCGGAATCGCGATCGCCAACTCTCCGGTTTTTAAGAATATGACGCTTCTCGATCTGTACGAAGCGGAAATCGGCAATGACGGGGCGCGGGCCATTGCTGAGTCGAAAACCCTCGGTAATCTTGAGACGCTTATATTGATTCGCAACGATATCAGCCCCGAGGTTGAGGATCTGGTCCGAAATTCAAAAAATCTGAAAAAGCTCTCCAAGGTCATGTTTCGACCGGAAGGCGGAGAAGCCTGATTCCAGCAATTGTTTCCCGTTCGAAAAGGGTCCCTCGTGCCGGAGTGCCGGGGAGCCCTTTTTTTGTTTCAGGGAAAATGCTTTCTCCTGATAGAAGAGAGCTTTGTACAACCCGTCATGGCGAGCGGCAAAGCGGCGCGCCTTCCAGGGTTTGCGGATTCCCCCCTGCGGGGCACGAAAACTCAGAAATATTATCACGGCTTCGTAGCCGTTGGCTT
Organism: Nitrospinaceae bacterium; assembly: GCA_021604505.1. NCBI lineage: Bacteria > Pseudomonadati > Nitrospinota > Nitrospinia > Nitrospinales > Nitrospinaceae > Nitrospinaceae bacterium. Next base: position 1,542,913 of record BQJC01000001.1, on the reverse strand, counting down.
CTCGCAATGACAAAAAGGTACCGAAACCATGTTTATTGGCGAAAAACCGGATCTTCTGGATCTCTGGGTATTTAACGAAAATAATATTTACGTCGTCGGCAAGGACGGCATTCCCCAGAATTACGACGGCGAAGAGTGGCTTCCGGTGCGTACGGAAAACACCAATCCCCTCATGGGCATCTGGGCGGCCAATGAAAACTGCATTTACGCCGTCGGCATTGGCGGTGTGGTTTTAAAGTATGAAGGCAAGGTCTGGGAACAGATCGATACCGGCAGTTACGATTCTTTGAATTCGGCTTTTGGTTTCGATACTGACAATGTTTTCCTGTTTGGCGTGGGCGGGCGCATGTTGTACTGGAATGGCAAGGGCTGGGAATACCGCGAACCGAACACCATTCACGATATCTTCGGCATGTGGGGAGAAGATATCGACCACATGCATGCCGTTGGCGGGGAAGGGATTTACCGCTATTATGACGGCAAGCAGTTTCATCGGCGTGAAGAGTTGACCGAGGAGACCGTTTCTCTTTTTGGAATCTGGGGAACCCGGACCGACAACGTTTACGTCGTCGGTTCGCAGGGCACCATCCTGCACTTCAATGGAGAGGAATGGAAAACCATTCCATCAGGCACCGAGGAATACCTGTTGAGCATATGGGGAACGTCGGACGACGATATTTTTGTGGTCGGCGACAATGCGGTCATCCTGCATTACGACGGCAAGAGCTGGGAAACCATGCAGTCCCCGCGCGAGGATTACCTGACCAAGGTCAGAGGACTCCGGTCGGATTGTGTCTATGCGGTGGGGGACAACGGCGCCGTCATTCGCTATGACGGCACCCAATGGAACGACATGTCGCTTTAACTCCTACGCGGAGGGCGGGTTTGCTCACGACGTACAATGTTTTCTTTTCCTATTCAAACTTTCTCTGATAGACAGTGTCAGTTATTGAATGGCCGGATTCGAACCAAAGCGGACATTCTATTACCACCTTTTAGCTTGATTAAATATGGCAACTTGGAATAACAAATCTGTAGCCTCGAACCCAAAAATCGTTTTTTTTATAAAAATCTCTCTGGTCTCGGAAAACTATGGTTTGCTTAGATAGTAACTACCCAGAAGGGCTTAAATTTCTTGAAACGCTTGATGAACAAATATTTAACAGTTGTACTCAACAAACTTATTCTTTCATCGAAAATAATTCTGGTTTGGGTTCCAAAGTTGAAGGAATTGGCACATTGTTATCATGCTTGAGTCGGCTTAGTATATGTCACTGGGGTTGTCTTAACGACAGAGAACACACTAAAGAATATTTACTTGGAAAAGCGTGTGATTCAATAAGCGCTGGTTGGGTTTTACTTAAAAGTGGACACTACGATTCGTGTTTTTCTGTAATAAGAGATACAGCTGAAATTACAAATTTATTTATGCTTTTCTCCCAAGTCCCAGAACAATATAACGACTGGAAATCGTCCGACCAAAAGACCATAAGGAGTAAATTTAATCCGGGATCTGTTAGAAAAGCATTAGATGAAAAAGGACTCTCAATTCCAATAGATAAAAAAATATATAACGACTTTTCACAAAGATTTGTTCATGTTTCTCCTAATACCAGACCACAGTTACACAGCAACATGGATAGACCTGTGGCGAGCGGAACTTTTCAGAAAAGTGGAGTTGAAAATACGGTACGTTATATGGCACATCTCATTAGCCAATTAGCATTAACATCCACCTTATTACTTAAACCAAACTATCAAATTTCCGAATATATCTATAACTCAGCAATAAAACTTAAGGAAATGACAACCACTCAAAATATATCCTGATTTGTGCAAAGAAAAAACTGAAATAACATAGAAATAAGCCCTCAGAATACTTTGAAAATTTATGAGCATCGTTATAACTAACAATGTCCGCTAATGGCCGACAACAGACATTCAGACTCTAGAACATCTGACACTTTCTGTCAGATCAATCCACTCAACCTAGTTCCTGCATTTTTATCACATAAGGCATGAAACACGGGATAATTTATGACAAGTCTTACTGAGAACCACCTGATTTCGGTGACCGGGTTTGATGAAAACAACATTTTCGTGGGTGGCGCGGAAGGCACCATGCTGCATTTCGATGGCAGTCAATGGGAGAAAATGGATCTGGCGGGCCGCTACGCTATAAAAAATATGTGGGGCAGTTCCCCGGACAACCTGTTCGCCGTGGCCACCGACGGGGTCATACTTAAGTTCGACGGCAGTTCCTGGTCGCGGGAAGATACGGAAAAGCTTCCGCCCATGACGGGAATTTTTGGCCTCGCTGAAGATGAAATTTACGCCTGCTCTCGGCTGGGGAAAATCCTGCGCTACGATGGCGAGACCTGGAAATACACCAAAACCGGAACCGATACCGACATCACCCGCCTCTGGGGAAGCAGGGAAACCGGAATGTACGCGGTCGGGTATGACGGCCTCATTCTCCGGCAGGAAGGCGACCACTGGGTGCGCCTGACGGTGAACTCCAACGCCGAGTTTTACGGCATTTACGGGTTTGGTCCGGGGGATATGTACATCGTCGGTTCCGAGGGCGCCATCTTCAAATTCAATGGCTCGGAAATCACGGAAATGCCTTCCAGGACGATGGAATTTTTTCTCGATGTCTGGGGTCCTTCCAGCGACATGGTGTTTGCCGTCGGGGACGAGGGAATGATCCTCTATCTGGATGGCGATCAGTGGACCCGCATCGAATCGAATACTGAGGAATATCTGACCGCCATCTGGGGCACCTCGGAAGAGAATATCTACGCCGTGGGCGACAACGGCCTGATTTTGCGCTGGAATGGCGAAGACTGGAAACCGGTGGACTGATTGTCACGGACGGTCGCTTGACACTCCCTCAGGTTAGATGTTACAGTTTCGGGTCTAAACCATTGAAAAATTTAATTATTTATAGATATTTGCCGTTTGAGGCAAAAACAGGTTCGCACGAACATTTTCAAACAATCCATTAAAATGGCCACTTTAGACATAGCTGTTACAACCGGTTTCTTGATGGGCAAAGCACATGGTTAAGCCTTCCCTGGAAGAATTCAAACGAAATGCTGAACAAGGCAACCTGATTCCCGTTTATAAGGAAATCGTGGCGGACCTCGATACGCCCGTATCCGCTTATATGAAAATCAGGGGAGGGGACTACTCCTTTCTTCTGGAAAGCGTGGAAGGCGGGGAGAAGTGGGCGCGATATTGCTTCCTCGGCTGTGACCCGTCCCTGATCGTGCGCACCAAGGGGAATACTTTCAGCATTCAGAATAATGGAAGACAAGAAGCCGGGCAGGTCGAGGGAGACAACCCGCTTTCGGTCATCAAGAAGATTTTAGCGAAGTACCGCCCGGTGCCAACGGCAGGACTGCCCCGGTTTGCCGGAGGAGCGGTGGGGTTCGTGGGCTATGACATGGTCCGGTTTTTTGAAGGTCTTCCCGATAGCACCGAGGACGATCTCGATGTTCCCGATTCTCTGTTTGTCATCACCGACACTCTGTTGGTGTTCGATAATGTTGCGCAGACCATAAAGATCGTGTCCAACGCTTTTTACGAAGGCGGCGATCTGGACCGCCTATATCATCGGACCATCGAAAAAATCGAAGCGCTGGAGAAAAAACTGCGCGCACCTGTTCCGGATGGCGCTCAAGGAAATGGGGTTAAACAGGCCAATATAAAAAATGAAAATCAATTTGAATCCAATTTTGAGGAAGAAGCTTTTAAGAAGGCCGTCTTAAAGATAAAAGACTATATTCTCGAAGGCGACGCGATCCAGGTGGTTCTGTCGCAACGGCTCAAGGTTTCGATCAGCCAGGACCCTTTCAATATCTACCGCGCTCTCAGGACGGTCAACCCGTCGCCCTACATGTACTATTTAAAATTTGGCGACCTGGATGTGATCGGTTCGTCGCCTGAAGTCCTGGTGCGGCTGGAAGAAGGCAAGGTGGAAGTGCGTCCCATTGCCGGGACCCGCAAACGCGGTCAAAATGAAGAAGAGGATTGCGCGTTGGAAGAGGACCTGCTTCACGATGAAAAGGAACTGGCGGAACACATCATGCTGGTGGACCTGGGGCGCAACGATCTGGGGCGGGTCGCTCAAACCAGCACGGTGGAGGTGAACGAACGGTTTCTCATCGAGCGTTATTCTCACGTGATGCACATCGTTTCTAATGTGCGCGGAATATTGAAAAAGGGACTGGACTGTTTCGATGTGTTGAAGGCGGCGTTTCCCGCCGGGACGGTTTCCGGAGCGCCCAAGATCCGGGCGATGGAAATCATCGATGAACTGGAACCGACCCGCCGGGGACTGTACGCCGGGACGGTGGGGTATATCAGTTTCAGCGGCAATATGGACACGGCGATCGCCATTCGCACGCTTCTGGTTAAAGATAACACCGCTTATCTGGGAGTGGGAGCGGGGATCGTGGCGGATTCCGTTCCGGAAAATGAATTCGAGGAAACCATGAATAAGGGCAAGGCTTTACTGAAAGCCATCGAGATCACCGAGCAGGGGTTGTTCCAATGATTCTCATGATCGACAACTACGACTCGTTCACCTACAACCTCGTGCAATACCTGGGTGAACTGGGGGCGGATGTGAAGGTGCACCGCAACGATGAAATCACGCTGGAACAAATCGAAAGCCTGCAACCGGAAAAAATCGTCGTGTCTCCCGGCCCCCGCACTCCCGACAAGGCCGGTGTGTCCGTCGATGTGGTTAAGCGTTATGCCGGTAAGATTCCCATTCTGGGTGTGTGCCTGGGGCATCAGTCCGTGGGTGTGGCGTTCGGTGCGGAAGTGATCAAAGCCGGGAAATTGATGCACGGGAAAACGTCGATGATTGAACACGACGGAAAAACCCTGTTTGAAAACCTGTCCAATCCTTTCGAGGCCACACGCTATCATTCCCTTGTTCTGAATCGCAGGACTCTGCCCGATTGTTTTGAGATCACGGCGGAGAGCGAAGACAAAGAGATCATGGGAATCCGCCATAAGGAATTGTTTGTGGAAGGGGTGCAGTTTCATCCCGAATCTATTTTGACCGCCTGCGGAAAAGAGTTGCTGGGCAATTTTCTTCGCATGCCGGTCACCAGCCGCGCATGAAAATTCAGGAAGCCCTGCATAAGGTCGTCGGTGGGGTGGATCTGACGGAAAAGGAAATGGTTTCCGTGATGGGGCAGATCATGGAAGGGGAGGCCCTGGTTTCGCAGATGAGCGCTTTTCTCACCGCTCTCAGGATGAAGGGAGAAAGCATCAGTGAAATCGTCGGCGCGGCGCGGGTCATGCGTAAGAAAGCCGAATCGTTGAACGTTGCGCCCGGCAAGATTGTCGATACCTGCGGCACGGGAGGCGATGGCGGCAGTACCTTTAATATTTCCACAGCTTCGGCTTTTGTCGTTGCCGGGGCGGGCATCACCGTGGCAAAGCACGGCAACCGGGCGGTTTCCAGCCGGTCTGGGAGCGCCGATGTATTAAAATGTCTGGGAGTCAACATCGAAGCGGAAAAATCCGTGGTCGAAAAATGTCTGGATGAGACCGGCATTGGATTTCTATTTGCGCCGCTCATGCATTGGGCCATGAAGCACGCCGCCGGGGTCCGCAAGGAATTGGGTTTTCGAACGATTTTCAACTTGTTGGGGCCGTTGACTAATCCGGCGCGGGCCCAGGCACAGGTGGTCGGTGTGTTCGGCAGTGAGTGGGTTTTGCCAATCGCCCAGGTTTTAAAAGATCTGGGGTGCCGCCATGCGTTTGTGGTGCACGGAGCGGACGGGCTCGACGAAATTTCCCTGATGGATAAAACCAGAGTCTGTGAGCTTTCTAACGATCGCATCAGTGAATACATCCTCTGTCCTGAGGATCTGGGTCTCGACCGATGTTCCCCTGACAAGGTCCAGGGAGGATCGCCGGAAGAAAATGCGGCCATCATCCGGGAATTGCTGGAAGGAGCCTGTGGGCCGAAACTGGACATCGTCCTTTTGAATGCCTCAGCGGCCATTCGCGCTGGAGGGGAAGCCGGTTCATTGAAAGAGGGGCTGGAAATCGCCCGGAAATCCATTTTCTCCGGGGCGGCCCGTCAAAAACTTGAGGATCTCATAAGAGTCAGCAATTCCAATTGACTGCATGAAGGGAAGCGCTTTTAAAACATGGCCACTGTACTCGACAAAATTTTTGCTCATAAAAAAGAAGAACTGGGTAGCACCAAGCGCAATGCTCCGCTTTCTGAAATAAAAGGGAGAGTCGGGCAACAGCAGACTTTAAAAGATGTCGAGAAGGCTTTAGGGGCTGGGTCTTCCACTCGAATCATCGCTGAGATCAAAAAGAAGACTCCTTTTAAAGGGGAGTTGCGGCCAGGCTTTGACGGATTGGAAATCGCCCGGACTTATGCCGAAAATGGAGCCGCCGCTATTTCGGTGCTCACCGAATCCAATTACTTCGGCGGCAGTATTGATTTTTTGAGTCAGGTCCGGGAACTGGTCGATGTCCCTTTATTGCGCAAGGATTTTATATTCGATGAATATCAGGTTCACGAGGCGCGCGCTTTCGGCGCGGATTTTTTTCTTCTGATCGCGACCTGGCTGGATAAAAATCATCTTCGGGATCTCCTGGAGTTGGGAAAGGAGCTGGGCATGCCCGCCCTGGTGGAAACGCATTGCGAAAAAGATATGGAAAAAGCATTTGCTATCGGGGGGCATCTGCTGGGAATCAACAACCGGGATTTGAAAACCGGAAAAACCGATCTTGGCATTTCGCACCGTTTGTTAAAAATGGCGGCCCAGGTTCCAAAAACTCTGATGGTTTGTGAAAGCGGAATTCACTCGGCTCAGGAGATTCAGGAATTGGGTGAGTTGGGAGCGCACGCTTTTTTGATCGGTGAAAGTTTGATGAAGGCGGAGAATATCGCTGAAAAATTGTCGGAACTGAGGGGTGTCAAACAGGAGGAGAAAGCAGAAAAATCTCCCTAGTCAGACGGAGAACTAAGACAATTATAAGGATTCCGTTCCTTTAACAGGTTTGCTTAATAACCAGATGCAAGTTAAGAGTGGAAATGACCCCGCGCTTCCAGGACGAGGGCGGTTTCCTTGATGATTTCCCTGGCCATTTCTTCATTGTTGGACGTGGAAAAAAATCCTCCCTCTTGCGCTTCGACTCGCATCTTGGAGATTTTGAGTCCGACTTCCAGCAGGTCGATGATGATGTGAAGATCCTGGGTTCTGACGGTGACCTGGTAGTTTTCTCCATTCTCTTGAATATCGTCCACCTTGAGGTTCATGTTTTTTAGAGCCTCCAGGGTGGCCTGATAAAGTGGAAATACGGAAACCTGGAACAGCTTGACGCCCTGGCCTTGAAAATTGGTGCCCACCTCCACGCCTTCAATTTCCTGGGTGGATGTGCACCCGGTGGAGAAAACCGGCAGGAAAACGATAAGAGCGAGGGCGATCCATTTATAAATTTTCATTTTTCACCTGATTTTTTTAAGGATAGGGTCAAGCCTGAAACTATTTATCGGACAATCCAAGTTTTCACCATTGGCTAACGAGCCAAAGCTTTTTTTGAAATTTTCAGTGAGCGCGGAACCGGGTTACAATAAAGTTATTTTTTAAACAATTTCAGGTGGGATTTTAAATCAAAATTTTCTAAAAGAACACCGAAAATTGCAAAAGGGAGTGACCGTTTGTCTGGGGTGAGAATAAAAATCTGCGGCACGACCCGCATCGAGGATGCCATGCTGGCGGTTGAGGCAGGAGCCGATGCGGTGGGTTTTATTTTTTACACAAAGAGCCCCCGCTATGTATCTGTCAAAGAGGTGAAAACCATTATTTCTAAATTGCCGCCATTTGTGGAGACGGTGGGAGTTTTTGTCAATGAATCGGCAGACAACATCAACCGGATTGCTGATTCGTGTAGACTGGATGCCGTTCAGTTGCATGGGGACGAATCACCGGCTTTCTGCAAACAAATACGCAGGAAAGTGATCAAGGTGGTCCGCGTGAAAGACGTCGCTTCCTTCAAACAATTGTCCTCTTATAAGGTGAGCGGGTTTTTATTGGATACTTATTCGGAGAGTCAGCAGGGAGGCACCGGGCAGATTTTTGACTGGGGCCTCGTGCGGGAGGGGAAAAAATATGGCCCCGTCGTGTTAGCGGGTGGCTTGGACTCCTCCAATGTGACGCATGCCATTCAGAAAGCAAAACCCTACGGGGTGGACGTTTGTTCCGGGGTCGAGAAAACGCCGGGAATCAAAAGTCCGGTGAAACTGAAAGCGTTTATAAAAGCCGTCAAAAGTTGTTGATATAATTTAAGGAACGAACGATGGAACAGTCAATGAAGCAAACCCTGTTGCCGGACGAGAGCGGTCATTTTGGCGTTTTCGGCGGCAAATATGTGATCGAAACGTTGATGCCCGCCTTAAAGGAACTGGAAAACGTTTTCACCGAGGCCTGGAACGACCCGGCTTTTCAAAAAGAACTGAGTTTTTATCTCAGGCAGTATGTGGGCCGGCCCACGCCTTTATATTTTGCAGAAAACCTGACCCGGCGTCTGGGAGGGGCAAAAATCTATCTGAAGCGGGAAGACCTCACGCATACGGGTGCGCACAAAATCAACAACACCATCGGCAGTGCGCTTCTCGCCCAGCGGATGGGTAAGAAGCGCGTGATCGCCGAGACCGGGGCAGGGCAGCACGGGGTGGCAACCGCCACGGCGGCCTCGCTTTTCGGGTTGGAATGCGACGTATTTATGGGCGAGGAGGACATGAAGCGTCAGGCCCTGAATGTTTTCCGCATGCGGCTTCTGGGCGCCAACGTGATTCCGGTCATGACCGGAACGCGCACTTTGAAAGACGCCACCAGTGAAGCCATTCGCAACTGGATCACCACGGTGGAGAGCACGCATTACATTATCGGCTCCGTCGTTGGTCCGCATCCCTATCCGATGATGGTTCGCGATTTTCAGAAAATCATCGGCGAAGAAGTCACGGAGCAGATCATGGACGTTGAAAAAAGACTGCCGGATGTCTGCGTGGCCTGTGTGGGCGGGGGAAGCAATTCGATGGGATTGTTTTACCCGTTTGTGAACCACGAGCAGATTCGTTTGATCGGTGTGGAAGCGGCCGGGTTAGGAGTCGAAACCGGGAAACACGGAGCCACTTTGAGCCATGGGAAGCCAGGGGTTCTGCACGGAATGATGAGTTATCTTTTATACAACGATGACGGGCAGATTCAGGAAGCGCATTCCATATCGGCGGGGCTTGATTATCCCGGCGTCGGGTGCGAACACAGCCACCTGCACGAAACGGGGCGGGCGCAATATGTTTCTATCACCGATGAAGAGGCCCTGCAAGGGTTTCAAATGCTGTCCAAAGTGGAGGGGATCATCCCGGCTCTGGAGTCGGCGCACGCTATCGCCCACGTCACCAAGCTGGCCCCTACGATGAAAAAGGAGGAAGTCATCGTTATCTGCCTTTCGGGCCGTGGAGATAAGGACGTGAATCAGGTTGCGGAACGAATGGGAGTGTCATTGTGAGCCGGATTCAAGATTGTTTCAAAAAGTTAGATGAAAAAAAGCAAAAAGCCCTGGTCGCGTTTGTGACGGCGGGAGACCCGGATCTGCCCACCACCAAGCATATATTTTCCCTGTTGGAAAAAAATGGAGCGGATATCGTTGAACTGGGTGTCCCCTTTTCCGATCCGCTGGCGGATGGTCCCGTTATACAGGCCTCCGCTCTGCGCGCGCTGAACAGTGGCACCAATTTGAAAAAAATAATCCAGCTGGTCGCTGACATTCGCAAAAACTCTCAACTTCCCATTGTTTTGATGACCAGCTACAACCCGGTTTTCGTTTATGGGCAAAAGCAATTCATCGATGACGCCTTGAAAGCCGGCGTGGATGGAGTAATCATTCCCGATCTTCCTCCTGAGGAAGCGAAAGAATTCCAGACCATGGCCGATCCTAAGGGTTTGGAAACAATTTTTCTGCTGGCTCCGACGAGCACGGAGGATCGCGTCACGATGGTCGCCCGGCAAAGCCGCGGATTCATTTATTATGTCTCTCTTACCGGGACGACCGGTGTGAAATCGACCGTCGCCGAAAACCTTCAGCCCAAGGTGCAAGTCATCAAAAATGCCGCGGCCCTTCCGGTACTGGTCGGGTTTGGCATTTCCGGGCCCGAGCAGGCGAAAGAAGCGTCGGCGGTCTCGGACGGGGTGATCGTCGGGAGTGCGATTGTCCGGTTGATCGCGGAAAATAGCGACCCTGCCGAACGGGATGCTAAAATTGGGCAATTTGTTTCCAGTGTGAAGCAGGCGATTTCCTCCTAGCTTGTGGAATGGTTGCATGAATCTTCGCGTATCGGTCATCATTCCCGCCTTTAATGAAGAATCTTCTATTGGCCTGGTTTTAAACGCTCTCCCCAAAGAGACCCTGCACGAAATCATCGTGGTCGACAATGGCTCCACCGATGAGACTGCGCGTGTCGCCAGAGAATCCGGCGCGCGGGTGGTCGAAGAAAAACGCAAGGGCTACGGGTCGGCTTGTCTCAAGGGCATCAGTGAACTGAATCAACCGGATGTGGTCGTATTCCTCGATGGTGATTTCAGCGACTATCCTGAGGAGATCATTCAACTGGTGGAACCGATTGCCTCCGGAAATCAGGATTTTGTTCTGGGGAGCCGCATGATCCTTCCTGAAAGCCGCGCGGCCCTTCTGCCCCAAGCCCGCTACGGAAACCGCCTGGCGGTGTTTCTGATGCGGTTGTTTTTTGGAATCCGCTATACCGACCTTGGGCCATTCCGGGCCATCCGCTATGAATCTCTGGTGAAAATCGGCATGCAGGACACCAATTTTGGCTGGACGGTGGAAATGCAGATCAAAGCGGTTCAAAAAAAACTGAGAATCCTTGAAATTCCGGTGCATTATCGGGAAAGGGTGGGGGTTTCAAAAATAACGGGAACCTTTTCCGGAACGCTGAAGGCCGGAACAAAAATAATTTATACCATCTTCAAATATCTGATAATCTAGAAATTCAGGCTTTCCAGTTCCAGAATCGGTTATGGGGTACTCCATGTATAATTTGAAACCTATCGGCGCGGTATTCTTCTGTTTTTTGTTTTTTTCAGGCTTGGTCTCGTCCTCCTGGGCGGAGAAAAATATTGCGGCGCTGGTGCAAAAGCGGCTGGCTCAAAACGAAAAAGTGTTGGATTTGAGCGGGATGGTCATTGGGGAGAAAGGCGCCAAAGCACTCGCCAAAATGGAGAAGTTGTCTTCCGTCACCACCCTCCTGTTGCAGGGCAATAAAATAAAATACCGAGGCGTGAAAGCTCTGGCAAAATCTCCCCACCTTGCCAATTTAAAGCACCTCGACCTGTGGGGGAACCTTGTCGGTGACCTGGGTCTTAAGGCTCTGGCGGAATCGCCTTATATAAAGAATCTCGAATCCTTGAAATTATGGAAGAATGAAATCGGCGATGAGGCTTTTGAAATTGTCGGAAGATCGCAGAATTTTCAAAAAATCAAGACGCTGATGTTGAACGATAATCTGATCACTCAAAGCGGGGCAGAAGCATTGGCCGTTGTGGAAACCATGCCGCAAGTGGAAACACTCAATTTGTTTCGCAATGAATTGGGCAATGGCGGAGCGGCGGCGTTTGCCAAATCTAAAAACTTTCCCCACCTTCAGGCGTTGTACCTGGGGCAGAACAATATTGGCGATGCCGGAGCGCAGGCTTTATTAGAATCTAAACTTTTTCCCAATCTTAAAACCCTCGACCTGGCAATGAACCCCCTTTCGGAAAATCTTCATATCAAGGCGTACCAAATGCAAAAGGAAAAGGGCATTCAGGTGATTGTGCGATGAAGCGGCGCATCCTGATGATTGGCATTTTCTGTTTGTGCGTGGGATTTTCGGTTTCTGTGAATAAGAGGTTTGCCGCTCTTTCACAGGCTTTTTTGGATGCTGAAGATGGTCTGGAAGTGCGCATTGCCGTTCACCATTTTCCCTAGTAATTAGATCCTCCTTTAAGGACCCAAATGACAGTCAGAGAAATTTCAGTGCAAGCTAAAGCCGCCGCCCGCAAGTTGACGCACCTCATGACGGATGAGAAAAATGCGGCTCTGGAAAAAATGGCGCAAGCCTTGGAGAACAATGCGCCTCTAATCCTGGAGGCCAACGGTAAGGATTTGCAATTTGCCAGGCAGGAGAATATCCCCGGTCCTTTGATTTCTCGTCTGGTTTTGGATGATGAAAAGATAAAGAGCATGGCCAGGGGCATCCGCAGTGTCGCCAGGCTAGCCGACCCGGTGGGCCGGGAAAAAAGTGTGATGGAGATGGACCAGGACTTGGTTTTGCATCAGGTGACTTGTCCCATCGGCGTCATCGGCGCAATTTTTGAGTCGCGGCCCGATGCGGTTCCGCAAATTTCCGCACTGTGTTTGAAATCCAGCAATGCGGTGATTCTGAAAGGCGGACGTGAGGCGCAAAACACCAACAAAGTCATCGTCTCTTTGTTGGCGGATGCCGTTTCCCAGGTTGAAGGCGTTCCAAAAACCGCAATCCAGATGATAGAAACCCGGGCGGAAGTTGCGGAAATGCTCAATGAGGACAAAAATATCAACTTGATCGTTCCGAGAGGCAGTAACGCGTTTGTCCGTTATATTCAGGACAACACTAAAATCCCCGTTCTGGGGCATTCAGAAGGAATCTGTCACGGCTACATAGACCAAAGCGCCGATCCTGAAATGGCGGTGCGGGTGGTTCTGGATTCAAAACTGCAATATCCCGCGGCCTGCAATGCTCTGGAAACTTTATTGATCCATCAGGATGTTGCGAAAAAAATTGTGCCGGTTCTGGTGAAAAAACTCAGCGAACAGAATGTTGTGCTCGTGGGCTGTGAAAAAACCTGCCAACTGGCTTCGGGAATTATGGGAGCGGACGATAAGGAATGGGATACGGAGTACAACGACCTGAAGCTGGCTTTGAAGGTGGTCGCCGATATTGGCGAGGCCATTGAATTTATCAATGTGCACGGTTCCGGTCACACCGATACGATTCTTACGGAAGATTCTCAGCACGCGGAAAGGTTTTTGAACGACGTCGATTCCGCGAGTGTTTTGTGGAACGCATCCACCCGTTTTGCGGATGGGTTTCGGTACGGCCTTGGAGCCGAAATCGGTATCAGTACCAATAAAACCCACGCGCGCGGCCCGGTTGGTCTGGAGGGTTTGATCATTTACAAATACAAACTCATCGGAAAGGGACAGACGGTCGCAGATTATTCTGGAGAAGGTGCTAAAGAATTCACCCATCGTCCTTTGACTCCAGGCAACAATCCCTCCGTACCGAAGTAACCCGGAGCAAAACTTTGCCGGCTTCTTCTCCCAACATTAAAAACTGGATCATCTTTTCTCTGCTTTTGGCGGGAACTTTAGTTACGACTTACCTTGCGGGTGGATTCCTTTTTTCGATTTTTCTCATGCTCATTCTTGGAACGCATGAGTTCGGTCATTATTGGGCCAGCCGAAAAAACAACGTCAAAGCGACGCTTCCTTTTTTTATTCCGGCACCTCCTGTTTTTATCTTCGGAACCTTTGGCGCCTTCATCCAGATCAAAGAACTGATTCCGAACCGGCGGGTGCTGATGGAAATCGGAGCGGCGGGGCCGATCGCCGGATTCATCGTTGCGGTTCCGACGCTGATCCTCGGGCTTTTCCTTTCTGAAACGACCCAGGTGCATACCGGTCAGGGGTTGACGTTCGGAAGTTCGATTCTTCTCACCGTTCTTTCCAAACTGATTCTGGGGGTGACGCCGTTTTCCACAGAGGTCAATATCAATTTACATCCCATCGCCTTTGCCGGATGGATCGGACTTTTTGTTACTGCTTTGAATCTTTTACCAATAGGGCAACTGGATGGCGGCCATATCCTTTATTCTTTATTCAAGGAAAAGTATGGAATTTTTTCCAAGGGTTTTTTTGTTTTGTTGTTTCCCCTCGGTTATTTTTGGCCGGGATGGTTTTTCTGGGCGGTCATGATCGCTCTGATGGGTTTCAAACCAGCCCCGCTGGTTGACGAGTCGGTGCTTCCCGACAGGCGGCGCCGGCTTTTGGGTTTTGCTTCCATAATTATTTTCCTGCTGACGTTTATACCGGTTCCCTTTGCCGTGGTATAGTTTTAATGCTTTTAAAATTAATCAGTTATTTGCGTATTCGCGTCGAATCGGTGCAGATTGAATCCCTGAAAAAGGGGAATTTTCCAAATCTGTAACCCATTGATTTACAAGGCTATTTAATGCTTAAAAATTAGGCAGAATTTTAAGGCATTATCATAACTATTTGTTTTTAAATAAGTTATATTTATATATTTGGCGGAAATCGGCCTGGGTTTTCCTAGAATTGTATTGACAGGGTATAGGCCATGTGATAAATTTTGTCTATCTCTGAGGGGTGCTGAACTTCTGTCCTCATTAGCGGACATTTCCTTTTTAGAACGATCTTGGTTGCCATCAAGGTTTCTTTAGGGGGTTCAGCACCCCTTTCTTTTTAGATTCCCGGTATTCTCCCTGAAGGTTTGCTTTAAAAACCTTTTTTGTTCTGTATCCCGAACAAAACCCGATTTGAAAGGTCAATTGATGGGGGTCAAGGTTCCTTATAAAAAATTGTTCCGATGGATAAGGCACGGTTTTTCAGTGACCCTGCTGGTGATTTCGACTGCGCACGCCTCCGAGGGGGGCGGTGGAGCGTTCACCATCCCGCCTCTGGATAAAATCATTCCCCTGGCACTTGAAAATAAACAAAATAGCTCTCTGCCGGCGTCTGAAGTTTTATTTTTAACAAAAGAACACTACTATCAGATCCAATTCAAAACCAATCAGCTGGGTGTAGCTGAGGAGGTTAAAAAACGGTTTGGAACAGCGATCGAAAAAGCGGAGGAGAGGTACGATAAGGGGGAAGGGGAGGTTACGCAATCCGATATTACCAAGTTGCAATTGGGGCTTTCCGGATCGTTGAATGACATCATCGAACTGGAAAATGAAATCCTGATCAATAAACTGGTGTTGGCTGGAATGACGGGTCTGGATCTGACTTCTGAAAGTGAGTTGGAAGAAGACACCATCCTGCCGGTCAAGTTCCCGAAACAGAGTTTTGAAAAAGTTTTCGGGAAAGCGTATGAGTTTTCTCTATTTGATCTTAAAAAAGCTTTATTGAAGGTTGAGGAAGCGCGCGCTCAGATGGAGCTTGCACAGGACAGCCGCAAAATAACCCGTGCTCTTCTGGTTACGGAAGTGGCCAATTATGATTTTGGCATTGGGAACTCCGGAGAGTTGTTTCAAGCGCTCATAATTTATACCCGTGTACTGAGCGGTTATTATGAGACCGTTTACAATTTTAATATCGCTGTGGCGGCACTGAACCGTGAACTGGAGAAAAAATGAGTTGGCGGTTCCTCCAAATAATTGAACCCATGATCCGTTTTGAAAAATTCCAATTCCGTTTTTTCTTCCCTTAATTGATTCCTCATGGACCCCAAAGTTTATTGGGTGGCTCTAAACATGGTCGTGGGAGTTGGAAAAACTCTGTTTCACCGTTTGGTGAACGGCCTGGAGTCACCGGAGCAGGTTTTTCGTTCTTCCAGAAAAGATCTGCTGCAGGTCGAAGGCATCGGGGAAAAGGTTGCCGGAGAGATTCTAAAATTTGAAGTCGATAAGCATGTCGAACGTGAATGGCATTTCATAGAGAAATTGGGGCTAAAGGTTGTCACCTCGCAGTGTTCCAGTTACCCCTCGCTGCTCAAGGAAATTTATGATCCGCCTCCGGTTTTATACTTTAAAGGAAAAGATCTCGATCAGTTTCAGGTACCGCTTGCCGTTGTAGGAACAAGAGCTCCTACGAATTATGGGAAAATTGTGACCGAGGCCCTATGTGAAGGGCTGGCTTCCATGGGAGTATGCATTGTGAGCGGGTTTGCACGCGGCATCGACACCTGTGCTCACAAAAAGGCTCTGCAAACCGGGGGGGAGACCGTGGCGGTGTTTGGCTGTGGGCTGTCGCATACGTATCCGCCGGAGAACCGGTATTTGCGAGACAAGATCATTGATCAGGGAGCCATCGTTTCTGAGTTTCCGGTCACCATGCGACCGGAGAGAAATAATTTTCCAGCGCGCAACCGGGTCATCAGCGGCCTTTCCCACGGAACCCTGGTGATTGAAGCAGGCGAAAAAAGCGGAGCGCTGATCACCGCGCAGTTTGCACTGGAGCAGGGACGGGAAGTTTTTGCGGTTCCCGGCAATATCAATTCGTCAAAGAGCCGCGAGACCAACCGGTTGATTAAAACCGGAGCGATCCTCGTGGATGGTCCTGAATCGATTGTGGAGGAACTTTCAAATTCTGTTCGCAATTATCTCAGGCCGGTTCAAGGGAAGGCTGCTGATAATAAAGATTTGACGACCCTAGAGAAACAAATCATTGCAGTTTTGACCAAAGAAGAAAAACACATCGATCTTATTATAGAAAACAGTCGATTGTCACCGGCAGAAGTTTCAGCTACACTGGTTCAGTTGGAATTGAAAGGTTTTGTCCGGCAATTCGAAGGTAAATTGTTTGTTGTTGTATGAAAAGTAAAGGGGCGTAACGTTATGGGAAAGTCATTGTTGATTGTGGAGTCACCCACAAAGGTAAATACGTTGAAGAAAATTGTGGGAAAGGACTTTATCATCAAAGCATCTGTCGGTCATCTCAAAGACCTCCCAAAAAAGAAACTGGGGGTGGATGTAGATAACGATTTTGCTCCTGAATACATCACGATTCGCGGAAAAGGAAAAATTCTCAGCGAACTCAAGGCCGCGGCAAAAAAAGCGGATCATATCTACCTGGCTCCCGACCCGGACCGGGAAGGGGAAGCCATTGCTTACCATATCGGGAACGAAGTGGCCAAGTTCACCAAAGGAAAAATCTACCGGGTCTCTTTCAACGAAATCACCAAAAAAGCGGTGAAAGAAGCTCTCGACAACCCCACGGAGCTCAATTCCAACCGGGTGAATGCGCAGCAGGCCAGGCGCATCCTGGATCGGCTGGTGGGCTATAAAATCAGCCCTATTCTTTGGAAGAAAATCCACCGCGGCCTAAGCGCGGGCAGAGTGCAATCTGTTGCTTTACGATTGGTGGTCGATCGTGAACGGGAAATCCAAGCCTTCAAACCTGTGGAATACTGGTCGATCACTCTCGATCTGGAAGGCAAGGTGCCTCCGCCGTTTGAATCCAAACTTTTCAAAATCAAGGATGAAAAAGCTGAAGTCAATAACCAGGAGGAAGCGGACAAAATCGTAAAGGCCGTGGATGGAGCGGAGCTGGTCCTGGAAAAGATCACCAAAAAAGAAAGAAAACGCAATCCGACGGCGCCTTTTATCACCAGCACCTTGCAACAGGAAGCTTCGCGGAAACTAAATTTTACTCCTAAAAAGACCATGATGCTGGCGCAACGATTGTACGAGGGGCTGGCGTTAGGGTCCAAGGGAACGGTGGGTTTGATCACCTACATGCGTACGGACTCGGTTCGCTTGTCTGACGACGCGTTGAACGCAGTACGGGAATTCATTCCCGAGCGTTACGGAAAAGAGTATTTGCCCGCGTCTCCGAATTTTTATAAAAGCAAGAAATCCGCTCAAGAGGCCCATGAAGCGATCCGGCCCTCGGATGTCAACATCGAGCCCAAAGCGATCAAGGAATACCTTGAAAAGGATCTTTTCAATCTTTACCAGTTGATCTGGTCCCGGTTCGTTGCATGCCAGATGGTTCCTGCCGTGCTCGATACGACTCAGTTTGATATCCGCACCGGTGATTATTTATTTCGTAGTAATGGATCGATCTTGAAGTTTGCCGGATTCATGAAAGTTTATGTGGAAGTGACCGAGGATAAGGTGGATGCGGGAGCTGATAAATCCAAAAGTGACAGCGATCGTCTGCTTCCAGAGCTTGATAAGGGAGACATTTTAAAATTACTGAAAATTTCCCCCGATCAGCATTTCACGCAACCGCCTCCCCGGTTTACCGAAGCTCTGTTGGTCAAGGAGCTTGAGGACCAGGGAATCGGCAGACCCAGTACGTATGCGGCTATCATCAGCGTGATCAAGGACCGGGATTATATTCGCTCCGAAGAGCGCAGACTGGCGCCTTCTGAATTGGGGTTTCTGGTTTCAGACGCTTTAGTGGAAAATTTCCCGGACATCATGAACTCTGAGTTTACCGCCAAGATGGAAGGCCGGCTGGATGAAATTGAAGAAGGAAAAATGGAGTGGGTGCAGGCCCTGAAGGATTTCTATAAACCGTTTCAGGTGGATCTGGAACAGGCTGAAAAGAAAATGAAGGACCTGAAAAGCCAGGTGGAGGAAACCGATGAGGTCTGTGAAAAATGCGGGCAACCGATGATCATTAAATGGGGCCGCTTTGGGAAATTCATGGCCTGCACGGGTTACCCCGATTGCAAAAGCACCAAAAACCTTGGCGAAGATGGAAAAGGTGCCCCGGTGGCTGAGGAGGTGGAAGGCAACTGCGAAAAATGTGAATCTCCTTTGATCATGAAAATGGGCCGGTTTGGAAAATTCATTGCCTGCTCGAATTACCCTGAATGCAAATTCACAAAACCGGTGAGTCTCGGCATTTCCTGCCCGGAAGAAAACTGTGAAGGTGAAATCTCCCCGCGAAGAACCAAAAAAGGCAGAACTTTCTATGGGTGCAGTAAATACCCTGATTGTAAATTCACTTCCTGGGAAAAACCGGTTGCGGAAGCCTGCCCGGAATGTAAGCAACCCTATATGGTGGAGAAATTTAAAAAAGAAGAGGGGCTTTCCATCGTCTGTCCGCAGTGTGGGTTCAAGAAAGCCCACGTGGCGGCTTAAGGGTCTGTTTGTATGAAATCTCATTTGACGGTGATAGGCGGCGGGTTGGCCGGGTCGGAAGCGGCCTGGCAAGTGGCGGAGCGTGGAGTTCCGGTCGTGTTGTACGAAATGCGCTCGCAAACCAAGACGCCGGTTCATAAAACGGATCAATGCGCGGAACTGGTTTGCAGTAATTCTCTGGGTAATAATCTGCCCCACTCGGCTCCTTTTCTTTTAAAGCAAGAATTGCGAAAATTCAACTCCGTTGTCATCGGCGCCGCGGATGAACATGCGGTTCCGGCAGGCGGCGCCCTTGCTGTGGACCGGGATTTATTTTCCCAGCAAATCACCGAGCGGATAGAATCTCATCCCAACATCACTTTGAAGCGCGACGAAGTGGCGCAAATTCCGGATGAAGGTCCGGTTATCATCGCCACCGGTCCCCTGACGTCGCCTAAACTTTCCGAAGACATCAAACGAATCATCGGGCAAAAGTATTTATATTTTTATGACGCCTTGTCGCCCATTGTCGATGCCAATTCGATCGACTATGACAAGGCCTTTTTTGCCTCGCGCTATGGCAAGGGAAGTGACGATTATCTGAATTGCCCGATGAATGCCGAACAATACCGGCGGTTGGTGGATGAACTGAATCAGGCGCAAAAAGTTCCCTTTGCCTCGTTTGAAAAACCAATCTACTTTGAAGGGTGCCTGCCGGTCGAAGAACTGGCATCGCGTGGTTTAAAAACCCTGGCATTTGGCCCCCTGAAACCTGTCGGTCTGCCGCACCCGGAAACGGGGAAGCTGCCGCATGCGGTTGTGCAGTTGCGCCGGGAAAATAAAGCCGGAACGGCCTTCAATCTGGTGGGTTTTCAGACCAAACTGACCTACCCCGAGCAGAAGCGGGTGTTCCAGATGATTCCAGGTCTGGAGAATGCGGAGTTTTTCAGATTCGGGGCGATTCACCGAAACACCTATATCAATGCCCCCGATTTATTGACCGGGGATCTGGATCTTAAGTCCCGACCGGGAATCTACTTTGCCGGCCAGATCGTTGGCGTGGAAGGCTATGTGGAGTCATCTACCCTGGGATTGCTGGCGGGTTTGAGCGCCGTCAAGAGAATTTCCGGAGAAAAATTCAATCCGCCACCCATCGATACGGCGATGGGTGCTTTATATCATTATGTCACCACCAAGCGTCCACAAAATTATCAGCCCATGAACATTAATTTCGGGCTTTTTCTAGTGAAGGAGATGGGAATCAAAAATAAACAGGTGAGAAACCAGAAAATCGTCGAAAACGCTTTGGAAAGCCTGGACCGCTGGATGGACCCTTTAACTGAAAAAGTGGATTCCGCTGTCTGACGGTTTTAAAAGCACACGCTTCAAATCAAAGACCGTCCTTCTAAAACCTGCCTGGTAAAAAAGCTTCCTGGATTTTCTTGAAATCGCAATCGCCATTCATGATCTTATAAATACCATCTTGGTTCAGGGTGATCATACCGTCTTGTAACGCTTGATTATGAATTTCTTCCATGGGAGCTTTCTGAGCGATCAGGCGGTTCAATTCAGGCGTCCTTTCCAGAACTTCCTGCAGTGCGATTTCTCCTGAGTAGCCCGTGAAGATGCATTGTTTGCATCCTACGGCTTTTTTCAGGGTTAAATTGTCATTGTATTGGAAACCCAGTTCGGAAAAGTTTTTGTCCCCGTAGAATTTTTCCAGCATATTGAACTCGTCCGGAGAAGGATGATAATCCTCCTTGCAGTGGTCGCAAAGGCTGGGGACGAGTTTTTGCGCCATGATCAGGACAAAAGCATCTGCCAGCAGATCGGGATCGATATGCATTTCCCGCATTTTACGAATGGCGTCCATGGTGGACTTGCCTTTCATGGAAGTAAAAACGAGACGCTGTTTTGCGGCTTCAACACAGAGCTTTAATGTCTCGTCCTTGTCGATTTCTCCGAGTAAAATAATATCCGGATTTCCCAATAAGAACGTTTCCAGAGCGAGCGCGTAGTTGAGGCCGTTTTCCTCATTCATTTGAAGTTGCCGCAATCCTGTTTGAACGATTTCCACGGGATTTTCAGCGGTGACAATTTTTTTGTCGGGCGTGTTCAAATGGTTTAACAACGCGTGCAAAGACGTGGTCTTTCCTGTTCCTTCCGGGCCGGTGACGAGGATCAATCCCTTTGATGTGTGGATGCGGGACATGATTTTGTCGAGGTTGGGATCGGAAAACTCCATGTCCGTCATCGACATAAACTCAGGAACGGATTTCCCGACCTGGGTCACCCGGATCATGGCGTCTTCAAGGTCACCGATTGTGGGAAACACGACGATGCTGAGCTCGTATTTGTTGTGCCCCTGCGACCAAACAAATTTACCGTTCTGCGGGAGTTTGGTCACTGAAGGATCCAGATCAGCCAGTTTTTTGACGTGGCTTATGATGTCTTTTTGAAAGTGGGAAGGAATTTCCTCAAAAACCCGGCAGGCGCCTTCTTTGCGAAGCCTGACCAGCAGGTTTTTATCGTCCATACCGGGCTCAATGTGTATGTCGGTGACACCTTGCCCGATGGCGATGGAGATAATTTCATCGAACAATTGTCCAGAGCGATCCGAACTTGAATCTTGAACCTCGGATCTGATTGCGTGAGATTCTTCATCGAGTGTCAGTTCCAATTTATCGTCTCCCGTTAGAATATTTGTTTCAATGGATTCAGGCATTTTCTCCGACTCCTGATAAGTATCGAGGTATTTCAAAATATCCATTTTCAATCCCACTCGAAAGTCGATTTTGTGTTGAAGAAAGGTTCGTTTGATTTCCTCAACGGTATCTTTGTCGGAGGGATCGTTGATCAATACGATTATGTCAGAGTCGCCATTTATTAAAGGAACCCAGTTTCTTTCCCTGAGGATTTTAGCGTCAATATCAAAATCCTCGAGATGGAGTGGCACGAGGGATGCATTGTAACTGGCGTAGGGGATATTGTAAAAGCTTTCCAGGGATTTTCCAACATCTATGGACCGGAGATACAACTCATTGATCAACAATTCTTCAATATCCAGCCCTGTTTTCTTGCCCTTTTCTATTGTCAGGTTCAGCTCATCCTCGGTGAGGTAGCCGTTGTCAATTAAGTAACTGAATTTTGTGGGTTTTGGTTCAATGAAAACTTTCTGATCATGAAATACCTGTGCTAAGGATTCGGCAATTTTCAGGGCGTTTTTCTCATCCTCGGGGCTAAATCCAGTTTCACCTTTCTTATCAATAATTTGCAAGACACCCAAAAGCTGAAAAGAATGATTTAAAGGAATGGTTAAAAGGGTTTTGGTGGTAGATCCGGTATTTTTATTCCACGGTTCATTGACCTGCAGGTCGGGTTGGTGTTGACTCAGCTCCTTCTGGTTTTGAGCGTCTGCGATATTAAGCGATTGATCCCTGGCGGCTACAAATCCTGCAATACTTGATGAATCAATGGGAACCCGGATTTCCTGCTTGAATTCATTCCATTGGGTTTTGGAATAAATCTCATTTTTATCCATATCGACTGCAAAAATAATGGCATCCGTAGCATCAAATGCTTCCAGCAGGGGCTGCTGAATTTTTGAAAAAATCTCGTCCGGATGGCTTATATCGTTGATGGCTTTGGCAAGGGTGACGATTTTGTCTTCGAGATCAATTATCTGCCCCTGCTGATTCGCATTTTTTTCTTCCCGCTCTTCAATTTTTATGACAGCCAATCCAATCACCAGCGAAATGGCTTTGGCCCTGACAAAATCATAATCGTGAAAGTGGTTGCCGTTTTTTTTGTTGATGAATTCGACCACGCCCACAAGCCTGTTTTTGTGGGGCAGGGGAATCAACATTACAGACTGCGTTTTGAAGGGTTGATTGGCATCACGGGCAGAATCGTATTTTAAGCCTTCGTGGTACCTGTTGAGTTCTTCCTTCGAATGAACGTTTTTAATGTTTATCGGTTTGCCTGTGGCGGCGACATAGCTTGTCAGGTTGTTGAACGAAATATCAAGGCGGATTTCGTCCTGATTGTTGGGTTGGGAGCCTTTAAGATAAAGGTCTTTCCTGGAATTGTCGTAAACAAAGATGTTTGCCGCCTGGCAATCGAATATGTTTTTCAGGCTTTCGCCCAGAGATTCCAGCGAGGTATTGGTGAGGTCAATATTTCGTACTTGAGATGCAAACGAATCAAATTCTCCTTTTCCGTTGGATTCACCATTCGCGGATTCTGGGTCGTTTAATCTGCTTGATTTCATTCGAATGCTTTATCGGTACGCCAAAAACAAATGCGAAAGAATTGAAAGGGGACGCTTTCCGATTTTGCGGTGTTGGTTAGTTGAAAAATTTATAGTTATCTATAAGGTAATACCATAAATTTGAAAATTTTGGGAAAATAAAAAAGGGCGGGAGGGAGAAAAATTTACTGAATTTCCAGAAAAACAATATTTTAAAGGGCTAGAGTGTGCAAACGGAAAGCACTTGTTTGAGATCGCAATCGCCATTAAAAATTTTCTGGATTCCGTCTTGTTTGAGGGTGGTCATTCCTTCCTGCATTGCCTGGGTCCGCAGTTGTTCAACGGTTCCCTGTTTAACGATCAGCCTGTTAATGTCAAGCGTTCCTTCTAAAACCTCGTGAATCGCCGTGCGTCCTAAGTAGCCGGTTTTTTCACATACCTGGCAACCTTTGGCTCTTTTGAGTGTCAAATCGTTGTTGTATTCGATGCCCAGTTTTTCAAAATGCTCCGGACCGTATTCTTTGACCAATATATCGTATTCTTCTATCGAAGGATGGTAGTCTTCCGCGCATTCCTTGCAAAGGGTTTTGACCAGCCGCTGGGCAATGATCAGCAACAGGGAATCGGCGAAGTTTAGCGGATTCATCCCCATGTCCAAGAGCCGTGTGATTGTTTCGGGAGCGGAGTTGGTGTGCAGCGTGGTGAACACAAGGTGACCGGTTAGAGAAGCTTCCAATCCGATGTCGGCGGTTTCCTTGTCGCGCATTTCCCCCACCATGATGACGTCGGGGTCTCCCCTTAAGAAGGAGCGCATGGCCCTGGCGAAATTCAACCCCTTTTTCTCCAGCATTTGCACTTGTCTTAATCCTTTCTGGGTGATTTCGACGGGATCTTCCGCCGTCCAGATCTTTTTCTTTGGGGTATTTATCAAGTTGAGGCAGGAATGAAGCGTGGTTGTTTTTCCTGAACCGGTGGGTCCCACCACGAGAACCAACCCATAGGGCTTGACGATCGTATTTTTGATCAATTCGAGGTTCCGGGAGCTGAAATTCATTTTTTCCAAGGGATTCATTTGGCTCTGCGCGAGGATCCTCAATACCGCGTCTTCGTTTCCTCCGACCGTGGGGCAGGTAGCCACCCGGAATTCGACTTCCTTTCCTCCATACCTGGCCTTGAATTTCCCATCCTGCGGCAGGCGCTTTTCAGCAATATCCAACTGCGCCATGATTTTTATTCTGGAGATGATGCCCTGCTTGTAAATGGCGGGGATTTCTTCGTAAGCGTGGCATTCACCTTCTTTTCGAAATCGTATCAATAAGTTTTCCTTCCCGACGCCAGGTTCAAAATGGATGTCTGACGCTTCCCGTTCGTAAGCGTCGATCAGTATTTTATTGACCAGTCGAATGGTGGCGCTGTCGGTTTCCTTGACGGTTTGAATTTCCTCGGCTTCATCCTTTTCCGATGTAACACATAAATCACTGTCTGGTTTTTCCTGAAGAGTGTTTATCAGGCTCGACATATTTTCGGACTTCACATCTTCAAATTTAGCTTCCCCCTGTTCTAAAACCGAATTGAGATAATCGATGATGTCTACTTTGAGGCCGATTTTAAATTCGACTTCTTTTCTTGAAAATATGTGTTTTATATTTTGCAGCTTGTCCTGATTGCCCGGATCGTTGATTAAAATAACCACCTTTGAATCGTCCGACTTGATAGGGATCCAATAGTTTTTGGCTAAAAAGTTTTTATTCAACCCGCCAATAATTTTTTGCGGGAGTATGACGGAATTGCGAAAACCGAAATAGGGGAGATCGTAAAAATTGGCAAGCGATAATCCCAGGTCTTCCCGTTTTATTTCTACCTGTTTTAATAAAACAGACTCCACTTCCAGGTTGCTTCTTTCGGCATGGGCTATGGAGGACGCCAGCGCTTTTTCAGTGATCAAACCATTTTCAATCAGGTAGCTGAAGGGAGTTGCGTTTTCTGAGGCTTCACGATTCCGCTTAAATATGACATGCGCGAAGCTCTCTGCTAAAGCAGTGGCGTTTTTGTTGTCGTTCTGGGTGAATGGACCGGGACCTTTTTTATTTAGAAACTGAAGCACACCCAATAGGGTTTTGTCTTGTATCAGGGGAACCGCTAATATCTCTGCGGTTTTGATATTGAACTTATCATCCCACATACCGTTGGAGCGCAATTCCGGATGAAGCGTGCTGAGTTCTTCAGGATGGGTCACATCGGCAATGTTGATTGGGCTTTCAATCAGCGCGGCATATCCGGCGATGCTGCTGGGTGAAATCGGCAGAT
This sequence comes from Nitrospinaceae bacterium, assembly GCA_021604505.1. Classification (NCBI taxonomy): domain Bacteria; kingdom Pseudomonadati; phylum Nitrospinota; class Nitrospinia; order Nitrospinales; family Nitrospinaceae; species Nitrospinaceae bacterium. Next base: position 1,517,458 of record BQJC01000001.1, on the reverse strand, counting down.
GAATTTCTGGTATTTGATTATCCGGGTCTGGGGATACGTAGAGTTCGTTTTTTGCCTGATTGAATCTGTAAAGAATGACAATTTCAGCATCAAAAAATTTCCTGATGGAACTCTGGCAGTTTTTTAGCGTGTTGTCCGAAAAAGGATTTGCTTTGATGCTTTCTAATAATTTCTGGAATTCTTCTTCACTTGGATTCTTTTTATTTTCGTCATAGGATTCAGTTTCAAAGTTTCGATGTTCGGATTCCAGGTGTTCAATGTTGTTCTCAGGCGGCGCTTCTTCGATATCCGGAACCACCTCGGAAACTTCAATCGACATATCTTCATCGTGTAATTTATCGATCTGGTCTTGAAGCTCGGACTCTTCTGCGTCACTTACAGTTGGCTGTTCTTCGATATCCAGAGCAACCTCGGGAACTTCAATCGACGTATCTTCATCGTGTAATTTGTCGATCTGGTCTCGAAGCCCGGACTCTGCTGCGTCATTTACCGTTGGCGTCTCTTCGATATCCGGAGCAACCTCGTAAACATCGTTCGAGGGGTTTTTATCGGGTGAGTATTCACTATGCTGGTGAGGGTCCGACGCTTCGGGATTATTTTCGACAGGCACTTTTTTCATGGGGCTCACAATCATGGGCGGTGCCTGACAATCGCTTTTTTCGACGGACCTTTCTATACTTTCAAGAGGTTCGCAGGTCTCCGGGGTGACTTCTTCGGGGTCCCGTTTAACGATCGTTACGGAGTTGAGAATCTTTTCCGACTCTTCCTGTTCAGTCGCTTGTGGATTGTCTGTGTTAGGTTCGGATGAATCGGGTTCCGTCTTTTCCGAGACGGGGTTGTCTTGCGCTGTAACGTGGTTATTCATTCTGGCGACCGCCCAACCCAGCGCCGTTGAAATATTTTTTGCAAACTGGAATTCCACTAATGAAAAATAGCCATTATTTTTCTTGTTGACTATCTCGAGAACTCCAATGAGATTTCGATTGTAGGGTAGAGGAACGGCAATCACCGACTTGGTTTTGAAGTCCAGAAGGTCATCCCAACTGTCCTCATGAGTTAATTGCGGATGGTATTGAACCAGTTCCTCCTTGTCATTGACATCGATGATATTTAAGGAATTTCCCGTCCCGGCCACGAAACCTGCAAGGCTGTTGAGGGAAATATCGACTCTTATTTCAGAAATAATAGGGGAAACGTGATTTTTGGAAAATAGTTGATGAGTGGAATAGTCGACTGCAAACAGGGTTATCGCTTCACAGTCGAAATGATCTTTCAAATCCTCCATTAAACCTGGAATGAATGCATCGATATCCTCTGCCGTTTTGGTTTGATGAAGTATGTCACCAGCAATTTCGCTGTTTTCCCTGTCAAAATCTATTTTGTTTATGGTGTTTCCCATCGCTATCTCTGTTTGATTGTTACGACTTTAAGAGTTTTGAATTTTTTAGACTGCCGAGACGGTCAGCACTTGCTTGAGATCACAGTGACCTTGAAAAACTTTTTGGATTCCATCCTGCTTTAGAGTGACCATTCCTTCCTGCATAGCTAATTCCCGGAGTTCGTTCACCAGCGATTTCTGCATGATTTTCTTTTTTATTTCCGGCGTTCCTAAAAGCACCTCGTGCAGAGCCATGCGACCGGAATAGCCTGAATCCATACAAGCGGAGCATCCGACGGGTTTTTTTAAGCGCAGATCCTTATTGTGTTTGATATTCAATTCTTTAAATTCCTTTTCTCCATATTCCTGCACAAGGATTTCGAACTCATTTTTATCCGGATGGTATTCTTCCGCGCATTCCTTGCACAGGGTTTTGACCAGCCTTTGAGCGGCGATCAATAACAGGGCATCGGCAAAATTAAGCGGATTCATTCCCATGTCGAGGAGACGGGTGATGGTTTCCGGAGCGGAGTTCGTGTGCAGCGTGCTGAATACAAGATGCCCGGTCAAAGAGGCTTCCAGGCCAATGGCGGCGGTTTCGGTGTCGCGCATTTCACCCACCATGATCACATCAGGGTCTCCGCGAAGAAACGAACGCATGGCGCGGGCAAAGTTCAAGCCTATTTTGTCCAGCATCTGCACTTGCCTTAAACCTTCCTGGGTGATTTCGACGGGATCTTCCGCAGTCCAGATTTTTCGTTCATCGGTATTGATATGTCCCAGGCACGAATGAAGCGTGGTTGTTTTTCCGGACCCGGTCGGTCCGACCACTAAAACAAGGCCATAGGGCATGGCAATTTTTTGCTTGATCCACTCCAAATTGCGCTGGCTGAATCTCATTTCATCAAGAGGAATCGGTTTGCTGGAAGCAAGTATTCTGAGTACGGCATCTTCATTCCCCCCGACGGTTGGGCAGGTGGCAACGCGAAATTCAATCTCCCTTCTGCCGTACTTCATTTTGATTTTTCCGTCCTGAGGCATTCTTTTTTCGGCGATGTCTAAACGGGCCATTATTTTTAAACGGGAAATGATCGCCTGTTTGTAGAGGTAAGGTATTTGCTGGTAGATTCGACAGGTGCCGTCCTTTCTAAAGCGGACCTTGACATCCTTTTTCCCCACGCCCGGCTCTACGTGGATATCGGAAATTCCCTGGTCAAAAGCATCGGTCATGATTTTGTTGACCAGCCGGACGATGGTGCTGTCAGTTTCGCTGATCGCATTTACTGCGTCGTCATCTGGCCCGGTGCTATCGAACGAAGCGTCCGCCTGCTCATCGACCAGGGCGTCGAGAAGAGATGATAGTTCTTCCGTATTGCTTTTTTCTTCCTCCTCCTCTTCGGCAAACAAACTCTCACCAGAGACTCCGGTATTTAAAAAGTCACGGATATCGGCTTTCAGGCCGATGTGAAAGTTGATCTGCTTTTTAGGCAGAATCATTTTTATATTGTTGATTTTGTCCTGATCGGCGGGGTCATCGACTAGAATCGTCATTTGCGACGCTGTGTTCTCAATAGGAACCCAACCGTTTTTGGCAAGATAGTTCTTGTTCAACCCGGCTAGCACATGCTGAGGCAATACGATGGAGTCGTTGTATCCGGAGTAAGGGATTTCATAAAAAATTTCCAGAGATTTCCCGACATCCTTTCGCTTGAGCTTCCATTCCCCCAACATGATATCTTCAATATCGGCCTGCGCTTCGCGTGCTTTGTAAATGCCTTTGTTCAACTCCTCTTGAGTAATGATTCCGTTGTCCACAAGGTATCCGAATTTGCTTTTCTTTTTTGGAGCTGTGTTTTGCTGGTTGGAGAACGCCAAAGCCAGATGGTCGGCGATGATCAGAATATTTTTTTGATCGAATTTAGTGAAGGTTTCTCCATACTTTTTATTGATGAGCTGTAAGACCCCCATGGTTTTGCCATTGTGGATCAAGGGGTAGACCAGCATGGACTTTGTTCTGAGGCCGGACTTTTTATCCCAGGAACTGTCAAAGGTGATCTCCGGATGATACTTTCTCAAGTCTTCCTGATTATAAACATCGGCGATATTGATGGGCCGCTTTTGCTCGGCGACCCAGCCGGCAATGCTTTTGGATGAAATGGGAACCCGTATTTCGTTGATGATATTCTCTGTTTTCAGTTTGGAATAAATTTCGTTCTTTTTCGGGTCGATGGCATAAATGGTTATCATGTCGGCATCGAAAAGGTCCAGAATGCTGTCTTTGAGACCTAAGAGAATGTCGTCCAGTTTTTTCGCTGAGTGGATGGCATGCGCCGTGACTTTCACTTTTTCTTCGACCTGCTCGAGCCCCAGTTTGACCAGCGCATGGCCCAGAGTGGTTGCCAGTTCCTTGGCCTGTCGCACATCGTCGTCGTTAAATTTCTTTTCTTCTACCTTGTTGACGATTTCCAGGACCCCGACAAGCCTTTTTTCATAAGGTAAGGCGACTACCAGAGCGGACCGGGTTTTGATGCTGGTTGCTTTATCCCAGGCTTTGTCGTGTTTCAGGTCGGGATCATATTGCTTGAGTTCGGCTGAAGAATGGGCATCGGCAATGTTGAGAGTTTTTCCTGTAGCCGCGCAAAATCCAGAGAGGCTTTTGGATGTGATCTCCAGAAACAGTTCTTTTCCATTTTCCATTTCGTGATTTTGTACCAGCAATCGTCTTTTTCCCCGGTCGATGGAATGAATGAACACGGTCTGGCTTTTGAAAATATTTTTGAGATCCTCTGTCAGAGACAATAAAACCTCCCGTGTGCTTCCAGCAGAAAGGATCTTATTGACCAGCGGTTTGATTTGATCCGAGGCTCTTCTTCCAAGTTGTCTGTCAGGAATCTTCAAGGGAGTGGGGGGGTCTGTTTTCTCCGGGATCGTCGGCGGCTTTTTGGATTCCTGGGTTTCCGTCTTTGCTGGAGCAGGCTCGGCTTGCACCTGAATGTCTTCTACTTCCAGCAGAAGATCCAACTCTTCGTCGATTGTAGAAATTTCAGCATTTTGCGGAGCGTCGTCTTCGTTCTCCGGGAGGTTTTCCTCAAAATCAACGGGATAAAAGTCTTCGCTCGGAGCCGGCCCGTAGCGGGGGTCCCGGGGCTTTGCAGAGCGCATGAGTTTGGAGAAAAATGCCATTTTCCGGTATTCAGGAATTGTAAAAATATTTTTGGAATTGAAGTTCTATTTTACAATCAACTTTGCGAAAACTCAAGGCGAATCATTTTTTACCAATCAAAAAGATCATTGTTTTTATTATGATTACGTGGATTTTTATAATTTATATAAACTTTCTAGGTAAATATATTTGGGGTGCTATATAGAGTGGTGGGGAGCATGCGGAAAGGGGGGTTTTTCAGAGTTTTTCGTGGTTTTGTTTTCGCTCGGGAGATGGCGAAAATTGATCAAATATCGAGATCTTTGGCGAAAATTGCCTTTTCTTTGATGAATTTGAATCGGGGTTCAGAATCTTTTCCCATGAGCTGGCCAAAAACTTTGTGCGTCATCTCGTGATTGCCAATTTCGACGCGGATCATGGAGCGGGTGCTTTTATTCATGGTGGTTTCTTTTAAATCCGAGGGAGGCATTTCTCCCAAACCTTTAAAACGCCCAATCTCGTAGGTGGAGCCGTTTAATTTTTTGATGATTTGATCTTTTTCGCTTTCGTCGATGGCGTAAAACAATTTTTTGCCGGCATCGATGCGATACAGGGGAGGCTGGGCGATGAAGAGATTGCCTTTTTTGATCAGTTCGGGCATATAGCGGTAAAAGAATGTCAGTAGCAGGGTGCAGATATGGGCCCCATCGACATCGGCATCGGTCATGATGATAATTTTTCCGTAACGCAGTTTATTGTAATCAAACTTGGGTTCGATCCCGGTCCCTATGGCGGAAATGATATTTTGAATTTCATTGTTTGCCAGCGCTTTTCCCATGGTGGCGGTCTCGACATTGATGATTTTTCCGCGGATGGGGAGAATCGCCTGAGTTTTCCGGTCCCTGGCCTGTTTGCTCGATCCGCCGGCGGAATCCCCTTCGCAGATAAAAAGCTCTGCCTGTTCTTTGTCCACCGTAGAGCAATCGGAAAGTTTGCCTGGCAGATTGAGCCGGTGCGATACCAGGGTTTTGCGTTGCACCGCTTCCTTGGCCTGACGGGAGGCGATGCGGGCCTGGGCTGACAGCACCACCCGGTTGGCGATCATGTCTCCGAGCGTTTGATTGTTGTGGAGATGGTGCTCGAGGGAGTGTTTAACAATGGCCTCCACCTGGGAGGTGATATCGGAATTTAACCGGCCCTTGGTTTGCCCTTGAAACTCCACCTCTCCTTGCAGATAGATATTGATGATGGCCACCAGCCCTTCTTTAACATCGTCACTGGTGATGTTGGTCACGCCTTTTGGCAGTAAATTTCTGCGCTCGATATAGGCCCGGAGTGCCTTTGTGATGCCGTTTCTGAAGCCGTTTTCATGGGACCCCCCGTCCACCGTTTTGATGGCGTTGGCGTAGGACATCAGGTTGGCATCGGTATTGGAAGTCCAAAGGAAGGCGGTTTCCACTTTCATATTGGAATCTTCCTTTTCGATATAAAAAGGTTCTTCCATGAGGGTGGGCAGGTCGCCGGTGATTTTTTGAATATAGTCTTTGATTCCCTCAGGATACTCGAAGGTGTGTTTTTTGCCTTTCTCCTGGACGATGATTTTCAGGCCTTTATTTAAAAAAGCCTTGGACTCCGCCTGTTCGAGAATCAATTTTGTATTGAACTCGACCTTTTTAAATATTTTTTTATCCGGCTTGAAGTAGACCGTGGTTCCGTAATTACGGACCGCTTTGCCTTTTTTTAATTTTGAGGTCGGTTTTCCGCAGGAATAGGTTTGTGTCCATTCGAACCCGTCGCGGCGCGAGGTTGCCTTCAAGGTTTCCGACAGGGCACAGACCACAGCCATGCCCACACCGTGCAGGCCGCCTGAGACTTTGTAGTTGTCCTGGCTGAACTTGCCTCCGGAATGCAAGGTGGTGAACAGGATTTCCATGGCGCTGCGTTTGGTTTTGCGGAACATGTCGATGGGAATTCCGCGCCCGTTATCGGTGATCGTGACTCCATCGTCTTTATCGAGAGAAATTTCGATCATGTTGCAATGCCCGTTCAACGCTTCATCCACGCAATTGTCGAGAATTTCCCACAACAGGTGGTGCAGTCCCGTGGATGAGGTCGACCCAATGTACATTCCAGGCCGCTTCCGGACCGGCTCCAGGCCTTCTAAAATCTGTATGTCGTCTGCGCTGTAAGTCCCCATAATTCCTTTTAGTTAAACAATGTGGATGATTTTATTGCGTCTGGCGATGATCACTCCCTGGCTTCCACGGTTGTATACGGGAACCTTATTCGCTAAGATTTCTTTGGTCTTTCCGCTTTCAAAAGCAAGGGTGATCTTGTCTTTCTTATTCACAAATTTAAATCCCACAACCGGGCTGTCCTGAATCTTGATCAATTTGACTCCCATTCCAGACCCGGTGAGTTTGGAAACCTGATCGGTGGCGATTCGCAGTCCTTTGCCATCGGCGGTCGCCATAAAAACGTGATCGGCTTGAACCAGGGAGATGCCCACCATGCGGTCGTCTCCTTTCAAGTTCATTATTTTTCTACCGGCTTTAGTGGTTTCCGTCAGATTGGATGCGGGAAACCGCAGGCCATAACCCGCTTCGCTCATGACCATGAATTCCAGTTTTTCCATGATGGCATCGGAATCGGCTTCGTCGGCGGAAAAGTCCAAAGAGGCTTGTGCGGTTTTAGTTTTGGCTTTGGATGATTTTTTACCTGCCTTCGGTGCTATTCCGGCTAATAAATCCTGAGGATTCAGGGACATCATTTTCAGCACCTGTTCACCGTCGGCGAATTTAAACAGATTCTGAATGGGTTCGCCAAAACCGCTGCGGGTGTGCGGGAAATTGTGAATCTTTTGCACATACACCATACCCTGGGAAGTGAAAAATGCGGCCAGTTCTTTTGTATTGGATTTCAGGGTTCCAAGAAGTTCGTCATTTTCTTTAAATTTCAGGGTTCCTGGGTCGTTCAGAGTTTTTAACTTCCTCAACCAGCCGTTTTTGCTGATCACCAGCGAAACATCTTCATGCTGGATAAAATCTTCCGCGTTGTATTCAACGCTTTCGATCTGCTTGATGGTGGTTTTGCGTTTGTCGCCAAATTTTTCGCTGATTTCCTGCAATTCCTCTTTGACCACGCCCCATATTTTTTTGTCGGACTTTAGAATGCCTTCAATCCGTTTCTTCTCTTTTAATTTTTCCTGTTGCTCGGCGATGATTTTGTCGATCTCCATCGAAACCAGCCGGTAGAGCGGAATTTCGAGGATGGCGCTGGTCTGTTCATCATCCAGATCAAAGGCGTTTGCAAGTTTTTCGTGCGCCTCCTTGCGGGACGTCGATGAGCGGATCAATTTCAGGGCTTTGTCGAGGTTGTCGAAAATAATGGCGAAAGCCGCCAGGATATGCAGGCGTTTTTCTATCAGAGCCAGCTCATACTTCAATCTTCGGATGATCACCTCTTTGCGGAAATCCAGGAAGTAGCGGCAGATTTCTAAAAGAGATAACCGGCCCGGTTCCCCGTTGGGCTTCAGGCAGGTGAAATTCAGCTGAAAATTGGACTCCATATCGCTGTGCTTGAAAATGTAGCTCATGATCTTATCCGCATTTGAATTGGCTTTCATTTCCAGCACGATGCGGATTTTTTCGTCGCTTTCATCGCGGATATCTATGAGGGGGGGAAGTTTTTTGGCGATGATGATTTCGGCGATCTTTTCGATCATCTTGGCTTTATTGACGCCATAGGGAATGGAAGTGATGATGATCTGCTGTTTTCCTCTCGGGAGATCCTCCCGTTTCCATTCGCCACGCATCTTTACCGCGCCTGACCCATCCTGGTAAGCCTTGCGGATTTCCGTCTTGGAATTGAGAATGATGGCGCCCGTGGGAAAATCCGGTCCCTTGATATGTTTCATCAATTGCGCCACGGTGTTGTCGGGGTTGTCTATGAGATCGACAAGGGCGTTATTGACCTCGCGCAGGTTGTGGCTCGGAAAGGAGCAGGCCATGCCGACCGCGATCCCGGAAGCTCCGTTGATTAACAGATTGGGAATCTTCGAAGGCAGAACCACCGGTTCTTTTAGCGTGTTGTCATAGTTTTGCTTGAAGTCCACCGTCTCTTTTTTGAGGTCCTGCAATAAATAGGTGCTTATGGAGTGCAGTCTTCCCTCGGTGTACCGGTAGGCCGCCGGTGGGTCCCCGTCGAGGGAGCCGAAATTTCCTTTTCCATCCACGAGAGGATAGCGCAGTGAAAAGTCCTGAGCCATGCGGACCATGGATTCATAGGTAGACGCGTCTCCATGCGGGTGATATTTACCCAGCACTTCTCCGATGATTTTTGCCGATTTAACGAATTTTGCCGCTTCGTTCACTCCCATGGCGTTCATGGCGTATAAAATCCGGCGATGAATGGGTTTCAAACCATCGCGCACATCTGGAAGGGACCGGGATACAATGGTAGACAACGCATAGGTGAGAAAGCGGCTTTCCAGCTCCTCCTGAATGTCAGCAATATTTTCCTTCGCCATGATTTTTTGTGGGGATTAAAATTTTGATTGATAATGGAGCAAGTAGAACAGATGATTTAAAGCTACAGATTGTCTGGAATGTGAATCTAATATTCAGGCCGGTTAACGAATGGAATTTATGAAACGGTTGATCGCAAGTTTTTCATTCGCAAGTCTTGACATGCCGGTCGATCGATTTTATATCTTCTTTAGACCAGTACCATCTCTCTTGCCGTTAAGTTTATGTAAATTTGGCGTAATCACCCTATGTTTCGGATGAAAACCTCTCTAACCTTACTTTTTTATGGAATCCGGCGTTCTGGATGAAAATCTGTTTTTCAAATTTTCGTACCCGCCATTTGATCAACTGAATTTAGTATAAGACCCCTTTTTAAAATAAAGCAAGAAAAAACAATGACTAAGGGGATAATGGACGGTTTTGCAATTAGGTACCCTTACTTTAAACCTTTTTCAGGATTTGACCATCTTAAAGGCAAAGCACGGTTCACCAGAGATTATTACCACCGATCTTCAAGTTTTACTATAACAAATTATCTCATCCAGTTTGCGGCTGGTTCCATTTATCGGGAGTAAATACATGTCAGATCAAGCGTTGCAGGAAAAAATAATTGAAGCATTGAAAACCGTCAAGGACCCGGATTTAAATAGAGACATTGTGAGTCTGGGTTTTGTGAAGAATATGAAAGTGGATAACGGGAGCGTCAGTTATGATGTAGAACTGACCACTCCCGCCTGCCCGGTTAAAGAACAACTCAAATCTGAATGCGAAACCAAAACCAAGGCCATTGAAGGGGTTTCGAGTGTGGACGTCAATATGACGGCGGTGGTTCGCTCTTCGCAACACAACCAGCCCATTTTGACGGGAGTCAAAAATATCATCGCGGTTGCCAGCGGCAAGGGCGGCGTTGGGAAATCGACTGTCAGTACTAATTTAGCGATCGCTTTAAAATTATCCGGCGCCAGCGTGGGGTTGATGGATGCAGATGTTTACGGACCCAGTATTCCGCAAATGCTGGGCATTCCCATCACTTCTCCGAAAGCCGGAGCGGACAATAAGTTTTTTCCGCATGAAAAATACGGCATGAAGGTTGTGTCCGCGGCTTTTTTGACCAAGCAGGGCCAACCTTTGATGTTGCGAGGCCCCATGTTGGGCGGCATCATTCAGCAGTTTTTGCAAAATGTCGAGTGGGGAGAGCTGGACTACCTGGTGATCGACCTGCCCCCCGGAACCGGCGATGTGCAATTGACTCTGACTCAGAGAGCGCCCCTTTCTGGAGCCGTCGTGGTCACCACGCCGCAGGAAGTTAGCCTGATCGATGCCGATAAGGGCGTGAAAATGTTTCAGCAGGTGAAGGTTCCTCTGCTTGGCGTCGTGGAAAACATGAGCTATTTTATCTGTGACGGGTGCGATAAAAAGCACCACATCTTCAAAAGCGGCGGCGGGAAGACATTGGCAGATACTTTTAATATTCCCCTTCTTGGCGAAATCCCCATCATCAGTCAGGTCGTCGACGGCGGGGATTCAGGCGTTCCGATTTTAATGACCGACCCGGAATCACCGGCGAGTATCGCTTACCAGCAACTGGCGGGCCAGGTGGCGGCGCAATTGAGTATCCAGCAGGCGAAAGAAGATAAAGCTGAGAGTACCTTTGAGATGGCCTGGAAGGAATAAACGATGACCGAACAGGCCAAAGTAGATTCCAGCCATCCCTCGCCAAAAAATATTACCCAGATCGATCCCACCACCTTGGGGATCACCTGGACCGATGGGCATGAGTCAGTTTACTCCGTCAAAAAACTGCGGGAGAGTTGCCCGTGCGCCAACTGCATCGACGAGTGGACTGGAGAGAAAAGAATCAAACCGGGGATGATCACCGACGCCATTCGTCCGAAGGGCTTAAAATCCGTTGGTTTGTATGCGATTCAGTTTTCATGGAATGATGGGCACGATACGGGGTTGTATCCGCATGAACTGCTGAGAAAACTTTGCGAGTGTGCTATCTGTAAAAAGACCTGAGCGGTGCACGAAGGTAGAACCCCTCATTATAAAACAGTGGGCGACGTTTCTGGAGAGGTTCAGCCCAGCCAGGAAGTTGAACACGAATTTTTCCCAGACCAGGAGAAGGGCCAATAAGCGGTAAAAGGCCCCGCCCAGGAACTGGTCCATGATTTTAACCCGGAAGAAGATCCCACCCAGATTCGCGACCGAAATCTATTTCGTCTTATCATTTCAATACTCCAAACGACTCGATGGAATGGCGTTGCACGTACCAGTCTTTGGGCAGATTTTGCGCATCTTTCCATTTTTTACTCCCCAAAGGGCCTGTTTCGAACACGATCGCCGGATCGGTCAAGACAACAAAAGAGTCGTTCACTCCAGTTAACTTTCCGGTATAGATGTAGTTGACACAAAACAAGGTAATCCGCCTGCCCACCAATGTTTCCAACCCGCTGGCAATTTCCGGTTCCATATTCACATCCATAGCTTTCTCCTTTTGCCAGGTGGCTTCAACAAATATTTATTGGTGAGGTTCATAAGATGGCGGCAAAGTATCGATACTTTTCATTACGAAATTCGGCGGGAGAATAGTAAGGTCATTAATTTATTAATAAACTCGCTAATAAACCTTGAAAAACTGACCTTTTTGCGATAGAATTAGTTATTTATGCCGCTCACAAGCCAAGACTACGATAAATATTAGCATTAACACTAAAATTTTATCAAGTTAATAATTTTTAATTTTTGCCATGAAAACCATAGGGTCCAGGATAGTTGAGCGCAGGAAAGAACTGGGGTTGAAGGGCAAGGAGCTTGCCCAGCGGGTGGGGTGTCATCCTCCCGATATCAGCGATTGGGAAAAGTGCAAAAACGTTCCCAGCGTTGAATCCCTTATAAAACTGGCCCGTGCTCTCGATACCACCGAAACCTGGCTGGCGTCCGGGAAGAACCCCAAAAACCTGGACCGGCGGGAAAATTCCAAAATCACGCATTTACCTGTTGAAAATAAAGAAAGGGGCGAGGAGAATAAACCAGATACCCACTGGGAGGCTGAGATGATCAAAGACAAAAATCAAATCATCGAACTGCAACGCGATAAAATCGAGTCGCAACAGGGAAAAATTCAGGAGCTGGAAGCTCGTCTGGCCGAAATGGAAGAACGAAAGGGAAGTAAACCCTCAAAAAAGCAGGCGGGTTGATCGAGCTTTGCGAGATGCAGGGCTCCGTCGTAAAACGACTTCCTGAGACCATCCATTTCAGTATCAAATTTGCAGCGGCTTCTTTAGTGTTTGTTCTGATTACGTTCCTGTCGGCTGAGCGCGTGGATGAGATTCGTGTGGCGGGACCAACTTCCGAGGATGCGATTCCTGTTTATACGTACAGTCCGGAGAATGAGGAAATAGACTATGAAGAGTTTTTGAATCGTCTTCCGCTTCGAAAACCGGAACCGAAACCCCGATGGCTGGATTGGTTGAGTGAAACTCAGCGAAGAGGTGTTTATAGCTGAAGGTTTTGTTAACTTTCCTCGACGATCTTTTTCAAATTGGACAACCCCTTTTCAAACATCGGTCCTGCCATCCCATCCATCATCACCGCAAAATAACCCCCAAACAGGGGAATATCCATGTCGCCCTTCATTTCCCAGGTCACGAGAGTGTCGTTTTCTTTTTCGTCATAATGCAGGGAAGCTTCGCACCGGTAGGTGTCGTCAAAGGATAATTGATAATCAATTCCTTTATCAGGAGACGACCGGGTGAATGTCAGGGACCCTTTGCCGTCCTTGCCAACCCAGGATTGATGGGCTCCAACACCCGATGATATATTTCCCAGGGTGACCACCAGGCTTGGGTCGTCTTCTTTCCAGGGAGCCCAGGCCTTCCATTTATTGAGGTCGTTGACATGGGGATGGATGGATGCGGACGGAGCCTGTATGATCTGGGAGCGTGTGACCGTGTATTGGGACGGCAACAGTAAACCTAAAAGGATAACGATTCCAACCAGCACCGCAAAAATAGTTCCGACTTTTTTCATAAGGCAGGTGCCCGGTTTTGAAGGCTTTTTTTGAAGTGGACCGTTGATAATGAGACAAAATTTGCCTCATTGTTTTTTTTCTGCTGCGTGCCTTAGCTGGTCTCGTTTTTTAATGTCCTGTTTGACCGTGTACTTCAGCCGACTCAACCCGCGTTCCAGGATGGCGCCCAGCACAGGCTCCATCAGCAAGGTCAAATAACCGCCGACGATGGGCCTGTCGAGATCACCCTTCACGGTCCAGGTAATATATGTATTCCCTTCCTTCAACTCGGTGTAGTGGAAATAAACATCACATTTATAGTACCCGTCGTGAAGGGAAAATTGGTAATCAATTCCTTTTTCGGGTGTCGATTTTATGAATGTCAACGTTCCCTGGCCGCCCTGACCTGTCCAGCTTAGATTGGCCCCGACGCCAGATGTGATTTCTCCAAATTGAAACTTCAGATTTTCATCTAAATTTTTCCAGGGAAACCAGCTTTCCCATTTTTTCAAATCGTTTAGGTACGGAAATATAACTGCCGGCCTGGCTTTGATGTGTTTGATTCTAATGACGCTGTATTTCGTTGAGAGAAGCTGACCAAAAACCACCAACGATCCGATTCCCAGCATGCAGGCAATAGCAATCTTTTTGCCTTTCGATCTTTCCTGGACAATTTTCAGCCGCCCGATTTTTTCTATGGTTTTCATCAAACCTGAACCAAAATTTGACTTTTCACAGTTGACTTTACTATCAGGAAGGAATGGGTGACGGTCAGAATCCTGAGCCGTTATCGCCAATTCGTACCCCGTCGGCGCCTGCAAGGACGAATGCCCTTAGCGGCGGGGGTCATGCCCGTCGACCGCGCGGTATTTCGTTGGAGAAACCAGGCTCAAAAGAACTACCCTGACGACGGCTGAACAAGAAGGTCCGCTCCGATTCATTCGGTTTGCTCAGGATAGCCTTCAAGGTTCTGGCCGAAGCCGTAACCCTGCCTGTATAAAATTGGAATGCCGAACGCCTTCATGTGAGAAGGTTTGATCCCAATTGCCTGCACGATTTTTGCGGTTTACATCCCAGACCGCAGGGAGCTTCAGAGTTTGGCAGCGGAGATCTTCTGCCTACATACCCACTTTTTCACGAACTTCATCCATCAATTTTCCGTCGATCAAGGTCGCGCCTTTTTCGAGGGCGAAATTGATCACGGTTTTTTTCGCCATGTTGCGGACGAAAAACGGAACTCTTTTGATTCGCTCCTGAGCTTCTTCCGTCCACACGAGATTGTCTTCCGGCTTGCCCTTATCGAGTTCTTTTTTAGCCTGAGCCAACTGCGAGCCGACCATGCTGAGGGGGCCTGTTCCGACACTGGAGGCGCCGCCGGCTTCCACTCCGAGTTTACTGACAAACTCGGTTTCAAACTTGTTGGTCAGCATGGCGATCATGTGGCCGCATTTCTTGCATTTGAACTTCATGGCCAGGTTTTTATTCTCCGCCGGCATGATGCCGTCGGTTTGAGTCTCCATTTGCTCGTCACACGGTATACAAAGGAATTTCATCGTTCCCCCTAGGATTTATTTTCAATAAAATTGGTTATATAGTTGACCGCCGAGGCGATGGCCTTCCCGGTTATGGAATCTTTATTCTCGGCGTAAAATAAGGTGCCCGAATCGGTTTTCCGCGATACCCGCGTATCGAAAGGAATTTTTCCGATGAAGTTGACTCCCTTCTGGCTGGTCAAATTTTCAACGTCCTGTCCTTCGAAGAGTTTTCCTTCCTGGTCGCAATGCGGGCACACATAGGTGGCCATGTTCTCGATCAATCCGATGATGGGAACGCCCATCGTGTTGTTCTTAGTGATCGACTTTGAAACGATGTGCTGGGAAAGTGGAGAGGGAATGGTGATTTCGACCACGCCGGCTAGCTCAGGAATCAAATCGCGGATGTTGTCGATGCGGTCGCTTCCCGGCGGCATGTCGATCAACAGATAATCCAGTTCTCCCCAGTTGGTATCGGCCAATAGTTCCCGAAGCGCGGTCGATTCCATGGTGCTCACCCAGACCGAGGTGGCTCCGGCGTCTTCGGTCCACATGACGGGGGTGTCGGGGCTGGACACCAGCATGTCCATGGACATGATTTTAATCCCCATGGCGCCCGAACCGGGTTGAATACCTTCTTCGTTAATTTCCAGTTTCTGCTCGTTTCCAACTCCAAGCAGATGACCGATGCTGGGACCGTTCAAATCCGCGTCGAGAATTCCGACCTTATGGCCCTGATCGGCCAGGCAGGCGGCAATGTTGGCTGTGATCGAACTTTTACCGACGCCGCCCTTGCCACTCATCAGAGCGACTTTATGTTTTATTTTGTCCAGCCGGGCGCGAAGTTTTTCCCGCTGGGAAACCACCTGGCTGATGATATTGGAACCGCCGTCTCCCGCCAGATCTTCATAGGTTTTCATGATGGCTCCTGAAAAACGATAAGTGTTTGGACTTAAAATCAATACAATTATTTTACCGTATCATATAGAAAACCGGCCTTGTTTTAAAGGGTAACTTTGGAAAGCGGCAGACACGGCAAAACAAGCCCTGATTTTTTGACTTTTCCATTGACCGTAAAGGAGTTTCTATCTACATTAGAGGATTTAGGTCTTGAAATTTTCAGGAATTTATTCATCCCCCTTTGGGAACACGCATGGAATTATCGGAAGAAGAAAAAAAGCTCATTGCAGAGGAAGAATCCCTGTTTTCCAAGACTATAGAATCTCTTTGCGGAGAGCTTCCCCAGGTTCAGGCTTCTAAAATTTCGGCCAATCAGGTGGCCAGAGAATTGACTCAACAACTGGTCGGTGAATGGAACCATGAAGAGCGCCAGCCCCTGGTTTCGGATGAAGCCGTGGCCCACCGGGTGTCCGATATCCGTAAAAACAGCGACCAGACCTTACTGGAATTGATCCGCGAACCTTATTTTGGCCGGGTTGTGACCTCTGAAGAGGATGGCAAGGAAGTGGCTTTCCTGATCGGCAAAAAAAGCAACATCCAATCGGGGATCGTCGATTGGCGAAACGGTCCGATTTCCGCGCTTTATTTCAATTATCAGCAGGGGGAGGAGTTTTTTGAGGAAATCAACGAACGGGAGCGGAGCGGCAGGATCAAGCTCAGGCGTTCTTACCGGATTGAAGCGGGAAAGCTGGTGCAGATCGATACGCCGGAGGGAGTGTATCACTGGAGCGATCAGGGCTGGCAAAAGCTGGATGTTGACGCGGAAATTGCGGCTCACAAATCGAGAAGCGTCGGTTCCCAGGACAAGAGACTACCCAATATTCTGTCCTTGATTACCAAAGACCAGTTCGAACTCATTACCAGTCATCCCGACCGCCCGGTGATCATTCAGGGTTCCGCTGGCTCTGGAAAAACAACTGTGGCGTTTCACAGGCTTGCGTGGTTGCTGCACGAGGAAAATTCCTTCGCGCGCCCAGAAAAGACGCGGGTTTTGG
The DNA here is from genome assembly GCA_021604505.1 of Nitrospinaceae bacterium. Classification (NCBI taxonomy): domain Bacteria; kingdom Pseudomonadati; phylum Nitrospinota; class Nitrospinia; order Nitrospinales; family Nitrospinaceae; species Nitrospinaceae bacterium. The sequence continues at coordinate 1,500,913 of BQJC01000001.1, read as the reverse complement.
TGATGAATAAATCCCTGCAGATTTATGTGGATTCCACTCTGCCTTCTCTGGGAATTCACGGGGTGGAAACATCGACATTCAACAGCTGGGCGCTTTCTATCATTCGGAAATTGACGCGGGGAAAAGCGTTTTTCAAATTTCATCAGCTCCCCGATTTTGTGGAGAAGATCAAATTTTCAGAAGAAATTTTATCAGCCATTTCAGGGCAGGTTAAAAAACAAACTCAGCGGACCGATCAATGGGTGCGTGATACTTTTTCGCGCTGGCCGAACCTCATTCGCAAGTGGAATGATGATAAAGAAAAGGCAGTCCTTCCGCGGATACGCAACTTCCAGCACGAAGTCAATGGCGCCAAGCTGCCAGATAAGGAAAAGAAAACTCTCATGGTTTCCCTGCGATCCCTGCTGGGCAAAATGGAAGACTATATCAACGATATTTACGACTTACTGGCCGATTCCGATCATTTGCGCCAGCATCTCAAGCCCGATGCGAAGCTGGATTATCATCTGGAATATTTACGCAACCGCACGCAAAAGAATCGCAGGCACAACAATCTGGATTACTTCGACATGTCCCTCATTTTGTGCAATATCCAGCAGAAAAACGGTGGATTGCCCGATAAAAACGGTGAGATCATTTCTCTTGATCACTTGGTCATCGATGAAGCCCAAGACTTCGGCCCCGTCGAGTTCGCCATCATGGTGCAGGCGGTTCAGGACAGACGCCATATCACCATCGTCGGCGACGTCAGTCAGAAAATTTTGTTTGCCCGGCGTTTTATCGGCTGGGACAAGATCATTGACAGCCTGGGGCTTGAGGAAAGCGATTTGATCCGCCTGGAGGTTTCTTTCCGGTGCACGGCGCAGATCATGACTCTGGCGACAAGGGTGGCCGGCGATTACAAAGCCGTTGAAGGCAGGCAGGGGCCGCAGCCACTTTTTCAGAAAGTTGCCGATAGGGACGATCTGCTGGAAACCATCGCCAATTGGGTTGAGACGGTTCAGGCCAGCGGACCCAACAAGCTGATCGCCCTCATTTGCCGCAATCCCAAACAGGCGATGGAATTGAAAGAGGACATCGATGAAATGATCCCCGGCGGGGTACGACTGGGCCTCAGGGACAAGTTTTCATTCGAACCCGGCATCATTGCCACCAATGTGCACCAGGTGAAGGGTCTGGAGTTTGACGCCGTGTGCATCGTTGAGCCGAGCGAGGAAAATTATCCTCTCACCCGGCCCGAAAGCCGGAACATGCTTTACGTGGCCATCACCCGTGCGGAGGACGAACTGATGCTGGTGGGAACGAAAAATTTTTCAAAAGTACTCGATGGTTAACCCATTTTATTGGCAGGTTTCACGCGGATTAATATTTTTCTTCAGTTGCGTAAAAATGTATTGCGAAACCAGGGAACGGAACTATATTGCATACTGGAGGGTTTGAGACAAACTTGAACAAGGAGGTGCTTATAGAAGCAGAAAGTCCACCTTGCAAGGATGTTAAAATTCAAAGCATAAAAGTCCATTTATAATTCTGGACATACCCGGGTGAAGACTGACCCCGGAGCTACAAAAAGAGAAAAAACGCGTTACTCTCATAGTAACGCGTTTTTTATTGCATTTTTCTAAAGAGAATTCGTTGTGACCCGGAGAATAAAACTCGTCGTCGAATATGAAGGGACCCGTTACCACGGATGGCAGGTCCAGCCCAATGGCATCAGCATTCAGGAAGTCCTTCAGGATTGTCTTAAAAAGATCACGAAAGAAAAAAAACCGGTTATCGGTTCCGGCAGAACCGACGCCGGGGTGCATGCCCAGGGGCAGGTGGCTCATTTCGAAACCCAATCGCAAATGACCCCGCATCAATTCCTGATGGCTTTTAACAGCCTTTTGCCGCACGATATCGTCGTAAAAGAGGTTGCCGAAGTTGCGGAGACTTTTCACGCGCAACGATCCGCAGTCCGTAAAATATACCGCTACACGATTTTAAACCGCGACTATCCCTCGGCGCTCGACCACGACCGGTGCTGGTTCATTCAATATCCACTGGATATCGAAGCCATGCGGGAGGCGAAAGCCTATCTGGAAGGCAAGCGCGATTTTTCCGCATTCCGGGCATCAAACTGTGAGGCCAGAAACCCTGTCCGCGAAATCAACAAAATCGATATTTGCAAAAACGGAGATTTCATTGAGCTTCATTTTGACGGCAACGGATTTCTCAAATACATGGTGCGAAACATAGTGGGAACCCTGGTGATGGTGGGGCGGGGGAAAATGCAGCCGGAAGACGTGGAACGCATTCTGGAATCCCGCGACCGGAACAACGCCGGACCCACCGCAAGACCTTACGGGCTATGTCTGGTCGAGGTTTTTTATGATGAGCAGAGAGGAGACTCTTAAAATAGGTCTACAAGAAATTCCGTTATTGCAATCTTACTTAACAAACAACGCAACGATCCAGGCGAGAATCTGGTCCGGGTCTTTAAAAAAAGCGTCTTGAAGGCTTCCCGAGCTGGAACACCAAAAGCGGCCTAAACGGTTCAAATCCTCCTGTATTAATCCTCCCCGGCAGGTTCCTGGCTTGTTTTTCGGGGTCTTTTTTAAAAATAAATATTTTTCATCCCAATGCAATTCCATAGAGCCTTTTTTGTCATTGACCACAACTTCAAATTCGATAAGTTTATTCAAATCGTCTTCGATGGTTCCTGAAATGGTCATTTTCGGCCCGGCAAATTCGGCTTGTGCGGAGATTCCCCTTTCGTCCTGAATGACGCCGCCATAACTGATGTATTTTCCCAGTTGCCAGCGCTCGATGATATAGTCCAGCTCGCCAATACCGATTTTTAGCGTTTTCAGATCATAAATGGCTTCGATCGGTGTCACGACAGTGAGGCCTTCGCGGATCTCGCCAAAATAATGGCCTTCCTCTTCGATGAGGGATAATTTGATTTTGCCGTCCTCCGTTCTGGCGATCAGGGTCAATTGACCCAGTGCCCAGGCGTCCGCACTCACAAGAGAAAAGGCGATCAGGATAAACAGGATTCGCTTAAAAACCTGAAAAGCATTTTTCATTCAGGACACTTTTTTGAAAGGTTGAAAACCTGCAATTTCAAACAGGAAAGATCAGTTGACTCTATCAAATAAGAGGGCAGGGCGGGCGGGAATATTCCCTCTTTGGAGGGGATTTTTTCAGGGGTTGATTTTTAGTTTTTGCCCGTTTGGATTAAAAATAGGAGAAGACTGCAGGTTCTTTTGGGCGAGGAAGTATTTGGCCGCGGTTTTTAAAACTTCCAGACCATATTTCACGCTTCTTCGAAAACTGATGGAGGAGGCCTCTTCAAAATACTTGGCGGGACAGGACACTTCCCCGACGTTGAATCCGAAATACAAAGCCTGCAAAAGCATTTCATTGTCGAAAACGAAATCATCCGAGTTTTCCATGAGGGGGATGGTGGTCAATGTTTTTACGCTGAAGGCCCGGTAGCCGGTGTGGTATTCGGAAAGTTTTTGATTTATGAGTAAGTTTTCGGCGAAGGTTAGAAACCGGTTCGAATAGTATTTGTAAACCGGCATGCCCCCCGACATCGCCTGGTTGCCCAGAATCCGGGATCCGATCACCACATCGAAAACGCCTTCGGCGATCATCGAGGCCATGGCCGTTATCAGCTTTGGCGTGTATTGGTAGTCCGGGTGAAGCATGATGACTATGTCGCATCCCCTCAGAACCGCTTCCTGATAACAGGTTTTCTGGTTGGCTCCGTAGCCTTTATTGCGCGAATGGGCGAGGGTGTGGATATTGAGTTCCCTGGCAATTTGAACGGTTTTGTCCTGGCTGGCGTCATCGGTGAGGATGACTTCGTCCACCACGTCCCTGGGGATTTCCTGATACGTCCTTCGCAGTGTTTTTTCGGCATTGTATGCCGGCATCACCACGGTGATGCGTTTTCCATTTATCATCGGGCTCGCGGTTTGACGGTTAATCGGGTTTCATAGCATTGATAATTTTCGGGAAACCGGGCTCTGCGGACCGTATCATAAGGCAAAAAAAAATATTTACAATGAGTTTAATGCGGCTATACTTGCCGGGGTTGACCCCTTGCGGAAGCCTGTGTTAAAGCCTTTTGACGCAACGTCTGCAACTTGATTTCGGTAATGGGGCAGGGGAGACCTTCGAATTCCGGACAACACCCAATTTAAAAACAGGAAACACAATTGATGAAGGAAAAATATAAGATCGCCCTCTTGCCGGGCGACGGCATCGGCCCTGAGGTCATTAAGGAAGCGGTAAAGATACTGAAGGTTCTTGAGTCCAAACTGGATTTTGTGCTCGAGATGGATACCGTCCCCGTGGGAGGCGCCGGGTACGAAGCAACCGGGCATCCGTTGCCGGAGGAGTCTTTGACTGCCGCTAAAAATGCCGATGCGGTTCTGCTTGGCGCAGTCGGCGGGCCCAAATGGGAAAAGTTGGATTTTTCCCTGCGTCCTGAAAGAGCCTTGCTGGGGCTCCGGTCTTCGTTGCAACTTTACGCGAATCTGCGTCCGGCAAAGATTTTCCCCGCCCTCGTCGAAGCATCCACCCTGAAACGGGAAGTGGTGGAGGGGCTGGATATTCTGGTGGTCCGCGAGTTGACGGGGGGCATTTATTTTGGCGAGCCTAGAGGCATTCAGACGTTGCCTGACGGTACCCGCGAAGGCAGAAATACTCTGGTCTATTCGGAAAGCGAAATTGAGCGCATCGCCCGTATCGCTTTTGAAGTGGCCCAAAAGCGCAACAAAAAAGTGATGTCGGTGGACAAGGCCAATGTGCTGGAAACCACCGGTCTGTGGAGGGAAATCGTCACCCGGACGCATAAAGATTTCTCCGACATTGAGCTTCAACACATGTACGTGGATAATTGCGCCATGCAGTTGGTGCGAAACCCGAAACAGTTCGACGTCATCGTGACCACCAATATGTTTGGAGATATATTAAGCGACGAGGCCTCGATGCTGACGGGGTCCATCGGCATGCTGCCGTCCGCCAGTGTGGGCGGAGAAACCGGAATGTACGAACCCATTCATGGAAGCGCTCCGGATATTGCCGGACAGGGCAAGGCCAATCCGCTGGCGACGATCCTTTCGGTCGGGATGATGTTTAAATATTCCTTCAATCAGGAAGAGCCGGATCAATGGATTGAAAGAGCCGTGGAATCGGTTCTGGATCAGGGAGTCCGCACGCCGGACATCATGTCCAAGGGAATGAAAGAAGTGGGAACCTCGGAAATGGGCGATCTCGTAGCGCAGGAAATGGAAAAAAATGGCTTTTAAGCACAAAGAAAAATACAACGTCGGCGTGGTTGGCGCCACCGGAGCGGTCGGGATAAGAATGATTTCCATTCTGGAAGAAAGAAAATTTCCGGTGGACCGTTTGTCGCTTCTCGCGTCCTCGCGCTCGGCAGGCCAGGTCATGTCATTCAACGGGCAATCCATCGAAGTCGAAACACTGACAGAGGATTCCTTTCAGGGCTTGGATTTTGCCCTGTTTTCCGCCGGAGCGTCGATAAGTAAACAATTTGCCGACAGCGCCGTCAAGGCAGGGTGTATCGTGATCGACAACAGCAGTGCGTTCCGCATGGAAAAAGACGTCCCCCTGGTGGTTCCGGAGGTGAACCCGCACGCCATCGGAGACCAGCCGGGCATCATCGCCAACCCCAATTGCTCCACGATTCAGATGGTGATGGCGCTTCATCCCATTCATAAAAAGTACCGGATCAAACGGGTGGTGGTGTCCACCTATCAATCGGTTTCCGGATCAGGGCAAAAGGCCATCGCCGAACTGGTGCAACAGACCAAAAATATTATGGAAGACAAGGAAATCGACAAGCAGGTTTATCCTCATCAAATCGGCTTCAATTGTCTTCCACACATCGACGTTTTTATGGAAAACGGCTATACTAAAGAAGAAATGAAAATGGTGAATGAAACACGAAAGATTCTTGAAGACGAATCCATTCAGGTTTCACCGACCACCGTTCGTGTTCCGGTGTTTTATTCCCATTCAGAGTCGATCAACGTCGAAACCGAAAAACCCATCCAGGCGGAAGATGTGAAACAACTGCTGGCAAAACTCCCTGGCATTCGCGTGGTGGATGATCCTGAAAAATGCGAATACCCTCTGGCAACGAATGCAGAGGGAAAGGATGAGGTGTTTGTCGGACGTCTGCGAAACGACATTTCCAGAGAAAATGCCATCAACTTCTGGGTGGTTTCGGACAATCTGAGAAAAGGAGCGGCGTTGAATGCGGTTCAGATCGCCGAAACGATTGTACACCGTCAATAACTGACAAATATTCAAAAACCCGTTATAAATTCCTCTATCCCGAGCACTTGCCCTTGACAGGATGCGGCCACTAAGTGTATATATAATTGCCACTTATTGAAGCAAGTCACTTAATTTTTCCTCGTTTTTTATCTACCTTCAAGGAACCCAACCATGCCAGAAGACACCAAGCAAAACGAGCCGGAAGGCTCATCCGGTCAGAAAAATCCAGCCAGTTCCGAAAATTTAAATGTGACAGAATTTAAAGGGTTGATCGATGTCGCCGCCCATGAGCGGAAAAACCTGCAACTCCTCGTGGAATATTTTGAGCGCAAAAGCGAGGAGTTGGATGAGAAAAAGCATTTCTTTGAAAAAATTGAGAGCCAGGTTCCAGATACCCTGAATAAACTCAGTGCCTTTGACGAGCGTTTCCAGGAAGTCAAAACCTTTGACGTTCGGGTCCGCGATTTTCAGAAGGTGTCCAAGGAACTGGAGTCCAACTATAACGTGTTGAAGCGCGAGTTGGATGAGCTGCACTTATTGAGCGAGCACGTCGATCACAAAATCCGAAGTTTGCATCAGCAAAGGAGCCTTGTTGAAAAGGCCAACGATGATGCCGGACGTCTCAATGTCCTCGTTTGGGACATGGACTCCAAAATCAAAAAGCTTAAAGATGAAAATAAGCTGATCAAAAGCGCCGACCGGGGTATCAGCCGGTTGGAGAATATGCTCAATTCTGTGTCCGACAAGGTGGATGAGATCGTCAGTTTTAAAGCGATGATGAAAACCGGCTCGGACAAGGTCGCAGAGATGAAAACCACTCTGGTTGAACTGGACTCGCGGTTTGCCAGGATTCTTCAGGAAAAAGAGGTCATCTCAAACTACACGAAAGACACGGAGGATTTGAAGCGAACGCTGGAATTGGTGAAGGAGGATTATGAAACGGTTTTAGGAAAAAGCCACATCGTTCGTGAAACCCACGATTCCCTGAATAACCTCAGCCAGGAAATCAGCGACCTCAAAGTTGAATCCAAAAATATTTCCGTAAAAAATGAAATGATACGCAGTATCAGCGGCAGGCTGAGGGATCTCGATGCCTTGTCGGTTGATGTCGAGACCAAAATCTCCAGAATTCTGGATGAAAAGGTGGTCATTGAAAAGACCGAAGAGAAAATCAATAAGCTGAACGCCTTCCTCATGGACAATCTGAGCAATAAAATGATTCTCCTGAAAGAGGAAATGAAAAATATCGATGTTGCCAATGAAAAGATGAACCGGTTCAACGTGATGGCCGAGGAAGCGGAGCAAAAGGTCCGGCGTCTGGACGGCGAAATTGAAAAACTGGATTCGGTAGGCGCCATCCTGCAGCAGATTGAATCGATCAGCGAATCCACCCGGCTGCAAATGGATGAAATCATCCGCAAGCAGAACCTTGTGGATCAGGTCGACAAGAAAATCAACGATCTCAGCTCCATGGTGATCAGCCTGGATGTCAAGATGGAAACCCAGATGCAGAGAAAAGCCTTGATCGAAAAACTGGAGAAAAAGGTCGACGGGCTGGATTTCTTCATTGAGGAGGCGAATATCAAGATCGCCAAGGTCAGTAAGAAAATCGATTTTCTCGATAAAATGGACAGCAAGCTGGAAGGGTTAAAAACCATGTCCAATACAGTGGAGGAAAAGATTCTGGATATCGCCAAGGAAAAATCCGCTATCGACGCGCAGGAAAAACGGATGAACAGCCTGGCCACCAAACACAGTATATTGGAAACCGAATTGCGCTCCAGGTTTAAGGACTTGTCGGAGGCCAAGGAGGAAATCAATAAGATCAGCCAGATCCGGGAAGACCTGGGAGAGGTGTCCAGCACTTTTGAAAACAAGATGGACGATTTGAGTAAAGAATCGTTGAAAGTCCTGACCGTTGAAAATAAACTCAGTGAACTCGACCATATTTTGAAGGACTTGAAGCTTAGGCAGGAGGTTCTGGACGATAAAGACGAACTCATCGTGCAGTCCGAAAAGAAGGTCGAGCACCTCAACGGTTTGATGGCTCAAGTGGAAAAGAGAATCAAGCAGGTTGCGGCCAGTGAAGAAAAAGTCAAAGAGACCGAGGTGGCCCTCGGCAAGTTGGACAATGTGATCGCCCGCGTCAATTCCGAGAAAGACCGGATCGACAAAGAGCGCGAAAATATGAACCGGATCAACCTCAATATCGATAAATTGAACTCGATCACCGAAGAAGCCGAAACAAAAATTGACGTTCTGAACAATAAGATCGGCATGCTGGATGATGTCGACAAGCGGTTGAGCAACCTGAACCTGATCGCCGAAGACGTCAATATGAAAATCCAGAGCCTGAATAAAGAAAAAGCCACGATACGGGTTGCCGGCGAGCAGATTGCGGAGCTTAAATTCCTTCTGAGCCAGGCCAATAAGGTTAAGCAGGGCGCGGAAGTGGAGGAGGAAGAAGTTGAGTGACCGGGGCGTTCAGGAAGAAATATTGTTTTCAGATGAGGCGAAATGCTAGGGGTTGTCGGGGGTAGTGGCCTTTACTCCATGAAGGAGCTGAAAATCCTTGAAAAGGTGACCGTGGAAACACCTTACGGGGCTCCTTCGGATCAGGTGGTTTTAGGCGAACTGATGGGCGTCCGGCTGGCATTTCTGCCCCGCCACGGAACCGGTCACTTCATTCCTCCTTCGGAAATCAACTTTCGTGCTAATATTTTTGCGCTCAAGAAAATCGGAGTGGAACGTATTTTATCCGTGAGCGCGGTCGGCAGTATGAAAGAGGAGTTGGCGCCGGGGCATTTTTCCATCCCCGATCAATTCATAGACCGGACGACCCGCCGAATCAGTACGTTTTTCACCACCGGCCTCGTGGGGCATGTCAGCCTGGCCGAGCCTGTTTGCGCTGATCTTGCTCAGTCATTGGCGGATTCCGCAAAAAAAGCCGGCACTGAAGTCCACGAAGGCGGGACCTATATCTGTATTGAGGGGCCGCAATTTTCCACCCGCGCCGAATCGAACTTGTACCGGCAGTGGGGAGTGGATATCATTGGCATGACCAACGTGACCGAAGCGAAACTGGCGAGAGAAGCGGGAATGTGTTACGCCACACTGGCGCTCGTCACCGATTACGATTGCTGGCTGGTGGAAGAAGAACCGGTCACCCTGGAGGCGATCCTGCAGATCATGGGTGAAAATGTGGAAAAAGCTCAGATAGCGGTCAAGGAACTGGTCGCAGGCTTTTCGGGTCAGCCGGGATGCGCGTGTGCGTCCGCCGCCGCCACGGCTATCGTCACGGACAAAAAACTCATCCCCGCCCGGCTTAAAAAAGATCTTTCAATTTTATTCGAGATTTAATTTTGAAAACCACCAAATCGGAAGAATTATTCTCCCGCGCTCAAAGCGTGATGCCGGGAGGCGTCAACAGCCCTGTCCGCGCTTTTAAAGCGGTGGGCGGCAATCCTCTGTTCCTGAAAAGCGGACGCGGATCGCGAATCACCGATGTCGACGGCAATGAATTTATCGACTTTGTTTCCTCCTGGGGGCCCTTGATCTTTGGCCACGCCCACCCGGAGATCGTGCAGGCGATTAAAGACCAGGCTGAACGGGGGACAAGCTTTGGCGCTTCCACCAAACTGGAAATCACGCTGGCTGAAAAAGTGGTTCAAGCGGTTCCCTCCATGGACGTGGTGCGGATGGTGAATTCCGGCACGGAAGCGGTGATGAGCGCTATTCGCCTGGCGCGCGGCGTTACCGGGAGAGACAAAATTCTGAAATTTGAAGGTTGTTACCACGGTCACTCCGACAGTCTGCTGGTCAAGGCCGGATCGGGCTTGATATCTCTTGGAATTCCCGAATGTCCGGGAATTGTGGCCGACCTCGCCAAAAATACATTGACCCTTTCTTACAACGATGCGTCCGGCGTCGAAAAACTGTTTTCCGATCAGGGCGAGGAAATCGCCTGTGTGATTGTCGAACCGATTGCCGGCAATATGGGCGTGGTTCCCCCGCAACCTGGGTTTTTGCAAACTCTCAGGGATGTGACCGAACGTTCCGGCGCTCTGTTGATTTTTGACGAAGTCATTTCAGGATTCCGGGTGGGCCTGGGAGGAGCTCAGGCGCTTTATGAAGTCCATCCGGATCTCACCTGTCTCGGGAAAATTATAGGCGGTGGATTGCCAGTGGGCGCCTACGGCGGAACGAAAAAAATAATGGATGAGATTTCTCCAACGGGATCCGTCTATCAGGCAGGAACGCTTTCAGGGAATCCCCTGGCCATGACTGCCGGGAATAAAATGCTGGACCTTTTGTCCACCTCAGGGGTCTATGAGGACCTTGAAAGAAAATCCGACAAACTTTGCCTGGGATTCCAGGAAAATGCCCGGCAGTTGGGTGTCCCTGCCCGGTTCACGCGAGTGGGTTCGATGTTTTCCATGTTTTTTACTCAGGAATCGATCGTTGACTTTCATTCCGTTAAGACCTGCGACACCGAGTTTTTCAAGCGCTACTTCAATGCCATGCTGGAAGAGGGGATCTACATTGCGCCTTCGCAGTTTGAAGCCGGATTCATGTCCGCGGTTCATTCGGATGAAGATATTGAGCAAACCATTCAGGCAAACCACACGGCGTTGAAAAAAGCCAGGGAATAAAACGAACCAATTGCATACGGGAAATGATGAGGAATTATTATGAGTGATATCGCCGGTTTATACGCAAGACAAATCCTCGATTCGCGGGGAAATCCGACCATTGAAGTGGAGGTGATTCTGGAAGACGGCACGGTGGCGCGCGCTGCGGTGCCGTCGGGAGCCTCTACGGGATCGCGCGAAGCGGTGGAACTACGCGATGGCGACCCAAAAAAATACCAGGGAAAAGGGGTGTTGAAGGCGGTTCATAACGTCAACAATAAGATTGCGCCTGAACTGCTGGGCATTGAAGTGACGGAGCAGGTTCTGATCGACAAAATCATGATCGAAATGGACGGCACCAAGAACAAGAAAAAACTGGGGGCGAACGCCATTCTGGGTGTGTCCCTGGCAGTGGCGAGAGCGGCGGCGCAAGAGCTGGACCTGCCATTGTTTCAGTATCTTGGAGGAACAAACGCCAAACAACTTCCGGTTCCCATGATGAATGTGATCAATGGCGGCCAACATGCCGACAACAACGTCGACATTCAGGAGTTCATGATTGTGCCCGCCGGCGCCGATTCCTTCTCCAACGCCTTGCGCATGGGCGTGGAGATTTTTCATCATTTGAAGGGAGTGTTGAAGAAACGCAATTTTAATACGGCGGTGGGGGATGAAGGCGGATTCGCGCCGGACCTGAAATCCAACGAACAGGCCATCGAGGTGATTCTGGAGGGGGTTAAAGCGGCTGGCTATAAAGAAGGTAAAGATGTGCTCATCGCTCTGGACATTGCGGCCAGTGAATTGTACGCGAATAAAAAGTACGTTCTTGCGGCGGAGAAAAATTCCAAGCTCGGTTCAGACGAAATGATCGACTATATCGCCCGATTGGTGAAAAAATATCCTATAATAAGTGTTGAGGACGGTCTTGCGGAAAACGACTGGAACGGCTGGAAACAATTGACTGACCGTTTGGGCAAAAAAACTCAAATTGTCGGGGACGATGTGTTCGTGACCAACACGGAAATTCTGGCCAAAGGCATTAAAGATAACGTTGGCAACTCCATTCTTATCAAAGTGAACCAGATCGGGACGCTCACTGAAACCCTGGACGCCGTGGAAATGGCCAAACAGGCGGGTTACACAGCGGTCATCTCGCACAGGTCGGGAGAAACCGAAGACACCACCATCGCCGATATCGCTGTGGGGGTGAACGCCGGACAGATCAAAACAGGTTCTCTGTGCCGGTCCGACCGGGTTGCCAAATACAACCAGTTGTTACGGATCGAGGAGATACTGGGGAATACCGCGCAGTATAAAGGAAAAAGCGTTTTTTATAACCTGGCTTGAGCTGACGAATACCCAATCTGACGAAAACCCAATCCACTCATGGCGCGATACCATCAAATCCTTTTGTTGACCTTTTCATTTTTCGTTCTGCTGATTCTGATTGCGGTCTTTCACGATGAGGGCATCCTCACGGTTTTAAAGTTACAGGATCAGATGACAGAGTTGAAAAAAAGCAATACGGTGTTGTATGAAAAAAATCTCAAAATCCACGCCGACATCGAAGCGTTAAAATCCAATCCCCTGGCAGTTGAAAAGCTTGCCCGAGAGAAGTTTAACTGGGTCAAACCAGGGGAAACCGTCTATCAGATCGTTCAAACTATCCCCGCACCGCAAAGCAATCCCTGACCGGGGAATTGCCAGTGGCGGCCGTCTGGCCTCCCAAAGTTTGCCCGCCTTCTTTCCCTGCACCGAAGAAAATAAAAAAAGACCTTTATTTTCATACAGTTATGTTATACTGGGTCCATAAGCAAATACTTAATTAGACCTCAATGGCGAAGAACCAGTTTTTCAATGGTTTAAGTGGTCGGGTTTTTTACGGTTTCATTAAAATTTTTTAATGTTAAATATTTGAAATATAATCGGTATAGCGATTTTCCCATAAAAAATTCAATAAGGTATTGAAATTTTTAATTTAAATGGTAAAGTAGGGTCATCACCTATTAAATTAATTTTATTGTGGGGCGGAACCCGCATAGAGTAGCAGTCCATTCGGCATGCTTTAGTTTTTCTAAACTGAAAGAGGCTGGGGAAACCCCTCATTCAAAGGGGAATTTTAAGCGCCCTGATTCATTTGAGTGCAATAACACACTGAAATTGTTAAATATATTATTACGGTCCGGCCATTACTTGATTCAAAAAAACTGAAACATCATTGTCTTTCTTAAGGAGGAGTCATGACCAAGCAAGATATTATTAATCAAGTTTCTTCCAGGGCAAGCCTGTCCCGGTCTAAAGCTGAAGAAGCTGTTGAAACAGTTATCGAATTGATCAAAGAATCCCTTGGTCATGGCGAGCCTGTGATTTTGCGACGGTTTGGAACGTTTCAGGTCAGAGCCAAAACAAAGCGCGTGGGGCGAAACCCCAAAACCGGTGAAGAGGCAGAAATTACCGCCCGGAAAGTCGTCCGCTTCAAGTCAGGCAAACATTTCAAGCAAGCGGTGAACGAAGACGAGTGAGAATTTCCCCCCAATGGCGGGGAAAAGCGGTTTAGAGAATCAGCATGGCGTCTCCGTAACTGAAAAAACGATATTTTTGTTCTATAGCCTCCTGATAAGCCCGGCGCATCAATTCTGTGCCTGAAAAGGCACATGCCAGCAGGAAAAGGGTTGACTTCGGTAAATGAAAGTTTGTCAGCAATTGATCCACCGTTCTAAAATCCACCCCTGGAAAAATAAATTTATCCGTCTCTCCTGAGATATCCCCTTGAATGGGAGCATCAAACAACAACGACTCCAATACCCGGGTGGTTGTGGTTCCCACCGCAAGGACCTTCTGCCCCTTTTTCTTAGCCTGATAAATTTGATTGCCCGCGTCCTGAGAAAGATGAAAACGCTCCTTCTCCATTCGGTGTTCATGGACGTCCTCTGTGCGTAACGGTAGGAAGGTTCCGACCCCGACATGCAGGGTCAAAAATGCCAGATCCGCCTTCTCAGCCCTGATTTTGTCCAATAAATGGGGGGTGAAGTGCAACCCGGCTGTAGGAGCGGCAATCGCCCCCTCACTGGCCGCGTAAACGGTTTGATAGCGTTCCCGGTCCATTGCCACAAGATCTTCATTGTCGTGGGTTTTGCGACGAATATAGGGCGGCAGGGGCATCCTTGCGGCCCTTTCCAATAGAGGGCGGAGATCGCCCTGGTAATCCAGCTTCAGAAGGCCCCGTCCGTCCTTTCGCTCTATCAGGGTGGCTGTTAGAGATTTATCACAGAGGATCAGCTGAGTCCCCGGCTTCATTTTTCCTAATCCCTTAATGAGGGCTTCCCAGAGATCCGGCTCCTGCTCGCGGATGAGAAGGACTTCCACGGGTTTTTCGGTGTCCTTTTTGAATCCGGGGAGTTTTGCGGGAATGACACGCGTGTCGTTGAATACCAGGAGTGGGTGGTGTGTCAGGTAGTTGCTGAAATTCGAGAACGTGTCGTGCGAGATGGTTGAGGTCAGCCGGTTCACCACCATTAAGCGGGATTGGTCCCGCACCTCTGCGGGTTTTTGGGCGATCAGCTCCTGGGGCAGGTCAAAATCAAAATCCGATAACTTCATGGGAACCGCTTTCCTTAAGATGAAAATCTATTGTGTGACGAAATGGAAAATCGCCGGAAGTCTTTACAATTACTTGCCTTAATTTGTGGTTGACCCCCCTGGGGAATTATATTATTCTTCGGAGGTTGACCTTTAAAAGGAAAAAATTTCTTGTTTGTGGATTGGAGGAAATAATGGGGAAGACCTTTAAATTTTTGAGCTTGATTGTGCTCTCCTTTGCCTTGATCGTAGGCGCGGCGGGAGAAGCGGATGCAAAAAAGAAAAAGAAAAAGAAAATACCCAAGAGTCCGTCTTATGTAGGTGCGGTCAAATGTAACGGAAGCTGTCATGACGCCTATTATCAGGCGTGGGTAAAATCTCCCCACGGGAATACCTATAACCTCTTGAAACCCGGAGTGCGTGAAGAAGCTAAAAAAAGGGTTAAACTCGATCCGCAAAAAGATTATACCACCACTCCCTTGTGTCTGCGCTGTCACACCACCGGTTACCGCCAAAAAGGGGGATTTAAACCGGCTGGGACCAAGACTAAAAAAGGCAAGGATATCAGTACATCCATTGACCCGGATGAACCCAATCTGGAGCAGGTTGGCTGTGAGATGTGCCATTCGGTTGCCGGTGGAGCCCAGCTTCGGGTAGTGATGAAAAACACCAAGGGGGATTTCACAAAGGCCGATATCGAAAAGTACGGGCAAAGATGGGATTATGCCAACGTTTGTACACGTTGCCATACCCATCCCAAGACGCCTTTTAAACCGGATGTGCATGACAAGTACAAATTCAACTTTGAAGAGCGAAAGTTGAAAGTTCATGAAAAGGACAAGTACTGGAACGAAGATAATGAGGATCAAAAGCTCGAGAAAGTCAAAGATCGTAAAAAAGAGGTGGCGATGTCAGAAAAGAAACCTCTTGTGATTGAGGACTTTGCAGAGAAAAAGGGCAAACTCCTGTTCAAATCGAAGTCCATGCCTTACAACAAAAAGAAA
Organism: Nitrospinaceae bacterium; assembly: GCA_021604505.1. NCBI lineage: Bacteria > Pseudomonadati > Nitrospinota > Nitrospinia > Nitrospinales > Nitrospinaceae > Nitrospinaceae bacterium. The sequence goes on along the minus strand of BQJC01000001.1, from coordinate 1,485,402 downwards.
AAATCTTTTAATTATAAAGAATGATTATTTTTCCTTCCTGAATTTGAGGTCTGGCCTTTTTTCAAGGTCAGACCTCTTTTTTTATCCATATCAACAATCTGGCAGAGGTCGAAATGAGTACAGGGAATTTCTATAAAAAAATCGTATGCATAGGTGCGGGATATGTTGGCGGTCCGACGATGACCGTCATTGCCAACAAATGCCCGGACTATAAGGTCACCATCGTCGATATAAACAAACCGCGCATCGATGCCTGGAACTCAGACAACCTGCCTATATTTGAGCCGGGGCTTAAAGACCGGGTTTTAAAATCCAGAGGGAAAAACCTGTTTTTTTCAACCGAGGTGGACAAAGAAATCGCGGAAGCCGATATCATTTTTGTTTCTGTCAACACTCCAACCAAAACCTTCGGTGAAGGCGCGGGCAAGGCCGCCGATCTGCAATTTGTGGAATTGACTGCCCGGCGCATCAAAGAAAATTCGAAATCTAATAAAATCGTCATCGAGAAAAGCACGCTCCCTGTGCGTAATGCGGAAGCTTTAGCGACGATTTTGCACTCGGGAAATAATTCCGTTGAGTTTGAAATCCTTTCCAACCCGGAGTTCATGGCTGAGGGAACCGCTATCTCGGATATGGAAAATCCGGACCGGGTGCTGATTGGTTCCAAGGAAACCCCTTCGGGAGAGGCGGCCCGGGATGAGTTGATGAAAATTTACTCCCATTGGGTACCGAAAGAAAAGCTGATCACCACCAATCTGTGGAGCAGTGAGCTTTCCAAGCTGGTGTCCAATGCGTTTCTGGCGCAGCGAATATCGTCCATCAACAGTATTTCGGCTGTGTGCGAGGCGACTGAAGCGGATGTTCAGGAAGTGGCTTTTGCGGTGGGCAAAGACAGCCGGATCGGTGAAAAATTCCTGCAGGCCGGAATCGGATTTGGCGGTTCGTGTTTCAGGAAGGATATTCTCAATCTGGTTTATCTTTGCGAATATTACCGTTTGAACGAAATTGCCGAGTTCTGGAAGCAGGTGGTAGCAATCAATGATTATCAGGTCAAGCGGTTTGTCAAACGCATGTTGCGCGCCATGTTCAACACGCTGGTCGGCAAAAAAATCGCCGTTTTGGGATTCGCGTTCAAACCGGATACGGGAGACACGCGGGACACTCCGGCCATTTACCTGAGCAAACAATTACTGGAAGAAAAGGCCCACCTCAGCATTTCCGATCCGCACGCTTTGGAAAACGCAAAGAAGGATCTTGAAGGCCTGGACAATGTCGAGTACATCCTGGATCCTTATGAAGCGGCGAAGGACGCTCATTGTATTGCCCTGTTGACCGGCTGGGATCAATACCGGTCGCTGGATTATAAGAAAATTTTCGATTCCATGGAAAAACCCGCGTTCTTTTTCGACGGAAGAAACCATGTCGATCATCAGAAACTGCATGAAATCGGTTTCAACGTTTACCCGATTGGAAAACCTCCCCTGCAGCATTTCTAAAATTACATTGAGTCAATCCTGGGGACTGTGGCAGAAGGTGCAGGAACCCATGGGGCGATGCGGCATGATGGGAGCCTGGTCTATGTTGCGCACGTGGCAGTTGAGGCAGGCTTCCGCGCTGGCGGCGTTCTTGTGATATTCTGAATCATTCAATTCAGGGGCGGAGCCCAAAAAGCTGTATCCTAACCCTCCGATCACAACCACTCCGATCAGGGTCATGGCCCTGAAAAAATTTCTTTGTCCGGTTTTTTTTGCCATGGAATAAGGTGATCCTGTGATCTTTTAGTGGGAAACCGCGACGGCGTCTATTTCGACCTTTGCCCCTTTGGGAAGAGCGGCCACCTGAACACAGGCACGGGCGGGTTTGCTTTGCGTAAAAAATTTCTCATAGACCGCATTCATTCGTGCGAAATGATTGAGATCCGCCAGATAGACGGTTGTCTTGATGACGCTCTTTAGCGATAGTCCGGCGGCCTCTAAAATGGCTTGGAGATTTTTGATGGTGAGTTCGGTTTCTTCTTCGATTTCACCCTGAAGAAATTTCCCCGACCCCGGCTCAAGAGCGATTTGCCCGGACGTGAACAGAAATCCGTTCACCAGTATGGCCTGCTCGTAAGGGCCAATTGCCGCCGGCGCCTTATCCGTGTTGATCGTTTTCTTCTCCATGATCACCTCTATTTTTCTATGCCAGTTCGGCCATTTTTTTGATGAAGGGATAGGATTTTAATTCGCGGCCCACGTGCGACAATATGAGGCGATGGGTCACTTTTTCAACTTCCTCATCCATGCCTTTAGGAAATTTGAGCCGGCCCGAAACTTTAATTTCCAGGGTCAGCATTTTTTTTAAGTAATTCCAGGTTCCTGTCGTGAATTTTATCTCAGAGCCGTTGCTTTTCATGCAGGTTCCGCAAACGATGCCTCTCCTATTATAACTGAACCCGACCCAGCCGTTGACGCGGGTCGATTTACACACGGTGCAATGGTTCAGTTCGGGCCGGTACCCTGAAAGCGACAAAAGCCGTATTTCAAACATGCGGCATAGGAGTTCCCGGTTGTTTTGATCTTGCAACGCTTCCAGGGAATCCAAAAGAAGCTGGAAAACTTTTATTTCCTGATGGCCTTCAGGCGCCATTGCGTCCACCAACTCGTTCATATAGATTCCGGTGTACAGTTTTTGAAAATCTTCGCGTACGGCCTGAAACGACTGAATGATGTCGGCATTGTTTAAACGGTGCAGGGTTTGGCTTTCCTTGCCAAAATAAATCAAATGAACATAGGACATGGGTTCCAGAGAACCAATGAATTTGCTTTTGATTTTTCTCGCCGCTTTGGCCACGCACTTGACCCTGCCGAAATGCTCGGTCATGAACGTGACCAGCTTATCTGTTTCAGAAAGATTGATACTTCGTAAAACGATTCCTTTGGTTCGGTACAATGGCATTTCAGACGCTTTCCAGATCCAGCAGGAACCGTTTGATCGGCAGCCCGCAACTGTACCCGCCAAGACCGCCGTTTTCCCGGATAACGCGATGGCAGGGGATGATGAGAGGCAACGGGTTTTTCCCATTGGCGTTGCCGGTTGCCCGAAAAGCCCGTGGATGACCAATGGCTTCCGCCAGAGTTCGATAGCTTCGAGTTTTACCGTAAGGAATGGTGGTCAATTTTCGCCAGACTTTCTGTTGGAAGGGCGTGCCTTGACTTAAATCCAGTTTGCAGGTGAATTTTTTTAGTTCACCGGCGAAATATAGATTCAACTGCTCAGCCACGGCGTCGAAGAAAGTCGGATTCTTTTGGCATTTGTTGCTGTAGGAATCTATTAAATCGCTTTTGAACTGCGATTCATGCGCTAGTTTAAAGACGATTTTTAAAAGGCCTTTTTCGGAACCTGCAATTCCTATCAACCCCAAGGGGGTTTTAGTTTTGAGCGTGGTGTAATAGATCGGGTTAGAAAGGGAAGATTTTAATTTCCGTTTTGCCATTTCACAGAATCATTCGCGCCATGCCAAGAACATCGTCCAGGGAATCATTGACCTTGATCGCCTGGGTTTCACGGGCCCTGACGGCGGATAGAAAATCCGGGTGCCGCCGGGAATCATAGCCAGTCACGGTTGTTCCGATGATGAGGTTGAAATGATCGTCGCTGGAACCGATGGAGGCGATTCCGAGTTCCCCTGAATAGTCTTCATCAAACCCGTGTCCCGTCGACTTATCCTCAATGGCGTCTATCAATCCCGTCAGGTTTTGCTTTACGAACGAGATGGGAACGCCGAACGGGTAGCTCCTTTGAATCTCAGGATGGGGAATGATGGACACCCCTCCAAAGGGTCTCACCATTGTAGCCGCTTCTTCCATGGAAACCATTATTTTTTCGCATTTATTAAATTGCGTGTGCAGATCTCTCAGATATCGGGGTTTCATGTAATCTTTATCCATGACCACAATCAAGTGGCCCTGTTGAGTGCTTATCTCAAAAGCGGGATAAACGTCGATAGGCGCCACTTTCGGATTGGTCCACTCCTGGCAGCAGCGCCAGCGTTCTTTGATGGATGTCAGACTGGGCCCAATGGGGTAATAGCCTGGGGTGACATGCTCGGTGATGATCAAATAATCGAGCCCCAGATTAGCGGCGCGATTCATGATTTGATCGACAGAATAGGTGCCGTCGGAGTAATTGGAATGGCAATGGGTTTCTCCGAGCATCAATCCGGGATTGGCCTGTTTTATTTTGTCGATATCATTTTTGATTCGCCGGTCCAAAAATGCTTTGCCGACGATATCCGTCATTGGGGCGACCACTTTGCACTTGGCGCTCGTCGGAATGGCCAGATGCGCTCCGGCCAAACCCACCGTCAATCCGGCGATTGATTTTAAAAAGCTTCTACGATCCATAGGATTTAAAGCTATCCTGTTGTTTTTATAGTAATAGAGTGGAGCCCATAATATTGGCGGGTGAAACCGGCTTTGTCAAATCTAATGATGCAAATTGTTGAAAAACCGGCATTAACCTTTAAACCAATCGAGTAAAAACAGGCTGAGAAAGGGAAAATAGGTGATGGCCAGCAGGCCCAGAATCCGGAGGCCCAAAAAGGGCAGGGCGGCTCGATACAATCTGACGATGGGCTCGTTGAATCGTGATGCGGCGATGAACAAATTGATCCCGACAGGCGGCGTCGAGTAGCCGATTTCCAGGTTGGTTAAAAATATGATTCCCAGATGCACCATGTTGATATCGAAACTTTTTGCAATGGGGATGATGAGGGGCACCACCACGATGATCGCGGAAAAGATATCCATCATGCAACCCACGATCAGCAGGAACACATTGAGCGCGATGAGGAAGGTCAAGGGATCGTTGATATACTGTTTCATGAAACCGAGCAGTTGCATGGGAATCTGCTCGTCGATCAGGTAATTGGTGAAGCCCATTGCCGTTCCCAATATGATCAGGATAGCGCCCACCAGAACCATGCTTTCACGCATGATGCGCGGAAGGTCCTGAATGGGGTGCAGATCTTTGTATATAAAGGATTCCACCACGATCACATAAGCCACGGTAACCGCCGCGGCTTCTCCCACGGTGATGACCCCTCCGTAGATGCCAAACAGAATGATGAAGGGAAGCGGAATTTCCCAGATGGCTTCCCGCACCGAACTCGCGGTTTCATTCCAATGAAACGGTTTCTTTTTTATCTGAAAATTTCTGCTTTTAAGCATGCTGTAAGCGCCGATGATTAGAATCATCAGAGTTCCGGGAACGATTCCCGCCAAAAACAGCTCATCGACACTCACTTGCGCGATGAGCCCATACAGGATCAAGGGAATCGATGGAGGAAACAACAGCCCCAGACTGCCTGAAGAGGTCATCAGCCCGAGGGAAAAGTTTTTTGAATACATTTCCTTGATCATCAGCGGGTACAGAAGTCCGCCAAGGGCAATGATGGTGACGCCTGAAGCCCCCGTGAAGGCGGTGAAGAAGGCGCAAGCGGCCAGGACGACCAGAGGCACGCCGCCCGTCAAACCACCCAGAAATGCCTGTGACAGCCGGGTCAAGCGGTCCGGAGTTTTCCCGTTGGCCAGAATGAACCCGGCGAAGGTGAATAACGGAATCGCGACAAGGGTGGGATTGCTCGTGACCCGGTACAATTCGATAAAAATAGCCGCGGGATCGATTTCCGCGTAATGAAACGCCAAAAGTGCGCCCAGCCCGATGACGGCGTATAAGGGGGTGCCAAGGAAAGCCAGGATTATAATGCCGGCAATGATGAAAAGAGTCATTTAGCTGGACTTTCCTGACGAAGGAAGAACCTGAAACGATTTAAGAAGGAAGCGCGCGGAAATAACCACAAAGCTGTAAGGAAGAATGGTCTGGAAAACCCAGACGGGAATGTCCAGAAAAAGCGTGGCTTCGCCTTCCATTTCAAACTGCACAAACCGCCATGCCGCCCAGGCTAAAAAAGCGCTCACAATCCCGGCGGTCAGGTCGACGATGCATTGGATCCATTTGCCCCAGGATTTGGGCAGAATATTTGGCAGGAAATCGATGGAGATGTGTTTGCTTTCCCGAACCGCCAGGGAAGCCCCCAGGAACCCCACCCACAATACCAGTTGTCTGATGAAAATGTCCGCCCACAGAATTCCATCGTTAAAAAAGTTTCTCAGAATCACCTGGCTAAAGGAAAAAAGGATCATCAGGGAAAGCAATAGCGTGACCGAGAGCGTTTCGATCTTTGCCAGGATGGTTTCTATTTGTCGGATGAGTCGCACGCGAGGTCTAAAAAGGGTTGGCCCGACTTGAAGGGGTTGCCGATAAAAAATATCGCAATGGAGAACGTGAAAATTTCTCCTGACGAAGGCAGTTTCACTGTTTATAATAATACCTAAGTCAAAGAGGCACAATGTTTTAATTGCAATCCGAGAGACCATGTCCAGAATTCTAGTACTATCGATCGCCTTCTCCGCGATTTTATGGATTTTTTCATTTGCGGCGGCCAGCGAAAGAGGGTCTCCGATGGTCCTGATTCCCGCCGGGGAATTCATCATGGGAAGCGAAGAGGGTGAGGGGCGAAAGGATGAACGTCCGGTCCACCGGGTCGGTCTCGATGCCTATTATATCGACCGCTATGAAACGACCGGCAAGGATTTTGAGGCTTATATGGACGATCAACCGAAAGTTCACCCGACCATCACCGGATGGTATGACCGGAAAGTCCGTCCCGACATGGCTCAACGGCCGGTGATCGGCCTGACCTGGAAGCGTTGCCGGGACTACTGCGTCTGGGCGGGGAAGCGCCTTCCCACCGAAGCCGAATGGGAAAGAGCGGCAAAGGGGATCGAAGGCCGGAAGTATCCCTGGGGCAACGAGCCGCCTGATCCCTCCAGAGCCAATTACGGCCGTTGCTGTTTCATCATGAAGGGGAAGGTCCTGCAGGACGTTGGCCATTTGAAGCTGGGTAAAACCCCCGATGATATTTATGATTTGGCCGGAAATATTGCTGAATGGGTTGCCGATTGGTATGATAAAAACTACTACAAGGTGAGTCCATCCCACAATCCAACGGGTCCGGAAAAGGGAAAATACCGCGTGATCCGTGGAGGCGCCTGGAACAGCCTGCCGGGATATCTGAGATCAAGCAGTCGCTACGGCTATGACGATGCCAAGGATTTCTACGGAATCGGGTGCCGTTGCGCCAAATCGGCTTTGGATTGATACCGTAATTCTACCAACCACGTTTATTCTACAGGAAAGAAGCAGGCCTATGGAGGATCTGGATGTAAAAATCGACACGATGTGCCGGGAAAAACTATTCACCCTGATTCAGGATAACTCCGTCCGCTTTAAGAAAATCAATATCCGGCAAACTAAAAATAACAAAAAAAACTCCATTGAGCATCTGGATGAACTTTATGCCTCCTATGACCGATTGTTGCGGTCCATCCCTAAAGACATTCTCAAGCTGGAACAAACCATAAGACTGAAATTTCAAGTTCCCTTGAATGAAGAGAGAAAGGTCAGGGTGCTTTCCAATCTTCATGAAGAGATGGAATTGATCATCGGGCAAATGGTCCAAAAATTCCAGGAGCTTTACCGGGTAAAAGGGTGTCTGGATGATTTCAATGCCAGAATCGAACAAACCCGTTCCAAGAGCAAGGAAAACCTTGAGTCGGCAGTGGACAAACTGGTGCTTACTCTGAACAAGGAACTGGAAACATCAAAAACCATGAGTCCCGATGAGTTGCAAAGTAAGTATGGTATCGACAAAGAGGCCATGAACCAGATGCACCTCGTGAAGGTGTTGCAGGGCATCCATATTATTTTTGACAATTTGAAAAACACAGGGATCGAGGAATCGGTTTTAAACGGCGTGCACGAAGGAATCATTGAGCGGGTCAAATTTGGCAAGAAGGTTGAAAACGAGATCCCTCCCACTCATGATGTCATTGCAAGAAAGACCTGGAGAATGCGGGTCGCCAGAGAAACCGTGAAGTTGAAAGAAATGATTTACAGCCTGCACACGCTGGCGGAATATCTTCAAAAGCAGGAAGACCAGCGCAACTACGAAGTCATTCATAAAATCAGGGGCCGCATCGAAGAATCGTTTGATGAATTTCCTAAAGACGAATCGGAAAGGGTTTTGTCAAAACTGAAACCTTTTTATGATCTTTTGAGCGGCCAAAACAATTAAAACGAGGTCACAGTGGGGAAGTTTATAAAACTGGGTTGTAAAGTTGCCATACTTTTTGGGTTCTGGCTGACCGCGAGCGGATGCGCCACATTCAACTTCGGCCCTTCCATAGAGCCGTTGAAGGAGAAGACCGTTCTTGGTAAGGGCTCCGATAAAGTTTTGCTGGTCGATATTCAAGGTCTCATCAGCAACAAGGAAAAACGCGCCTTTACTGGATTTCCCATCGAGATTGGAATGGTGGAAAGGGTCCGTGAAATTTTGCGCAAAGCCGAGAAGGATAAAAACCTAAAGGCCCTGCTCCTGAGGATCAACAGCCCCGGAGGCACGGTGACGTCCAGCGATATCATTTACCATGAGATCAAAGCTTTCAAAGCGCGGAAAAAAATTAAGGTTTATGTTTCCATCGTCGACCTTGCGGCATCGGGGGGGTATTACATTGCGATGGCGGGCGATTCGATCATGGGTCATCCAACTTCCCTTACAGGGAGTATCGGGGTCATCGCGGTCAAGATCAATGTCGAAGGTTTGATGAGCAAAATCGGTGTGGATTGGGAAGTGGTTAAGTCGGGGGATAAAAAGGATTTCCTTTCTCCCCTGCGTCCTCTGACCGATGAAGAAATGAAGTTGTTTCAACTGACCATTGACAGCTTTCACAACCGGTTTGTTGCCGTGATCGCGGAGAACCGTCCGGAGCTTGGGTTATCCAAAATAAAACCGCTGGCGGATGGCCGGGTTTATAACGCTGAGCAGGCTCTGGAGGCTAAACTGATCGATCACATCGGTTATCTGGACGACAGCCTGGACCTGATCAAAAAAGAACTCGGCCTGTCTGAGGTTAAAGTCGTGACTTATCTACGCCCCGGAGATTACAAACCCACTCTGTATTCCTCGATTCCGGCATCTCCGACCCTCAATTTACTCAACATCGATCTGGGCCTCAATCTCGATAGGACCTCGCCGCATTTCATGTATTTGTGGATGCCGTGAAAAATATCCTTATAGAAACCAGCGGATGGTTTTTCAATGATTTTCCTTCCCGGCAGGCCGCTCGTCCGTGGCGATTTAATTGATTTTAAGGGCAATTCAACTTACCATTAAATAAGGCTTTTCCATCCCTCACCCACAATCCCATATGCAGGTGAAAGATCTAAAAATATTGATCGCCGAAGATGACGAGGATGATGTCGTTTTGATCCGGGAGCTGGTTCGCGATGGATTTCCCGGCACAAACCCGCAGTTTGACTGGGCCAAGTCTTCCGCGGATACTTTTTCCCGCCTGGAAAACAACAAATACGACCTCTGCCTTTTTGATTTCAGATTGGGGGAAATCAATGGTTTGGAACTGCTTCGCAGTATACGCCAAAAGGGGCATACTCTGCCAGTGATCCTGTTGACCGGCAGGGGCGATGAAGAAATCGCCGTGGAAGTCATGAAATCCGGAGCCAGCGATTATCTTGCAAAAAGCGGTCTGTCCGGAGAGTCCCTGGCGCATTCCATTCATCAGGCGCTCAGAATCCAGGAAGAAGAGGAAAACCGCCGTAAGGCTGAAAATGCCCTGAGTGCGCAGGATAAATTACTGCAAGCCATGTCAGATGCGACCAACTGTTTATTGGTCGGGAATAATCACCGCGAGGCCATAGAAAAAGCTCTCGATATTCTGGGCAATTCACTGAATGTGAATACCATTGAGATTTACCAAAATGGTGAAAATTCCAGTGAACCGCAAAAATTTATAAAGTCTTTTTCCTGGAACCGGAATTCGAACCAGGCACGAAACCTAGAAAGTTTTTTCCAAAACCAGACCATAAAAGATTTTCAAACCGAAGACTGCTTTACTTCCCTGAGGAAAGGCGAATTCGTTCAGATTTTAGTCAAGGGTCTGCCCGTTCAAGTCGCAGAGCCGATGCAAAAGCAGGGCATTATTTCGCTTTCCATCGCCCCTGTCATCATAGATGGGAGATTTTGGGGTTTTCTTGTGTTTGCGGATTCGCAATCGCAGAGGGACTGGTCCCGCAATCAGGAATCTCTATTGAAAACCATGGCCGCAAATATTGGCAGTGAAATCCGGCGTCACAATGAGCAGGCGGCATTTCATTCCATCGTGGAGGGGACGTCATCGCGCGTGGGGGATGATTTTTTTCGGTCTCTGGTCCGGCATCTGGCCTCAGCGCTTGGCGTTAACAAAGTTTATGTGTCGGAAATGATCAGTTACAATTCATCTGAATGCTCTATCATTTCAGGTTGGGACAATGGCGCGTTTGTAGACGAGCATACGTTCAGTATAAAAAATACCCCGTATGAAGAAGTGCTGGCCGGGATGATCTCATTCCATCCGGATTGCCTGCAGGAAAAATTTGACGGCCCGGTCTGCTTTGGAAACGGCAATATCAGGAGCTATGCCGGGGTCCCCTGTTTTGACTCTCATTGTAAAATAATCGGCCATTTATCGGTGATGCATGACCAACCCATGTTGGACAGGCAAAAGACAATTTCTATTCTGAAAGTATTTGCCGCCAGGGCGGGAGCGGAGCTGGAACGTAAACGCACTGAGGGTTTGATACGGAATATGGCTTATCATGATGCCCTGACCGGACTGCCGAATCGTATTCTTTTGAATGACCGTCTCGAAATGGCCCTGGCCCAGGCTCAGCGCAGCCAAAGCCTGCTTGCGGTTTTGTTTTTGGATTTTGATCACTTCAAAAAGATCAACGATAACCTGGGGCATGGGGTGGGGGATCAAGTGCTGAAAAGCGTTGGAGCCCGGCTAAAAAAATGTCTTCGAAATCAGGACACCGTGGCGCGGCTGGGCGGCGATGAATTTATTCTTCTGTTGCCGGAGATCAATTCTCCCGCCGATGCCGATCATCTGGCGAAAAAACTCCTGCATGCAGTGAGTCAGCCGATTCATATCCAGGAGCATGAACTTCAAATCACGCTCAGTGTGGGTGTCGCCCTTTACCCCAGGGACGGGGAAAACAGCACCACTCTTTTGAAACACGCGGACGATGCCCTCTACGCCGCTAAAAAACAAGGGAAGAACTGCTACCAGTTTTTTGATGCTCAAAAAAGCATTGCGAGGGATTAGACTCAAAATCAGTTGATGCCCCCGGGGTGGACTCCTTCATGCGATGGAGCCTTTATATTTGGGCGGCGTGGCGCTTTCGGGAATGCAATAAAATTGAATGCGGCACGTAAAAGGGCCTGGCCTTTCGGCCAAACCCTTTTACATAAAAATGGAACTGATAGGACTCCAGCGTATTCACATTCCGCCGGATGGTTGTCCGGGAGTTCTTATTTGGATACCACCTTGGTGGCTTGTGGACCTTTCTGGCCCATACCTTCTTCGAACTCGACCGCCTGGCCCTCTGTAAGAGTCTTGAAACCGTCCCCTTGAATTTCCGAAAAATGAACAAAGAGATCTTTGCCGCTCTCGGACTCAATGAATCCATAACCCTTGCTTTCGTTAAACCATTTTACTGTTCCTGTTGCCATAATAAATACTCTCCTGCAATTGAGCGAGAATACACTTCCAGAAAATCCGGACAATGCTCTCCCTATTTTTAAATTGGGTTGGATGGATGCAAGGACTTTTAGAGAACCACTTCAAGAAAAAACCAACTTCCTTTGGTCTATTCGACCAAATTGCGCTTATAGGTTTGCTGTGGGCGAGAAACTAGAAGGAATCTACTTACACTGCAACTGACAACCCTGTTAATGCAAGCAAGCTATCATGAATACCAGGAATATCCTAATTTAATATTTTAATGAGGAAATTAATTTAAAAACGAGCTTAAAGTCCTTCATTTCAGCTTTTAGGCCTCATTTTGAACATTAAAAAATAATAATTTAAAACTCCTTGTAACTTTGTCAACGCATGATACCCTGTCGATACTTTCCTCCAAGTAACTGACCCGAGGCAAGGCTTCAAAAAATCGTAAAGGACCTAAAATATTTGCCATTCCTTTTTGGAGTGGCTTTTTTTTTCAAGTAAAGTTAGAAACTAAACAGGTTAAAACGAGGTATTATATGCATGAAGTTAAGGTGTATGACGGTTGCGGAAATTTGAAAAAAGTGATTTCGGTAAAAAAGCTGAACATCAGGTCCCTAAAGCAATTGGAATTTCCATCTCTTTTTAAGAAAAACAAGCGAAATGGAAGGCCTTGGGCAAAATCTCCTAAGGACCTTGAAAAATCAAAAGTGCCACAACTTTGAAAAAAGGAGTGTTCTATTCTACAAGTTACCGTTTACCAAAATCAGGTCGATAAAGCCTTGAAAGTTTTGAAACGCCAACTCAGCAAGGAGGGTTTGTTCAAAGAACTTAAACGTAGACGGTTTTTTGTAAAGCCTTCCATGAAGAAAAAACTGAAGATTAAAGAGGCCAAAAAAAAACGAAAAGCGGCGAATCGGCGTTCGAGATCTTTCTGGCAGTGACAAAATCAGAATAGTCATTTGAACTATGTCGAAATGAGGGTTTTCTTTCACTCATTCAAAAGAGCATTCTGCTTGCGGTTCAACACCCTTTAAATAACGAAGGAGAGAACAATGACTGTCGATCGCTGTGCGAAAATTATGATGACTGTTTTTATATTGGCTTTATTTTTAAATGGAGTTAATCCATGGATCCATCCTCCCAAAGCCGTTGCAAAAGAAAATACCGAAATTTCTGGAAACAATAAAAATGCTGACTGCTCTTCTTCCGGGAATAGCTCTGAGAATAGTCTGCAGGACGTAAAAGGCGTCGAAAGATTATTGAGATACATCGAATCTTCGGTCAATGACATTCAATTAACGGTTAAGGGGATTGACAGAAAAATAGACGCATTGCCTTCCTTTAAATCGGCGGATAGAGGCTGACACGTTTTTTTAGATTTTAATTTTACAACCTTTATTTGGGGTACGACTCAATGACAGAATCCACAAAAACATCGAAAGAGGTTATGCAGGAATTTATTGGTAGTTTTACGGAGTTAGCGGAAGAGGCTGAAAAACGTAGAAAAGCCGCATCTGCAAAATGGGAGCTTTACAAAGTTGAATTTTCGGCTGGAGAAAAAAAAGCCTATGAAGATGCCGCTAAGAAATTGAAGGCGGCTCTGGCCAAATTGTAAAATCTCTTGCTCTCTATCTCCGGTCGGCACCTTAATTTCTACCCTTTTGGAGCGCTCCGCTTTTTGGGAATTGAACCTGATTCCCCTTTCCGATAATTAAATTCAATCCCATTGACGGCAAAACTTTGATAAAGTGTGTATAAAAGAAGTTTAGGGGCACTTTTCATCACAACTAGGGGATAAATTTGAAGTGACGCCGACGATTCAATCGATCAATATCGCCGTTCCGGGGCAAGTGGTGGTCGCCGGGAACAAAAAGATGTTCTCTGGAATCCTGAAAAAACCCGTCCTGGGAAAAGTTTTCCTCGACAATCTCGGCTTTCACGGCGACGGAGTGGCGGATGACCGGTATCACGGCGGCGGCGATAAGGCGGTGTGCGCTTATTGCGTGGACCATTTCTCTTTCTGGGAAAAAGAGTTGGACCGGGACCTGCATTTCGGGGCCTTTGGCGAAAACCTGAGTGTCAGAGGATGGACCGAGCATGAAGTTCATATCGGTGACGTGTTCCGCATCGGGGAGGCGGAGGTGCAATGCACTCAACCCCGGCAACCCTGCCACAAACTCAATAAAATATTCGATTTTCAGGCCATGGCCTGCCGGGTGCAAACCACGGGATTTAGCGGCTTTTATCTCAGAGTGCTAAAACCCGGCTGGGTGCAAGCAAATTGCGAAGTTACACTTCTAAAAAAAGATCCCGCCAGAATTTCCATTGAAAGGGCCAACGGCCTCATGCACAAAAATAAAAAGGATTGGGATGGGATTCACGAAATTCTCTCGGTGACGGCGCTGTCGGACAGTTGGAAGGAAACGTTTCAAAAGCGGTTAAAGAACGGTGTGCCAGAGGATACTCAGCTCAGGTTGAAGGGAGTTTGAAACCGGGATGAGTTTAGAATTGGCTCTGAGTGAACCCCATGAGCTCGATCAATGGGCTGTGTGGTTTAAAGAAACGTTGGCGCCGGCTGATTTAGAAGCCGCTGGAGTCCTTGCTTTCATGCACCATTTTGCTGATCTGGGAATCCTCGAGCCTTTGGATGAAAACCGCTGGAAACTAGGCGGAGGGGAAAAAAACCAGGCCCGGACTGAGAAGGAGATCCGGGATCGGCTGGAGGCTCTGAGTTTAACTGAACAAGGGTTTGCGGTGGCTTATTTTTTAGGCCGACGGCCCAAACCCTCCTCGGCGAAGACCGAAAAACCGCCGGTCCCGCAAGCTTCAGCAAAGAAACCGGAAGTTGCTTCGGATTTGAGCAATCTGCAGATCGTCAAAAAAGTGGGCCGGCAATTGAAGCCTTTTCTGGATTTTGAAAAGGAAACTCTGACCCGCTTGCAGGGAGAATACACCCAACCGAAGGACGCAAGATTAATTTTCAATTTCATCCTCAGCCAAACCCAACGGAAAGCGGAACCCAAAAAGTGGGAGCAACTCAGCCGCAAGCGGCATCGATAAGATTCAAGAGGTCCTTGAGCAAAAATTGCAAAGATACTATTGGCCCGGGCGCAGACTCTCAAGTCATTGGATAAAATTTCTATGAATAATAAAATCGGCGGTAAGGGAACGGAAGCTTTTCAACCCAAGGACCTTGACCCGGAAGAGACGCGGGAATGGATTGAATCCCTGGAGTACCTTTTAAAGGAAGTCGGACCGGAAAGGGCTGCATTTATTCTCAACCAACTGCATGAAGAAATGATCCAAGCGGGTCACCCTGTACCTTTCACAGCGAACACCCCTTATATAAACAGTATCCCGACGGATTCTCAACCGCTCTATCCGGGAAACATAGACATTGAAAAAAGTATTCGAAGCTTCATAAGGTGGAATGCCATGGCCATGGTGGTGCGCGCAAACCGGGCGTGTCCTGGAATTGGCGGGCACCTTTCCACCTTTGCATCCTTGGCTATGCTGCTGGATGTAGGGTTTAACCATTTTTTTCGCGGTGGGGAGAAAGGGTTTTCTGGAGACCATGTTTTTTTCCAAGGGCACGCTTCTCCCGGAATTTACGCCCGCGCTTATTTGGAAGGCCGCCTTTCTGAAAAACAACTTGAAAATTTTCGCAGAGAATTACAGGCGGGAGGCGGATTGTCTTCCTATCCGCACCCCTGGTTGATGCCGGAATTTTGGGAATTTCCAACCGTTTCAATGGGTCTTGGCCCCCTTATGGGGATCTACCAGGCCCGGTTCAACCGTTATCTCGAAAACCGCGGTTTACTGAATACCTCAAAATCAAAAGTCTGGGTGTTTGTTGGCGATGGCGAAACGGATGAACCCGAAAGCATGGGTAGCCTGACCCTCCCCGCCAGAGAAAAACTGGACAATCTCATTTTTGTGGTCAACTGTAATTTGCAACGGCTTGATGGTCCCGTTCGAGGAAACGGCAAGATCATAGAGGAGTTGGAGGCTGCATTTCGCGGGGCAGGGTGGAACGTTCTCAAAGTGCTTTGGGGAAAGGACTGGGATTCGTTGCTGGAGAAGGATGAAAAAGGACTTCTTAAAAAAAGAATGCTGGAAGTGGTGGACGGCTGGTACCAGAAATACAGCACGGAATCGGGCAAATTCATCCGCGATCATTTCTTTGGGGCGCATTCCGAATTGCTCAAAATGGTGGAACATCTTAGCGACGAAAACCTGGAACGCATGCGGCGCGGCGGACACGATCTCGAAAAAATCTATGCCGCTTATCATGCCGCGGTTCATCATCAAGGCGCACCGACGGTCATTCTCGCCAAAACGATTAAGGGTTACGGATTTGGAGAAGTCGCCGAGGGACGAAATGTTACCCATCAACAGAAAAAGTTAAACGAAAATGAATTGCTTAAATTTCGTTCCCGTTTTGGAATTCCCTTAAAAGATGAGGAGGTAGCCGAGGCCCCTTTCTACAAGCCTCCAGAGGACAGCGAAGAGATCAAATATCTGAAAGAACGACGAAAAGCCCTGGGAGGGAATCTGCCAAAAAGGAATTCTAAAAAAGCCAAGCCCTTAAAGCTGCCGCAGGAGGCTTTATTCAAGGAATTTTTTGACGGCTCGGCGGAGCGGGAAGTTTCCACGACTATGGCCTTCGTTCAAATTTTAAACCGGCTTTTGGCTCACGAGAAAATTGGCAGGTTCGTTGTTCCCATTATTCCAGATGAAGCACGGACGTTTGGAATGGAAGCTTTGTTTCGAAAATACGGGATCTATGCCAGTCAGGGCCAGCTTTACGAACCTGTGGATTCCAATCAGCTTTTGTATTACAGAGAAGCGAAGGACGGTCAAATTCTGGAAGAAGGAATCAATGAAGCGGGGTCCATGGCTTCTTTTATAGCCGCGGGAACCGCTTATGCCACCCACGGTATCAATATGATTCCATTCTTTATTTTCTATTCCATGTTCGGGTTTCAACGCATCGGTGATTTGATCTGGGCCGCCGGGGATATGCGGACCCGTGGGTTTCTTTTAGGAGGAACTTCAGGCCGGACCACTTTAAATGGCGAAGGCCTGCAGCACCAGGACGGCCACAGTCACCTTCTGGCAACTACCGTTCCCAATGTGGTCGCATACGATCCCGCATTTGCCTATGAAATAGCGATCATCATTCAAGATGGTTTGAAGAGAATGTATGAAAATCAGGAAGATATTTTTTATTACATCACGGTCGGCAATGAAAATTATAAAATGCCCGAAATGGCGGATAATATTCGTGAGGGGATTTTAAAGGGAATTTACAAATTCAAAACCGGTCCTGAGAAACCTAAAATGAATAAGGCCCATCTTTTTGCCAGCGGCAGTTTGATCAACGAAGCCCTGCGCGCCCAGACCATTTTATCGGATGATTATAACGTGTCTGCGGATGTCTGGAGTGTGACCAGTTATAAGGAATTGAGGAAAGACGCTTTGGAGACTCAACGGTGGAACCGATTGCACCCCATGGAACCACCTAAATCGTCCTTTATCGAGTCCGCACTGGAAAAAGAGGAGGGCCCGTTTATAGCCGTTACCGATTACATGAAACTGGTAGCCGAACAAATTCATCCCTGGGTCCCGGGCGGGTTGACCGTTTTGGGAACAGACGGTTTTGGCAGGAGTGATTCCAGAGCCGATTTAAGGCGTTTTTTTGAGGTGGATGCGGAATGGATAACCCTTGCAACTTTGGATGCTCTTTTAAAAATGGGTAAAATTGAAAAGGAACGGGTTAAAAAAGCCATTAAAGACCTTGAAATTGACCCAGAGAGAAAGAGTCCGGTGATGTCATGAGCGAAGAGATCGTTTTGCCCGAGCTGGGGGATGGAATCGAATCCGCCGATGTGGTGAGTGTTTCGGTTTCTGAAGGAGATGAAGTTGAGAAAGATTCTACTGTTTTTGAATTAGAAACCGAAAAAGCTGTTTTTGATTTTCCGTCTCCCCAATCGGGGCGTATCACTGAAATCCGTATTAAAGTAGGGGATACTATCAAAGTCGGCCAGGTTTTATTCACCTTGGATTCTAAAGAAAATAAGGAAGATAACAAAAAGCCGGAAGGGGATTCTAAAAAGCAGGTATCCCGGAGGGAATCATCAAAAGCCGAGAGCAAAAAACAGGAACCCGAAAAGAAAGAATCTTCGAAAAAGGATAAGGAGGGGGGAGAAAAGAAATCGATCCCGGATCAAGAACAGGATTCCAAAAAGGAGATAAAAACTGACGAACCGCCGCCCATGCACGCCGAAGAGGACCAGGCCGGAGATACGATTCCGGCAGGTCCAGCGACCCGAAAGCTGGCCCGCGAATTGGGGGTCAAACTTTCCGCGGTGGAAGGATCCGCGAGGGGCGGCCGGATCACTCTGGAGGATGTCAAATCCTATGTCAAAAACCATTTGAGGTCTGCACAAGTCGCCGGCAAGGCGCCTGTAAAAGAGTTGCCTGACTTTTCACAATGGGGGCCTGTCGAACGAAAACCTTTGTCTTCCTTGCGCAGGAAAGTTGCAGAAAACCTCAGCGCCGCCTGGTCTTCCGTTCCTCTTGTGACTCAGTTCGATGAGGCCGATATTACCGAACTGGAAAAGATGAGGAAAAAAAACTCCGCCTATGTAACTGAGAGAGGCGGTAAGTTGACCATCACTGTTTTTATCCTCAAAGCGGTGGTCGCCTCTTTAAAAGCCTTCCCGCAATTTAACGCCAGTCTGGACCTGAAAACAGGGGAACTCATTTATAAAAAGTATTTTAATGTTGGTGTGGCGGTCGACACGCCTTCCGGCCTGATTGTTCCCGTTATTAAAAACGTGGATGGTAAAAGTTTTACCGAACTGGCCATCGAATTGTCGGAATTATCGAAAAGAGCCAGAGACCGTAAGGTTTCGCTGGAAGAACTGCGCGGGGGAAACATTTCGATTTCAAACCTTGGAGGCATAGGGGGAACCGGATTCACTCCCCTGGTGAATCCTCCGGATGTCGCGGTGGTGGGTCTTTCACGAAGCAGGGTTTCTCCCGTATGGAAAAATGAAACCTTGGAACCCAGGTTGATCATGCCTTTCAGTGTGTCTTACGATCACCGGGTCATTGACGGGGCAGATGGGGTGAGGTTTTCCCGGTCCATCGCTCATGAACTGGAAACTTTCCAGGAACTCTTGCTTGAAGGGTAACAAGGAAACGGACATGAGCCATACCGATCTTTTGGTTTTAGGGGCCGGGCCTGGTGGTTACGCCGCCGCTTTTCTGGCCGCCGATTTGGGAATGAAGGTGACGATGGTGGATTCCGACGCCAATTTAGGGGGTGTGTGTCTCAACCGCGGTTGCATCCCTTCCAAGGCCCTGCTTCACATCGCTAAACTGATCAATGAAACGCGGGAAGCCAGGGGCTGGGGGTTGGATTTCGGTGAACCCCGAATTGACCTTGAAAAGCTGGGAAATTGGAAGAATGAGGTGATCGGCAAAATGTCCGGAGGGTTGACAACACTCGCCAGGCAAAGAAACGTCACTGTTATCCGGGGTAAGGGTGTGTTTCTCGATTCGCACACACTGGAGGTGTCGGGTAAGGAAAAAATCGCTTTCGATCACTGCGTTCTGGCCACCGGTTCGCGACCGATAATTCCTGAAATGTTTTCTGGTCTGGATTCTGTAATGCTGGACTCCACCTCGGCCCTGGAGTTGGATGTTATTCCAGGAAGTCTATTGATAGTTGGAGGCGGATACATCGGTCTGGAAATGGGGACCGTTTACGCGGCGCTGGGAAGCCGGGTGACGGTGGTGGAGATGACCTCGGGGCTGCTTCCAGGTGTGGATCGTGATCTGGTTCGTCTTCTGCAAGCCCGGTTGAAAAAAGATTTTGAAAATATTCTGCTGGACACAAAAGTTGTCGATGCGAAAAATAATTCTCAAGGAGTTACGGTTGTTTTAGAATCATCAACGGGAAAAACCGAGGAAACGTTTGACCGCATTCTGGTAGCGGTGGGACGTCAACCCAATTCCAATGGAATCGGACTGGAAAGCACTCAAGTCAAAATGGATGCAAAAGGTTTTGTGCATATCGACGACCGGCAGATAAGCACGGACCCCGCCATTTTAGCCATTGGGGATGTTGTGGGAGGGGCCATGCTGGCCCACAAAGCCTCGGCGGAAGCGCATGTCGCGGTGGAAACCGTTTCCGGTCAACCTGGAAAATTCGACTACAGAGCTGTTCCCGCAGTGGTGTTCACTGACCCAGAGATCGCCTGGTGCGGGCTCACAGAGACGGAAGCCAGGCAGGCAGGAAGGGAGATCAAAATATCCAAATTTCCCTGGGGCGGGTCGGGCCGGGCGCAGACTCTGGGGCGTCCGGATGGAAGCACCAAAATGATCCTGGACCCTGAAACCGATAGAATCCTCGGTGTCGGAATCGTTGGAAGCGGCGCCGGAGAATTAATCAGCGAAGCGGTTCTGGCTATTGAAATGGGAGCGGTAGCCCAGGACCTTGCATTTTCCATCCATCCCCATCCCACCCTTTCGGAAACTCTGAAAGAAGCCGCTGAAGCCTATCTGGGGAAATCTCCTCATAGTTACAAAAAGAAATAATCCGGGTTAAATATCGATCACATCGTCGTTATTTTTGGAGGCTGGGCGATGATAGGGTTTTTGACCTTGTGGTGGTGTCTGACCGGGACCAAGGTTCCCCGTGGCCCTTTGAAATAAGTTGAAAATAAAGAGCACCACCGCAGATAGCAGGGCGATCAGGAAAAAGGTGAACGCAAAAAAGAACAGCAGGCCGAGAACCAGTATGGCACCCAAGCCTAAGGATATTTTGGTCTTCAAGGGTATGGAGCTGAATTGGGTCGACTGATAATAGTTCATGGTTTTATGGTCGTCTCTTTTAGATTGGGTTTTCTTTACTTCGTCAGTTTGCTATCATGAGTCATGGAAAACGCGCCATTTATTATTCTACCCTGTCCCAACTGCCAGGTCAAAAACCGGATCAAGGGCTATCATTCGGAACAGACCCCGGTGTGCGCGAAATGTAAAACCCCGTTGGTGAAACAGGACGAAAACGAGGTCCACGCCAAATACAGTCAATCTCTCAACAATTTTCTCAATTTGCCGGGTTTCGGACTGCGTTCCGATTCTGACAAATAAGCAACCGATACCGAAGGAATTCGTCCATGCAAGACACTGAAATTATAGATAAAATACTGAAAGAAAAGCTGGAGGCCCAGCATGTGGCCATCATCGACGAAAGTCATCTCCACCGTGGCCATAAAGCGGCAGGCGGGGGAGGGCACTATCACGTCACCGTGGTTTCATCGCAATTTGAAAACGTGAATCTCATCGATCAAAGACGGCTGGTTTACAGCGCTTTGGACGAACAGATCACAGGAACTCCCAAACTGATCCACGCTCTGCAAATAAAAACCCTGACTCCGAAAGAATGGGAAACCGCTAAGGGATCTTAAGGCCTGGCAGCACCCCACGCCTGCGGCTTCTCTTAATCGCGGTAGATTTCCAGTTCCTCGCAATTTTTCAAGTTTTCTGACTCCGTCAAGGCCCGGTAGCCGTCGTTGCCGAACTGGTTTTTGTAGAGATCCAGTTTGACGTATTTTTTGCTGTGTGGAGAATTGGCAAACGCCTTGGCTCCCTCATCGCCAATGGCATTTCCGAACATGGTCAAATCAGTGAGCTTCGGGAATTTGTCGGAATTGGCAATAGCGATTGCGCCCTCATCACCGATTTCATTGTGGTTCAAATTGAGGTGCTCCATATTGCCCAGGTAAGGGGAATTTGCCAAAGCCTCCGCCCCTTCGTCGCTCGCCTGATTTGCCGGCAGAACCAGTTTCTTGACCGTGGCCAGGGCCGGGCATTCCGCCAATCGCATCAAGCCGCGAACTCCCAAAAATTTTTCCCGCAGGGTCAGCACTTCTCCGTCCGGGGTCAGATTCTCTTTGATCAGATCGTCAATTTTACTCATTAAGTTCTCCTGATTTCCTTCAAGTCTTTAGATGGTCTTATTTTAACAGAAAAGCGCCGGTAGAAAGGTTTTTAAAGCCATAAAAAAAGCCGGCCCCTGAAAAGGGACCGGCCGTATTTAAAACTTTGTTAAAGCAGCGGATCGAGGAATAATTCTTCGGCTTTCCACTTTTCTATGTCCTCTTTGGTTGGAACCGGAGGAACGGGCCGTTTTTCGGTGCGTTTATCCAGCGGATCGTGAAAGGTGCGGGCATAGGCTTCGGCCTTCCACAGATAGAGATGCGGAAAGATCGTGCCCCAGGGCGCCATTGGGGTTCCCGTGACGCCGCGCGTGACCCGCTTGTACCACAAGCCGTCCGGCCAGTCTTTGAGTTTAACATCGGGAAGATGGTCCGGCATTTTTTTGGTATCGGGCTGTTCTCCATTTCTAAAATCCATCGCCCCGGTCATCATGGGGATGCCATCCTTGCCATGACATACGGCGCAATTGAGACCCTCAGTCGCGGGTTCGGCCCCTTCAAAAACCACTTTCCCCTCCTCAAGGATTTGCGGATCGTCCCACCAGGTCCATTGGTTCGGGAATTTACCTTCAACGGGAATGTTGGTGGGGTCGCGCATCGTCTTCAAATAAGCCACCAGGGCCGTCATTTCGTCGTCACTGATATCTTCCCCGTAGTAGGTTGGCATGGCTTTCTTGGATTTGGCATCCTCAAAACCTGGCGATTGCGTTTTGCGGGGTTCCAGAATCTGCTCTTTGATGTAATCGTCCGAATACAGGCCGATTTGCTTGGTGCCCAGATTAGGGCCACGATCGGAGTTGCCTTCCCAGAAAACTTTATGGCAGTTGAAACATTTGTTGGCTTCAAAAACTTCCCTGCCCGCGGCGATGACTTCAGGGCCTGCCAGTCCGGATAATTTAACCGGGGGTCGGTTGAGTTTTTCTATTTCGAAAGCGGGATCAAATTGCGGAAGCTGGGCGGTGATAACAATAAACAGAACGGAAGCAATCGCATAGGTTCCTATCAGCCGGATCGTGGTTTGCACCTGACTTTTTTCAGGTTTCATGGCCCGTAAATCCAGAAGCACAAAATAAGTCAGGCCCACCAGAGCAAACGCGACGAATTCGATCTGCCACCAGATGGGAAAACCAAAATACCCGGCAACATACCATATAATGACCGAAATGATTGCTATGACCGGAATTTTAAATTTTAAATTCTGAAAGAAGTTTTTCTCTTTAAATTCCGATTTGGGAATGGCCAATAGAAGGGCATAGATCATGACCACTATCGTGATTCCAGCCAACCGCTGAATCACTGCGTCCGTCAAGCCGATGGCTGCTCCACCAAACCAGAAAACAGCCGCCAGAACCAGTGAAATGGGTACAATTTTAGCCGCTTTTTGCATGAACGATTTTTCCTGCATTACTAACTCCTAAATGGTTATTCCGCCATTTGCGGCGCTGCCGAAGTCGGTATTTCCGCTTTTTTCTTGGTCTTTGGGTATTTGATGGCGATCCAGATCGTCGCCGTCATGATAATAAAGAACGTCCACACAATGGTGGTGACATGAAACCCGGATTCCGCCAGAGTCGGTGCAAATTTTTCCGGGGTCACGTCTTTAAAGACTTTATATATGTGCCAGTTCATTCGCGAGAGTTCGCGGATGGTCCCCATCCAGCTCATCAGCCAGATGTCGGCGAATCCGAGGAAAATGAGAACGTAAATCCCTAAAGGATTGATTTTGCCGTAATGCACCTTCCCGGTTTTGGTGGCGATGGTATAGAAGATGTAGTTGATAAACGTCACCGTCACCAGTGCGAATGCCGCCGTATTCTTTGAAATCATCAATGCCAGGAACGCCAGGTTGTCAGGAAGCACCATGTCCGGGTTCATTCCCGGTTCGGGCAGCATCGTTGCGAAGAACCGCCGTGGAGTGAACCATATCGCCGCGGATATGACGATCAGTATGAATCCAAATTTCATGGCCGGGAAAAAGCGCTGCGCATTCTCGATGCGCTTCATACTCACCCACATATAGATGTTACTGGCGCTGAACATGGTTCCTACCAGCAACCCTTGAACGAGCATGAACATGGATTCCCTGTCGGACATGATGTACATGCCGATGGTGGCGTCGTATTCATAAATTTCGCGGACAAAAATATAACCCATTGCAGGCAGGGGAATCATGATGCCTACGCCGATGATGTTGCCCATGTAACCGACCCAGTCGTAGTATTCCTTTTCTTCCTTTTTAGTCGACCACAGATACATGTAAGCGCCGATGATTCCCACCATATACCCCCCAAAGGTGCCATTACCCACCAGACGGTGATAATTGAGCGGCATCCAGGTGGAGGTAGCAATCCGGTCCCATTCACTGATGGCCATGAGTTGATCGAGCGGTTTCGGAGGCGTTTGCATATAGGTGGCGGGACCGTCCAGGGCGCACAGCAAAGTAAGCCCCAGAATATTCAAGACAACCCCGCAGATGATGTGCCGGCCTTTTTTGTTTTGCTGGTTGAGCGGGTCCCAGGAGTACACGTAGATGTACATCACGATGGTTTCCAGGATGAACAGGGTGGGATAACCCACCATGAATAGCACCGGAAAACTTTGTACCAGATAGGTAATAAAATCCTGGTAGAGAACGATCATCACAAACAGGAACAACCCACCGGTGAGGGCGGTGAAGCTGTAACACATGCCAATGACTTTGGTGATTTCGTGGGCCAGGCGCTCGAACTTAAAGTCCGACTTGGCAAACATGATCATGTTGGAAAGGATGCCGCCGACCGCGCCGTTTATGATTGCCAGAATGATCCCGGATGTTTCAATGTGCTCAACGGGAGTGAGAGGAATGGCGATCACCGTTCCGAAAACAGCGCCCACCACAGTGGAAGCCTTGACGTCCATCAAGCGGTGGAAATAATTCAGGAAACTGACGATCAGGGCGCCAAAGGCGCAAGCCCATAAGCCATAGAGAACCCCGTGATGGATTCCTACGATGATCTCTCCGGTGATACCAATGACCACGCCGATCAGAACGCCAAGAAAGACATTTGAAACAATGATGGCTTTACGGACTCCCTGAGTGCGGCGCGCCCCCATGACCTCCATGATGACCACGAACATCGGACAGCCCAGGATGAAAGAGGCGAACAGGATATGTAATTGGGCCGCTGTCCAGGTAAATTTCCGGTTGCTCATTCCCAGGAAGGAATAAGGCTCAAATTCGTGCTCAGCGGCAGGGCCTATATCCGTCAAGTAGGACAGGTCTTCCTCTTCTTCACCTTCGGCGCCTTCTTCGCCTTCTGCAGATTCTTCCTCTCCACCTTCCTCTTCACCGCCTTCCTCTTCTTCAAATTCTTCAAATTCGTCAAACTCTTCGAATTCATCCTCTTCCTGAGCATAAGCTTTAACCGGGCCGGTCAGGGAAGAGAACGGTGAAGAAGATGAAAAAGGCTCGGGTGCGAGGTGTACCAGGCCATAGATCAAAAACAGGGAGAAAATTACTGTAAAAAAAGTCGATTTTTTTTGCAGGCTACGAGAACTGTCCATCAGGGCATCCTTTACCGCCAGATGATTGGAAGATTTGTTTCGTTATAACTCAAGCGCCAATACAATAAAAAGCCCCTGTTCCGGGCTCGTCCTCTTCGGTTCAAGCGCCTTTTTTATTTTTCGAATGAAGGGTAATCCCTTGTAAACACGACCTTTAATATTGTTTCGAATAACACACGTCGCATTAAAATAGTGTAGAGAAATATCATAGGGATTTTGCAAAGTCAAGAAAATTAAAGTCCAATAAAAATGGTTATTTTGCGGAAATTGAAGGGCTTTTGCTATTTTCAAAAATGCCTGGGGACAGGTGGGTTTATTTCGGGTTGGATTCGTCCTTGGAAAACGTTTTTTCTGGAGAGTCCAGAGGCATGATGAGCAGGCCAAAACCCATGGCGGAAAAAAATACGGAGAGCAGGCCCACAAATATCTGCGGCCATTCCGCGGTCATACTTTTCACAGAATAGACAAATAAGATTCCACCCAATATCAAACTTGCCAGGCCAATGAGGCGCAGAGTCCATCTATTCATTTCTGATGTCGGCTATTTCCAGAGCCTTTTTCTTACGGGCAATGAGAATCAAATTGCGGATATAGATCACCGATCCGACACTTTGCCCGAGAATAAACACAGGGTCCTGCCGATGAATGGAATAGGACAATAATATTAAACTGCCGCCGATGCTGAAATACCAAAAGGGCAGGGGAATGATGCTTTCGCCCTTTTTCTCGGAGACGATCCACTGAATGAGAAACCGCATGAAAAAACAGGCTTGCCCTACCAAACCGACCACGATCCAATAACTTGCGGTCATCTAATCCTCCTCAATAATATCATAAATCATTCTCCTTTTTTTCAACCAACGGACCGCCAGAAGATCCTTCAAGGAAGACCATAGCCGGTTCCTGATGTTGTATTTCGATTTGCCGTGAAGTCTGGAATGATGGCTGACCTTGACTTCGGTGACTGAAAACCCTTCCATTTTCACCAACGTTGGAAAAAAACGGTGCATCCCGTTAAACAGGATAATTTTGTCAAAGCATTCCCTGCGAAACGCTTTCAGGGAGCAGCCGGTGTCGGAAATGGTTTCGTCGCTCAATTTATTGCGCACTGCATTGGCGATTTTGGAAGAGATCTTTTTTATCCACGGGTCATTGCGCTTGTGCCGCCAGCCGCAGACCACATCGAATTCCTCAATTTTCTCCAACAGAAGGGGGATGTCCGCCGGGTCATTTTGCAAATCCGCATCCATCGTGACGATGATTCGCCCGCGTGCCGCTCGAAATCCTGCAATGAAGGCGGCAGACTGGCCAAAATTTCTGACAAAACGGATCAAGCGCAAAGAAGCATTCTGTTTCTTCAGACTGCGGATCAATTGATCACTTCCGTCCAGACTTCCATCATCCACGAGAACCACTTCATAGTTCAGATTCAAGTTTGGCAGGTTCTCATTCAGTTTTTCTTCCAGAGCCACGAGGTTTTCGCGTTCGTTGTATATAGGAATCACAACGGAAAGGTCGAGAGTGGTATTTTGTGGACCGGATTCAGATGGGCTCATTGCAGGTTTCTGAAATTATTTAGAGGATGTGGCGCAGGAAACAGGTTGAGCGGCGAGTTGTCCGCAGGCGCCTAAAATATCAGTGCCGCGGTTTTTTCGGATAAAAACGGAATAGTGTTTCGACAATAAATAATTCTGGAACGACAAAATCCTTTCTTCAGAAGGAGGATGGTAATCGCTGGGTTCGTAGTGGTTGAACGGAATCAGATTGATCTTACTGGGAATTCCGTGGAGCAGCCGGGCCAGCCGTTTTGCATCTTCGTCTGTGTCGTTGATCCCCGCAAGCAATACATATTCAAATGTGAGCTTGCGCGTCGGTTTTAAGGGGTAACTTCTAAGCGTATCCATTAAAGTTTCGATCGGGTATTTTTTGTTGATCGGCATGATTTGATTCCGCACTTCATCCAAGGTCGCGTTCAATGAAATGGCAAGATTGACATGGATATCTTCATCCTGAAAGGCTTTTATTTTGTCGACCAGGCCCGATGTGGAAAGGGTGATCTTTCTCGTCGAAATTTTCATGGCCTGCGGGGACACCATCAACCGCAGGGCATCCACCAGCGGCTGGTAGTTATCCAGGGGTTCGCCCATTCCCATGATGACCACATTGGTGGTGCGGTCTTCTTCAGGAAGATCTTCGTTTACTTTCATGAATTGACCGATGATTTCACCGGCGGTCAGGTTACGTTTTAACCCAAGTGTTGCGGTTTTGCAAAACGAACAAGCCAGGCGGCACCCGACTTGTGTGGAAATGCAAAGCGTTTTTCTCTGCCCGGATGGCATCCACACGCTTTCGATTGTGGACCCGTCCTCTAATTCAAACAAATATTTTAGGGTCCCGTCCTCGGAAATAATTTTTTTCAGGAGACGGGGAAGGGACATGTGAAAACTTTCACTCAAGCGCTTGCGCAGATCTTTAGACAGATTGGTCATGAGATCAAAATTTCGAACACCCCGGTGGTAAAGCCAGGTGAACACCTGATGGGCACGGTAGGGTTTCTCCTGCCACTGCGCGAAACAATCCAATAACTTTTTTTCTGAAGTTCCTATTAAATTTTCCATTTCATTTCGAAATTAAAAAGGGTAGTATTGGATTGAAATTTAAGGAGCGCCTCAAACCCGTGTAACGCTGGTCCCGGTATTGAAGTTCGATGGGTGCGGGGTGCAATGAAAGTTTCCCTTTTTTGATGTTCTCTTATAGTTCCTATGCGGGGCGATTCGGGATAATAACCTTTTAGGCTTTGGAGGAGGCCGACGGGTAATATTTCTTGATGCCCACCCTCCTTTTGTATCCGCGGCCCGCCAAAGCGTTTTGCAGTAAATTCCAGAATTATTTTATTTCCACTGAGGGCGGCTAATTCAGGCCAATAATCACCCCAGAAGCAACCCATTGTTATGCCTGGCTGCATAATGACGGAAACCTGCAACCCTGTTTCCCGGATGAGTTGATGAACCATATTACCACACTGAATCTTCCCCGTTGCTTCAAGGCGTTAAATGTTTCTCCAGGTGACAAATGGGAAGCGGTCCGAAAATCCTATTATTTGCTTGCCAAACAATACCATCCCGATCGCCACCCAGGCAACTTCGCCTACGAAAACAAATTGAAAGAAATCACTCTTGCCTTCAAGGTTCTGGAAAAACATTACAGGTGTCAGGAGAAAAACCAGGACCGGGACGCCCCGGTCCGTCCCGGACATCCACCCAGGGAGCCAGTCATAAAGGAAAAGTCTTCCCTCTTTGAATCCCACCTCCTGGATGACAGTAAGGTCCATCCAATGGGTGGGTCATTGAATCCACCCAGGAAAACGGGCGGATGGAACGGCTGGGTCCGGCGTCTTCAGCAAAACCTAACCAAATACGAAAGAAAGCTGTTTCTATTGGATATTCAAAAAAATATCCGGGTCCATTCTCAGACTGCCGCTCATGGCGGGTTTGTCCGGTTGAGCAAGGGGAAGGAAACCTTCCAGGTTAAAATTCCTTCCGGGTCCTGGAACCGTATGTCTTTGCGTATTCCTGAAAAGGGGGAATCCAGCCTGTTCGGGAAAAAACGAGGCGACCTTCTTTTAAATATTCAAGTGGTCAATGCAGAGCAGATCCATGCCGGTGATAATAAATTCTTTTATGAACTTGATGTTCCTCGCGAAAAAATCAAAACTTCAAGAGTGTTGACCCTCGATTCCGTTTATGGTCCGATAAAATTTGTTTTACCCCGCAACACCAGGGACGGGCAAAATTTTGTTTTGAAATCCAAGCCAAACAAAAATTCCGTCCACCCCGCGAGCCATGTGGTGACGGTTCATTTTGTATGAAATAAGGATTCCTGGTTACGCCGAATATTTTAAAAAGGTGTGCACCATCACTCCGGCATCGAAAATGGAAATGATCAAGGTCATTCCCAGCAAACTCAAGAGGGAGGAAGGCGTTTCTATTATTTTTTTCCCTTTGAGCCAGCCAATGCCGATCAGTATCGCCAGCACCGCCAGAATAAGCGCTCCCCCCGATATCCCGGCCAAGGTACCGCTAAAGACGATGTCCGTCGACATGTAGTTTAAAACCGAAAAAGACCAAATGAGCGGAATCAGACTCAGGTAAAATGCCGTAAAAACCAGACTGTTCGTCGTGCCTTTGAAACTCATTTGAAAGCGGATTCCAAAAATAAACAGTATCGCCAGTAGAAAAAAGAAAAAGTATTCACTGATTCTTTTATTTGACTGCACCTTGCGGATATGGTTCAAAGCGCCCAAAACATACTGGGACACTTCAATCTCGTCCATCTCATAATACCCGCCCTTGCTGGTATCGAAAGCAAATACCCGCGCCGTTAGCGATTCCGCGGGAAGGGAAATGGCGCGGTAACTGTCTTTCCCCGCAGATTCGATTTCAAGATAAACCAGGCCGCTGTGGTATTTCAGGTTGTATTTGTCGATTTCAACGAGGTTGCGGGCGTAACGTTGGTTTTCAGAATAGAAGGTTTCCTGGATTTCCATGAGATCCGTCAAAGCCTTTTTTGCCTGGACATCCACGTCGGTTTCAAAAAGCTGGGAACAGGATGCCGTGAAAAAAAGCAGGAATAAGGAAAAAAACAACCGGGAAATGTTAAACTGGGTCATGAAACCGCCGAACCTTAATTTATTGATTTGAAAGGTGGAATTTTATATCACAGTCGCATGGTCCGTGCAAGGGCCATCCAGGATGAAGCATGAATTCTCAAACTGTCTTTAAAAATATCAAATTCGTGACCGGCAATCCCAATAAAGTCCGCGAGGCGGGTGAAATCCTCGGGGTTGATTTGGAGCAGGTGAATGTGCCTGAAATGCATGAGCTTCAGACCAATGATCTGACCGAAATCGTCGAACACAAGGTTCGCCAGGCCTACCAGGCGGTCAACGGCCCGGTATTGGTGGAAGATTCCGGTCTGGTGTTTTCAGCGTGGAACGGGCTTCCGGGGGCTCTGGTAAAATGGTTCGAAACCACCGTGGGTTGCGCGGGAATGCTCAAAATGCTCGAATCGTTCGATGATAGAGAAGCCTTTGCCTTGTGCACGGTGGGTTATCATGATGGGGAGACTATTAAAATCGCCCGGGGCGAAGTGCGGGGCAGGGTGGCGGACGGTTTAAAGGGAAGCAATGGATTCGGCTGGGACGTGTTTTTTATCCCTGAAGGCTATGAGCGCACTTATGCGGAAATGCCGGCAGAAGAAAAAAATGCTATTTCCCACCGAAAGCGGGCTTTTGAGGCTTTGAAGAAATTAATTTAAGCGAAGAAGCCGTCGAATCTCAGCCCTCTTTTACAACACACGCTTGCAAAGAATAGATCTCAATCAGGATTTATCCTGTTTGCAAAAATTATGATAAATTTTGCTCCCTGATCCTTTTTAAGGGTTATCGTTCCGCAGAGCTGTTTTTTCACCAATGTAGTGACCAGGCTCAAACCCACCGAGGACGTATCCAACAGATCAATCCCTTTCGGAAACCCGACACCGTCATCACCTACCATCAATTCTAATTCACTTTTTCCAAGAGAACGAAGGGAAATTCTGATTTCCCCCTGCCTCTCACCGGGAAAGGCGTGCTTGATGGAATTAGATATCAATTCCTGAATCAAAAGGCCGCAGGTAACTACGGAATCAATATCGAGAAAAACATTGTTGGAATTTACGGTCAACTTTATTTTGCCTGGCGTTATTCCAAAAGACTTAAAAATATCTCTTCCCAATGAATTCAGGTACTCCTGAAAGTTAATTTTTGAAAAATCCGTGGATTCATACATCTGTTCATGTACGAGCGCCATTGATAAAATTCTACTGGAGCAGTCGTGGAACATCTGGAGGTATTTTTTTTCTTTGATATCTTTTGACTGCAACCAAAGCAGGCTGGAAATGATCTGCATATTATTCTTGGTACGGTGATGCACTTCTCTGAGAAGCAGTTCCTTTTCTTCAAGGGAATTTTCCAGATTTTCCTTGTATCGACGCAACTCATTTGTTTTATGAAAATGGCCATAGCCCAAAAATGATAACGCTCCACAAAAAAGAAGGACCAACAATCCTTCCAATGCGAGGTAATCGTATGAAAACCACCCTTCCTTAGGAACAATGGACAGCATCCATTTGCCATTCGGAATATGGATTTCAACAGAAACCGGCTCTTCCAGAATTTCCTTTTGGGATTTTGCGAAAGGCACGTAGTGGCCGGCCTCGGGATCAACTCGCGACAAATTGAAATGGTAGTTCTTGGCTATCAGTCCGTGGATATCCACAGCTTCCAGTAGTTTGGATAAATCAATCAAGGCCGTGGTGAACCCCCAAAATTCATCCTCACCGGTTTTCGCATTGGGTAAAAACACCGGATATCTGCCTATGACCGCAATTCCTCCCTGCAACAACTCAATGGGTCCCTCTAAGGTTAATTTTTTTGATTGGATCGCGGCGACCGCCGCGGGGTTTTTACTTAAATCATATCCTATGGCGGGTTTATTTCCTTTTAATGGAAAAATCTGGCTGACAATGGCTTTCGGGGCCAATTGCAGATTACTGATTCCGCCATAGCGACCGATCAAATCCTCTGCCAGGGTGTCAAAATCCGGGATCGATTTGTTCTGCTTTAGAATCGCCGCGAGTGCGAAGGTGGCCGATAAGGAACGGGAAAGTTGTTTTTCAAGGGATTTGGCATGCGAGGTTGCAATGAGGGTTGCTATCGCACGAGTTTCGAACTCTCGTTTGGTTTCCAATAAATAGATTAAAAAGCATCCCAAACCAAAAGTTAAAACAAAAATCAGTACGACGGGCAAGAATAGGCGGTTTGCAAACATTAGCAGGAGCTTAGGAAAAACTGCATTTGCTAAAGGGTAGTTACCATTGGCAAAATTAAATTGCGGAACGGCAGTTTGTCAGGGGGAAAATAATATACTTAGCGCGAAAGATAGTCAATTGGCCAGGGAGTTATCCAGAAGGCAACTGTGAAAGGCTGAGAGTCACAAGTTTTGCAAGTGTTTATAAATATTTTTCATCAACGAGCAATACGCCGCCAGCTTTTCATACTCCCGGTCGGCCTCCTCACCTTTGATCTTTTTGGCGGCGAGACCGTAGGACTCGATCATTTCCTGCCAGGGAGCATCTTTGGACACCCATTGGTTGCCCACCGCCCACTGGAAACACCGTTGCGGACTTTCATGATGTTCTCCTTTTTCCGCCGCTAGAGAACGCAACAGTTTCAATGCCATGTCACAGGTGAAGGTGAAGCGCTGAAGCGCCGCATCCCGGTAATAATCGGTTTTTTCATTTTTAAGAATTTCTTCAAAACGGTCGACGGTCCACTGAAAATGGGTCAGCAGAATTTTTGGTGAGGGTTGACCGGGGTTGGAGGGGTTCATTTTGTTTGGATGCGCGACAAGCCGAAACGATGTCACATTCTATGAGCCGTCATGCAACCGGTTGATGGCAGCATAGGATTATTAGTTTCAACCATGTTACAGCAACCGGCTCAATTATCGAATATAATCTACAAACCTAATTAAATCAATATGTTTTGAATTTAACAGCGAAAAGTGCTAGTTTTGTTCAATTCACAGAATTTTTAAATTATAAATTGAAGAGGCTTCGTGAGCGATAACAACCGATTCATTGATAACGGCGACGGTACTGTGACCGATAGCGAAAAAAACCTCATGTGGAAAAAATCCGATTCCATGGGTGACCTGGCGAAATGGGTCAACTATCAGGAAAGCGCCGATTATGCCAGGGAACTGAATGAACAAAAATTCGCCGGGTACGACAATTGGCGGTTGCCCACGCGCGATGAGCTTTGTACCATCTACGACAAAGCCTGGTCCGTAAAGGACAAATTTGGTAAAGATATTCACATCAATGATTGCTTTGCACCTGGGGGGGGATTTTCCATGGTGGCCCAACAGGTTCCAGGGCGGATGCGTACGTGGGTCTTTAATCTCAGGGATGGTGAGTACACGCAACCGGATGGACTGTGGACCCTGGCGGAAGCGGCCCGGGCTGTTCGCAATATCGACAACCAATAATCTAAAAAGCAGTTATCTAGGGAGATCCTGGAATGAGCGATAATGAAATCTATAATCCGTCAAAAGCCGCCAGCGACGCGGCCTTTTTTCAAAATATGGATCAGTATAGAGAAATGTATCAGCGGTCGATTGACGACCCTGAAACGTTCTGGGCACAGGAAGCGGAAAAATTCCGCTGGTTTAAAAAATGGGACCGGGTTCTTGACTATAATTACAATGTTAAAAACGGACCGATATCCATCCAGTGGTTTATCGGCGGGCAGACCAATATCACTTTGAATTGTCTGGACCGCCATCTGGAGACGAAGGGCGACCAGCCGGCGATCCTGTGGGAAGGAAACGAACCGGGGACGGATAAAACACTCACTTACCGGGAACTGCACAGACAAGTCTGCAAGTTTGCCAATGTGCTTAAAACGCATGGTGTTAAAAAAGGCGATCGCGTCACCATCTATATGCCGATGGTGGTGGAGCTGGCGGTGGCCATGCTGGCCTGTGCCCGGATAGGAGCGGTCCACTCTATTGTTTTTGGTGGCTTTTCTGCAACCGCGCTGGCGGAGAGAATTCAGAACTCATCGTCCGACTTGCTGGTCACCACCGACGGCGCCTTTCGGGGCACCAAACCCGTACCTCTGAAAACCAATGCCGACGAGGCCATGAAAATTTCCCAGCGAAAAGGGAAAGAGGTTAAAAAATGCATCGTCGTGGGGCGCGTCGGGTCCGAAATTGATGTCACGATGAAACCGGGACGAGATTTCTGGTGGCACGACGAAATGAAGGGAATGTCCCCCGTTTGCGGCGCCGAACCGATGGATGCGGAAGACCCTCTGTTTCTTCTATACACATCCGGGTCCACGGGGAAGCCCAAAGGGGTTCAGCACAATGTGGCCGGCTACATGATCTTTACGGCGCTCACTCACAAATATATTTTTGATTACCATGATGGCGATATCTGGTGGTGCACGGCGGACATCGGCTGGGTGACGGGCCATTCCTACATTATTTACGGACCTTTGGCCAACGGCGCTCAAACGATCATGTTTGAAGGCATCCCCACCTATCCCGATGCGGGACGTTTCTGGGAGGTGGTGGACAAATACAGGGTCACCCAGTTCTACACGGCTCCAACGGCGATTCGTGCGCTGATGTCGCATGGCGAAGAAATCCCGGGCCGCTATGATCTTTCATCGCTCAAGGTTCTGGGGTCGGTTGGTGAGCCCATCAATCCCGAGGCCTGGCGCTGGTATCATAAGAATATCGGACGCGGAAAATGTCCCGTCGTCGATACCTGGTGGCAAACGGAAACGGGAGGGATCATGATCACTCCGCTTCCGGGATGCACTCCCTTGAAGCCCGGTTCGGCAACGTTTCCTTTTTTCGGGATAAAACCCGCCGTCATCACATCTGAAACCGGAAAGGTGGCGGAAGGCGACGGGGTCGCGGGAGTCCTGGCGCTTTCGGAACCCTGGCCGGGTCAGGCGCGGACGATCTACGGGGATCACGACCGGTTTGAAGAAACCTATTTCAAGCTCTATCCGGGTTACTATTTCACCGGCGACGGATGCCGTCGAGATAAAGACGGTTATTACTGGATCACGGGGCGGGTGGATGACGTTATCAACGTATCCGGCCATCGTATTGGCACGGCTGAGGTGGAATCGGCCCTGGTTCTGCATGAAGCGGTTTCCGAAGCGGCAGTGGTTGGTTTTCCCCATGAGATCAAGGGCCAGGGGATTTATGCGTATGTTTCGTTGATGGATGGAATTGAGTACAGCAACGAACTGGGGAAGGAACTGCAAAATTTTGTACGCAAGGAGATCGGCCCCATCGCCTCGCCGGATGTTATTCAGTGGGCCCCGTCGCTTCCTAAAACCCGTTCTGGAAAAATCATGCGCCGCATTCTTCGAAAAATCGCCGCCGACGAAGCGGACCAATTGGGCGATATTTCTACTTTGGCGGACCCTTCGGTGGTTGAAGAATTGAAAGATTCTTATGGAAAGTTAAAGCAGAAGGGAGCGTAGGGTGGATCAAAAAAGTTTGCAATTTTCCAAAAGGCAGGAATATTTGGAGTGATTCACTGCGGGATCATGGAGTTGAAATGTATTCAACTCCATGACTTTCCACTCCGCTGTGAAAAGAGAAAGGTACCCCTCCCCCCCCATCAACTGAATATTCGAAAAGCTACAAGATTGTTTTAATGATGGTTGAGTACAAGTTTACCATTCCTTGACAGGCTGTCAAAGAAAAAGTTTTGATTTTATTTAAAATATCCGTTTTTTTGATATTTTGGACTAACTTCAGGCGGGTGGATGACTCATGGAATTTTCGGAAAAATCCGATTGTTTTATGCGAATATTTTGAGTTGCCAGCGATTGTTTGACCTCGCGCAAGCCTTTATGCGATAAACGGTTTAAAGGATCGAGCCTGATCGCCTGGGTGAAAGCCGCGCGGGATTCCGTCAGGCGGTGCAACTGCAAATAAACCCAGCCCAATCCGTCATACGCGTCCGGCAGGCCAGGGGTATGCGCCAGAGCCTTCTGGTAATATCGAATGGCTTGCGCGTGATCTCCGGTATGAAAATACGCTTTTGCCAGTTTGCTTCGCACGGTGGTCTGCTTTTTGAAAGGGCCCATGTCATCGCTGACGGTTTCCACCACCGGATTGGGTTTTTGATTGATGGCAAGAGCTTTCTTTAAATATTCGATGGCGGTCTCATACTGTTTTGTTTGGTATAAATTGTAGCCCATGCCTTTGTTGGCTTCTGACTGATCGGGACGCTCCCGGATCGACACCTTGAACATCTCGCTGGATTTTTCAAAATCTTTTTGGTGGTAATAAGCCCATCCCAGGCGGTTATATACCTGCCAACCGAAGCGCTGGCTTCTCAGAAATTCGGAAAACTCCTCGGACACGGCGGAATCCGGGTCGAGGGAAATCGATTTCAAAAAATATTCCACCGCCAGATCCGGTTTGTCTTGTTGGAAATTCACCCAGCCCAGTCCCATGTACAAAGAAGGGCGTAGCGGATTTGTTTGCAATTCCTTTTCGAAATAGCGTTGCGCTTTCGGGGTTCTCCAACTCTTTAAGATAACCCAGTCCAGACGATGCGAAACTTGTTCTTCCTCAGGAAAAATTCTGTGAGCGATTTCTAAATAGTACGCGGCTTCCCTGTATTTTTTTAACCGGGAATAAGAAAACCCGAGTCCTTTGATGGCATCCGCTTGATACTTTTTATGTCTGCGGGCCTGTTTGAATTTTTCGATGGCCAGGGCGTATTGTCCCTTTTCATACTGGCTCCACCCCAGTCCGCTGTAGGCGCTGGCCTGAGGTTCGGTCAGACGTTCCTGGATCTGCTGGCCTTCAATATAGTGGAAATAGAGCGATGCGGCTTCCTTATGATCCCCCGCTTTGCGCGCCTGGTTTGCGGCATACAGCTTTGGCGCTTTGATTTTCTCTAACTCCTCAAGTCCCTTGAGCCCTTCCTGATTTCCAGGTTCCAACTCCAGGGATTCTTGAAAATATTCGTTGGCTTCTTCAAGATTGCCGTTTTTCAGCTCGAGCATTCCGAGTTGCGTGTAGGGATAAGCCCAATCGGGGTACTCATCCACTAAGTCTTCAAATTTTTTCTCCGCGATCCGCGCCTTCCCCAGATCCAGATAGTATTCAGCAAAAGCGCCTTT
Organism: Nitrospinaceae bacterium; assembly: GCA_021604505.1. Lineage (NCBI taxonomy): Bacteria > Pseudomonadati > Nitrospinota > Nitrospinia > Nitrospinales > Nitrospinaceae > Nitrospinaceae bacterium. Next base: position 1,448,407 of record BQJC01000001.1, on the reverse strand, counting down.
TTTCATTTTGATGTTTTTGGACTCCTGCATGCCTTTCACAATGCCGATGAAATTGGGATGTCTTCGGGACAAACTTTTAAAAACCTGCTCGGCTTTTACGATTTTTTTCAGTTTAAGGTAACTCCAGGCCATGCCATTCTGGGCATCCAGGGAATGAAACAAAGGTTCCGGCAGATCCTGAAACGCTTTGAGCGATCTCCGGTAGAGTTTTTTGCGAAAATAACGCCATGCTTTTTCCAGGGCCTCATCTTCATGCCGGTTCAAAGGCCATAGAATGCTCCGATACCGGGGGTGTTCTACCGGCAAGGTGAAAAGCGAAGGGTCCCCGGATTGAGTGGGAAGCACTGGCAGGGCTGCATCCGCTTTCAGATCTTCATGGCTTTGCCAAAAGGTTAAAATGGATTCGACCTCGTAGGGACTGTATATTTTTTTCAGGGAAGGCAACGCTTTCTCAGGATTTTTTTGTTTTAGGTGGATGATGGCTTTGCCTTTGTGAAGATCATAAATGCGGTCAGAAAATTTCTCCGCTTTTGAAAACGTTTTGAGGGCCTGTTGGTGATTGTTCAAGCTCAAATAACACCATCCCATTCCGATCAAAAAGGAGGGTTCCCGCGGATGGATCGTGTGGTTGCGTTCGAAAGCCAGTAGTGCTTTGTCGTAACGCTTCTGGAAGAAATAGGTCCAGGCAAGAAGTTTCAGCGCCGAAGGCTCATCGCCAACCTGCAACAAGGTTTTTTTCAGATAAAATTCCGCCAGGTCATAATTTTGCAGATTGTATTGATAGCGGGCCTGCCGCAAATCTTTTTGATAGGGAAGGAGAGAGGGTGACTTTTTGCGAGGCGTGACGAAATCGGCTGTCTTTTTCAAAAAAGAGCGTTCCGAATGAGTTTCCTCTGGAAAATCCGCCGGCCCTTTGGAGGAAGCGCAACCGAATCCGTGCAATATAACGAGCGCCGCGATCAAGGGTTTCCAGCCCGATACAAGAGGTAGGGAAATGAAACGAACTGCTTTCAATGTGCCGTTATTTTCCATAGTCGCTTCTTTAACGGCACAAAACCCTAAATTTTGAGAAAAATGTTGCTTTTTTTTGTTATTTATCCCTTTTTTGTCAAATAGATAGAGTTTTGGAAGGGGTTATGTGTGGTAAAATTCATTGCATTATTTATTGTAAATACCCTGCATCGTGGTATCATTCTCCGTTTACCTAATGCCACCTAAATCAATGCGTTTTCTAATTTTATCCCTATTGAGCCTGATTCTGCTTTTTGGAGCGGGCTGTTCCAAAGATGAGGACACAGGAACCGGCGATGAAGCCGCGGTTTCCGAATCCGATGTGCCCGAACCAACGAAGAGCGTGGAAAAAGTGGTTCCGGTTACTTTATCCCCTGAAGATCAGCAAAAAGCCAAACAGGCTCCTGAAGGTATGGTGTTCATCAAGGGAGGGTGTTTCATCATGGGCAACGACTATGCCCAGGAGGATGAAAAGCCCGAGCATGAAGTGTGCGTCGATGATTTTTTCATGGACAAGCATGAAGTGACCCAGGCTCGATGGGAAAAAGTGACCGGATACAATCCGTCCAAATTCATTGGCCCGGACCTTCCTTTGGAACAAGTGAATTACGTCGAGGTTCAGGAGTTTCTGGAGAAATCCAATAGCCAGTGCCGTCTGCCGACCGAGGCGGAATGGGAGTATGCCGCCCGGGGCGGTGCCGATTCCCGTTACTACTGGGGCAATATGATGGATGAAAGCTATGCCTGGTACGCTGACAATTCAAAGGACGTGACCCATCCCGTTGGCCAGAAACTGCCGAATCAGTACGGGCTGTACGACATGATGGGAAATGTCTGGGAATGGGTCGATGACTGGTACGAGCCGTATTATCAGATCCGGGGAAAAAACAACCCCAAGGGGCCCAAATCGGGTGAACACAAAGTCATCCGCGGTGGAGCCTTTGATTCGTCGGCGGGAGCCCTGCGTATCACCAACCGCATCTGGGTGCATCCGAAAAACCGCGTTTTTCCCAAAGTGACCACCTACGGTCAGGCCATCAACGAGATCTACAACTACATCGGGTTTCGTTGCGCACAATCCTTCTCTGCATCGACTACAGAATCCGGACAATAACCCATTCCGTGTCTACGGCTATGACGCCAACAGCAATATGACCTCAGGCGCTGCGGTAAGCTACTATCATCCCGATCATCTGGGCTCGACCGGCGTCGTCACAGTTGGCTCCGGCCATAACGAGCAGGACCTTGCCTGTTAACCCCAGCGACACCTTCTTAGACGTCGGCTCTCACAGGATGTGCGATTCAAATACATCGGCACAGAAAATGGGTGAGGCTCAAAATACAGGAAAACTCTACTTCAAAACCGTCCAGTTTATGGGGGAAAGGTCATACGGATTTTGCATTGAGCTATTTTTCGAGAAAAAAGAAGACGGCTGTCGAACGGTACAAAAGTTTCATGGCTGAAAAAGAGAGTGAGGAGATTGTAGAGTTTTATGAATCTAAAAAACAGGGCAGTATTTTAGGCGACGCCGATTTCATCGACAGGATAAAAGAAAAGTACCTATTCAGCGATCCTGATATTGAGGTGACGGAGAAAAGAAAAATCCGTGGGGAAGGAGTTGTGGTTCTTGTCAAGAGGGAAATATGCCGCACGTTCAAGGTCGATGAATCCTGTTTGTTCCAGGGGAAGCGCGGAACCGTGAATATCCCACGGTTGATGGCTTTGTTGTTGTCAAAGGAGCTGTCTGGTTTAAAACTTTCCGAGCTAGGGTATTATTTTGGGCTTTCAAATTATCGAACCGTTGGAACACATTGTTGGAGATTTAGAAATAAAATAAAAGGGGATAAAGGGTTGCAAAAAAATATTAGCTCATTAATGAGGATATATAGTCAAGAAAAGACTTGACCCCTTCAAAACTTGACCCCTTCAGACCCCTTCATCTTACGGAAGTAGGAATTTTACATTACGGACCGATTCTAAAAATGGGAATACTATCAGTGTTTCCGAAAGAAAAGTTGGACAAACTATTTTTAGATTTAATAGTCCTTAGAAAGTTTAAGAATGAAAATAATTCGTTGGGAAACCGAAATTTCGGACTATAATCTTGACTTTGTTAGTCTGATAGATCAAACACCGCCAATATTTAAGGTTGCAACAGATTCTGGAGCTTTATTTGAAGTAATTATGGAGCCTGGGATTGTTGGCCCATATGTTATTGCTGATGAAGAGCACCTGACAAATTATTGGGTTATTATAAAGAGTATTGAAAAGAAAATCGGATCAACGTTTATTATTGAACCTTCTAATTTAGCTTCCCGTTTTGAAATACTTGTGGATTCTGAATTGTACAAGCATTATGTGGTTGCCACTTCAAGTTCCTGTTTGGAAGTTCTTTCAATAGAGCCTCCGGAGATTAGAAGGGGTCAGAAATAAATAAAGTAAAGCTAAAGCTTAAAGAATAATAAAGTAATTTAAAGGGGTCAGGTCTTTTCTTGACTACACCTTCCAAGAAGATTTAAAAATGGAACCATGAGTCGACCATTACGCATAGAGGTTGAGGGCGCTTTTTATCATGTGATGAATCGCGGGTTGAACCGGACCTTGATATTTTCAGATAAAAAGGATTACGAGACTTTTCTTTCTACCCTGGAAGAAGGTTGCCGTTTGTTCAACGTGAATCTGTACGCCTATTGTTTGATGCCCAATCATTACCATCTTTTGATTCGTACGCCCTCCGGTAATCTCTCCCGGTTTATGAGGCATCTGAATGGGGTGTATACCCAGCGTTACAACAGGGAACACCGCCGGGATGGCCCGTTGTATCGCGGTCGTTTCAAGAGCATCCTGGTGCAGGACGACGCCTATTTTATTGAGGTGGTGCGCTATATACACAAGAACCCGGTGAAAGCCAAGATGGTCGACCGCTTGAGTGGATTTAATTGGAGCAGTCATAAATCCTATATGGGTAAAAAGGATTCGATATTGGGGTTGAATACGGATTTTGCATTGAGCTATTTTTCAAGAAAAAAGAAGACGGCTGTCGAACGGTACAAAAGTTTCATGTCTGAAAAAGGTAAGGGGTCAAGTCTTGACTTAGGACAATTCGTGTAAAGGGGTAAAGGGGTCAGGTCTTTTCTTGACTACATTCTCTTTTCCATCTCCTTAGATTCTCCCACCGCAATATGACCCGCCATCCGTAGTAGCCGCCACAACCACTCTCGACATCCAGGTTTCGGCAAGTACGGACGATGCGGAAGAATGGGAAACCGGGTCCATGTCGCTGACCAGTTCCGATCTTGAACTGACTCACGACGGCGGTTTTCACCTGAACGTCGGCATGCGTTTCAATGGAGTGAACATTCCCCAGGGAGCGACGATCACCAGCGCCCTGGGACACGATCGGGGAAGCGGGAACCGATCAGCGGACGCCGGATCTCATAAAGGGGATAAAGGGGTCAAGTCTTTTCTTGACTACATTTACGAAGAAGCCTTAAAAGGGAGCCATGAGTCGACCTTTACGGATAGAGTTTGAGGGCGCTTTTTATCATGTGATGAATCGTGGGTTGAACCGGAACCTGATATTTTCAGATAAAAAGGATTACGAGACTTTTCTATCTACCCTGGCAGAAGGTTGCCGCTTGTTCAATGTGAATCTTTATGCCTATTGTTTGATGCCCAATCATTACCATCTCCTGATTCGTACGCCTTCCGGTAATCTCTCCCGGTTTATGAGGCATCTGAATGGGGTGTATACCCAGCGTTACAACAGAAAACACCGCCGGGATGGCCCGTTGTATCGCGGTCGGTTCAAGAGCATCCTGGTGCAGGACGACGCCTATTTTATTGAGGTGGTGCGCTATATACACAAGAACCCGGTGAAAGCAAAGATGGTCGACCGCTTGAGTGGATTTAACTGGAGCAGTCATAAATCCTATATTGGTCAAAGGGATTCGATACTGGGGTTGAATACGGATTTTGCATTGAGCTATTTTTCGAGAAAAAAGAAGACGGCTGTCGAGCGGTACAAACGTTTCATGGCTGAAAATGAGAGTGAGGAAATTGAAAAGTATTATGGTTCGAAAAAACAGGGCAGTATTTTAGGCGACGCCGATTTCATCGAGAGGATTAAAGAAAAGTACCTATTTAGCCATCCTGATATTGAGGTGACGGAGAAAAGGAAAATCCGAGGGGAAGGCGTTGTGGTTCTTATCAAGCGGGAAATTTGCCGCGCGTTCAAGGTCGATGAATCCTGTTTTTTTCAGGGGAAGCGCGGAACCGAGAATATCCCGCGGTTGATGGCTTTGTTGCTGTCAAAGGAGCTGTCTGGTTTGAAACTTTCCGAACTGGGGCATTATTTTGGGTTTTCAAATTACCGAACGGTTGGGACGCATTGCTGGAGATTTCGAAATAAAATAAAAGAGGATAAAGGGCTGGGAAAAAAATATAGTTCATTGATGAGAATATGTAGTCAAGAAAAGACTTGACCCCTTTATCTGACCCCTTTATCCCTCGATAGCAGACATTAAAGTCATATTATACCTTATAGCCAATCTCCCAGAAGCCCGAAGGCCCCTGAGGGTGGTTGTGTGTGGTTACGACTTTACTGGAAACGGAATAACATTTTGGGGTTTTGGCTTCCCGCGTTATATGCGAAGGGGCTATAATTATTTTGCGTGGTTTATAACTCAGGAGTTAAGTTATGAGTAAAGGAGCCAAGGCGGTTCTGATTTTAGTCCTGGCACTGGTGGTAGTTTTGTTCGTGATGATGTTCATGGGGCTGGGTGATAGCCCGGTGATTCCTCCCCGTGCCCCGCTCTAAATGACGAAAGAAACCGGTGCAATTGTTCAAAATAACACGTGGCGGATTTAACCACACGAGAGCGGACATGTCTGCTAACGGCCATAAGTGGTCAATTGGCTAATAAAAATTTAACAAAAAGTACCTCTAAACTTTTTACCTCAATTGTTCCATTTTTGTTTGAAGACCTACAATCTATTCCACGCGTCCAACGAAAAATGGATTGTTCTCTTTCTCTTGCCCCACTGTAGTCGCGGGCCCATGGCCTGGGTGAAGGGCGGTCGCATCCGGCAGACGCAGTACTTTTTGCGTGATGGAATTAAACAGTTCGCTCCAGGAGGAATTGGCGCGTCCCATGGATCCGGCGAAGATCACGTCTCCTGATAGCAAGGTTTGGTTTATTAGATAAGAGACGCCACCCGTTGTATGGCCAGGTGTCTCTATGCATCGGATTCTCAATTTACCAAGCGTCAATTCATCCCCGTCCTTGACAATTTTGAAATTGCGGCTTCCTTTGGGTTGCGGTTCATTTTGGTCAATGTAGGTAGGACAATCAAAAGCATCGCTGAGTTGCCCCAGTCCGCCGGCGTGATCCGGGTGGGCATGGGTTAACAGGATCCTGTTTGGACGAACGCCCATCTCGCGGGCCTTGTTGATGATCGTTTTTGGGTTTGCCCCGGTATCCACCACCGCGGTTTCTCCCGTCTCCTTACAGCGTAGCAAGTAACAATTTACAGGATACTCCCCCATAAATACATTCAGGCAAATCAGATCAAAATTTGGATCATCGGCGGGTTTTTTTGGTATCCATCGCTCCTGAGCAATTTCAATCAGGGCGGGCCCGTCTAAATCCAAAACCCTGGCAAGCTCTAATACCACCGAATCCTCCGGTGTCCATTCGTAGTTTTCTATTCGCCGAATGTCGTCATCCGGGAGGTCCGTTGCCCGTGCAAGGTCGTCTGTCGACCATGTTTTGCCGTCCCGGGCCTTTTGTAGAATATCTCCCAGTTCATCTTCGAGCTGCATTATGTTCTTCTCCTGGATAAGGAATTGGTATCATTTTCAGTTTAGACCGATTTAAAACTCTCCCGCTATTTCATTCGTCCCTTAAACACCAATTCAGCCACACCCGACTTGTCGAGTTCGCCTTTGCCAGCATTTACGAGACGCTGGTATTGTTCAAAAGTGGCTTGGGCCACCGGTAACTGTAACCCGGCTGACTGTGCCAGGTTGAGGGCGATCCCGCAATCTTTTGCCGCATGGGCGGCGGAGAAATAGCACTCATGATCCCGTTTTTGCATGTCTTCACCGTCTGTTTCAAGAACGCGCGATGCCGCACCCGTTTGGCCAAAGACCTCGCGAAGCATTGTCAGGTCCAGCCCGAGAGCCTCTCCGAGGCCCAATCCCTCCGCCAACGCTTCGGTGTTGCAGTTCATGACCATATTGACGAGCGCTTTTACCTTGGCTGCTTCACCGGCAGGACCGGTATAAAGGAGATTTGAGCTCAGAGCCTGAAGTATTGAATGAGCTTGTTTAAAGACCGGCTCTTTTCCTCCACACATAAGATAGAGTGTTCCGTCCCGCGCCTGGGTAATGCTGCTGGCCATAAGCGCTTCAAGATTGGCCCCCCCGTTCCGCTCGACGAGGGCTTCGATCTTGATTTGGACTTCTGAGTTGACCGTTGCGAAATTAATGAACAACCGGCCCTTTGCATGGCACAGCAGGCTTGCGGGACTTGCCTCCGCGTAGATCTCGTACATGGCGGCATCATCCGGTACCACCGTCAGCACGACATCGCTTAATTCGGCAACCCGGGCAGGCGAAGGCGCCGCTTCGCAACCCAATTCCCGCGCTAATGATTCGGCGCCTGTCATATTGCGATCCTGAACCGCCGTGATGACATAACCCACGTCCTTGAGATGCTTGGCCATATTGGCGCCCATGCGGCCGACTCCTACAAAACCGACACGATTGTTTCCTGTCATAAATCCTATCCTTTCCTATAAGAGAGTCTGAGGGGCATGCCCTTCTTAATTTTACGCCTGATTGTGAACCTCATCCGGCGGTTGTGTCCATTGAAATTTGAAAGCGCCGGGAAAAGGTATCTTATTTTTGTATTATATCACCCCTATAATATTCATTCCCGCCGTGAGGAACAGTGCAGGGAGGGCAGGGGGTCAACGACACTCGCTGCAGATGCCGAACATGTCCAGTTTGTGGGATGTGATGGTGAAGCCGTTGCGGGCGGCCACTTCTTCTTGAAATTTTTCGATGAGGGGGTGGTTGAACTCGATGATCTTCCCGCATTCGGTGCAGATCATGTGGTCGTGATGGCTGTGCATGTATTTGTGTTCGTAGCGTTTTTGCCCGTCGCCGAAATCCAGTTCCGAGGCCAGGCCGCTTTTGGTCAACAGGGCCAATGTCCGGTACACGGTGGCCAGGCCCACTTTGGGTTCGGTAGCGGTGACCAGTCGATAGAGTTCTTCGGCGCTGACATGCTCCTCGTGTTCAAGAAACGCTTTCAGCACGGCCCGCCGTTGCCGGGTGATCTTTAAATTGTTCTGGGAAATAAAATCTTCCAGAACTTCCAATTCTTTGCTGGCCATTTTTTAATTATTGAGAATAATTTTCAAAATGTTACACCCGCTAATTTACCATGAGGCTTTTACGGGGTCAACGTTTGCGTTATCAATAACAATTTAAGCCTATGAGACGAGATTGGGTGCTATCAGCCGGTGAGCTGATTTTTTATTTCCTCAGTTAGATTTTCTGCCGGGACTTCGGCCTGGGAACTGGACTCCATATTTTTCAGCAAAAATTTCCCGGTTTTTATTTCATTTTCACCGATGATGAGGGCGTATCTGCAAAAGGACTTATTGGCTTTTCTCATCTGGCTTTTCATGCTGCCGCCCTCGTAATCCTGATCGATGATGAACCCTTCTTTCCGCAATTCGTGGATGATTTTGAAGCTTTGACGTTTGGCCTCATCGCCCAGACTGACGACAAAAATATCGGGCCGGGTGTCTGAAGTTTTGTTCTCAACCGGAAGGAGTGATATCAAACGTTCCATGCCCAGGGCAAACCCGAAGCAGGGTGTCGAGGGGCCGTCAAATTCCTGGACCAGGGAGTCATAGCGTCCCCCTCCGCAAATCGCATTCTGCGCTCCCAAACCTGTGGAAACGACCTCAAACGTGGTCCGCGAATAATAATCCAATCCGCGCACCAGGAGGGGATTCAAGGAATAGGGGGTTCCGATGGAATCCAAAAAGGTCTGCACCTGGGAGAAATTGGTCTGACATGTTTTGCACAAATGCTCCGCCGTTTTGGGCAGGCCCTTGGCGATTTCCCGGTCGCGCTCCACCTTGCAGTCGAGAACTCTCAGGGGATTTCTCTCATAGCGCTGGTTGCAATTGCTGCACAGTTCATCGAGATGCCCCTGAATCGCTGTCTTGAGCACCTCCCGGTATTTGGGGCGGCAGTCGCTGCATCCGAGGCTGTTGATCTGGAGTTCCAGGTCGCTCAGACCCAGGCGCCGAAAAAACTCCATCAACAGGGTCATGACTTCCACATCGATGACCGGGTTGTCTGTTCCCATGGCCTCGATGCCGATCTGATAAAACTGCCGGAAGCGCCCTGCCTGCGGACGTTCATAACGGAACATGGGGCCCATGTAATACAGTTTGACGACCGACGGCGGGTTGTACATTTTATGTTCGATGTAGGCTCGCACGACAGAGGCGGTTCCTTCCGGACGCAGGGTGATCTGCTCTCCACTGCGGTCGGTGAAGGTGTACATCTCTTTTTCGACGATATCGGTGGTCTCCCCTATACTCCTTGAAAAGAGCTGGGTTTTTTCGAAAATGGGCAGACGGATTTCTTTAAATCCATATCTGGAAAACACATCGCGGGCAATTTCCTCCGCCCATTGCCATTTCTCTATGTCTCCAGGAAGAATGTCTTTGACGCCGCGGATGCTCTGAATTTTCATTTTAGATGGATGGCTGAAGAGGTTGTTGTGGAGGAAAATTTAAAACGGGGTCCATCACACCTTCATCGAGAAGCCTGATCAGGCGCATTTTCCTTCGTTAACGCGGGTGGCCAGGTGTTTCTCAGCGAGTTCGATATCACGCAGGCTTCCGATGTAAAGAGGCACACGCTGATGAATTTCCGTGGGGGTCATGTCCAGAATATTTTGTTCTCCGGTGGAGGCCCGGCCACCGGCGTTCTGAATGATGAACCCAAGGGGTGCGGCCTCAAACGCAAAACGCAATTTGCCATTCAGATTTTTTTTGTCCTTCGGATACATGAAGATTCCGCCCTTCAGCAACGTACGGTGAAAATCCGAAACCAGCGTGCCGATGTAACGCAGGGTGTAGGGCCGGCCTGTCGCGGTATCTTTTTCTTTCAAATGCGAGATAAAGTTTTTCTGCTCCTCGCACCAGATCTCCGTGTTGCCCTCATTGATACTATATGTGGAGCCCTGTTGCGGAATGTGGATGTCTGGATGCGAGAGGAAGAACTCGCCCAGTGCGGGATCGAGCGTGAAACCGTGCACTCCCCGGCCCGACGTGTAAACGAACACGGTGCTCGAACCATACATGATATAACCTGCCGCGACCTGCTGATCTCCCCGTTGCAGAAGATCCTCTTCAGTGACTTTATCGCCTTTACTCTTTTTGCGGTAAACGGAAAAAATGGTGCCGATGCCGACGTTGACGTCGATATTGGACGAGCCGTCCAGAGGGTCCATCATGAAAATATATTTCCCCGGTTTCCTTTCAGGGGGAATGATCACCGGGTATTCCAGCTCTTCGGAGGTGATGGCGCAGACCGTGCCCGACTGGCCGATGATCTTGGTGAAAGTCATGTCCGCGAACTCATCGAGCTTCTGGACTTCTTCCCCCTGAACATTGATTTTTCCCGTCAGGCCGAGAATATCTTCGCCGATACCGGCTTTATTGACCTCCAAAGAAACGATTTTGGAGGCGACCATCAGTTCATTCATCAAACTGGTGAACTCCCCGGTGGCTTCGGGATTCATTTTTTCCTGCTGGCGGACGTGTTGAACCAGAGTCGTTCTTTCCATAAAATTCCAAT